>JAAVBC010000017.1 GCA_014803765.1 Bacteroides sp. | reverse complement strand
TGGCGGAATTGGTAGACGCGCTACTTTGAGGGGGTAGTGGCCATTAGGCCGTGTGAGTTCGATTCTCATCTCGGACACTATTTGCGAAAATAGCTCAGTTGGTAGAGCACAACCTTGCCAAGGTTGGGGTCGCGGGTTCGAGTCCCGTTTTTCGCTCCAAATTTATCCCTCTTAACTCTGAATTGTCCGGGTGGCGGAATTGGTAGACGCGCTACTTTGAGGGGGTAGTGGCCATTAGGCCGTGTGAGTTCGATTCTCATCTCGGACACTTCAAAAGGGCTGATTTGCTTAGCAAATCAGCCCTTTTCCTTTTTATATCTTGCTATCCCTCCCCTTCCTGACTCTCGGCTTAAGTACTAAACGCGGGCGCAAAGTATTAAATATAACCTGAATCAGTGGGATAGCATCAGAATCATTGCAGATATGGATTCTGACGCTTCTCTTTGGATATTGTCGTGGCAGGTCCATGCCCAGGATAGACGATGGTGTCTCCGGGTAATGTGAGCAGTCTGCTCTTGATGCTGTCTATGAGTTGCGGCATCGAACCACCCGGCAGATCAGTTCTCCCGATACTCCCTGCAAATAGAGCATCGCCGGAGATCAGAAAACCATCAGCTGCATCATAAAGGGCTATACTCCCTTTGGAATGTCCCGGAACGTGGATAACCTCCAGTTCCCCATCTCCGACCTTTATCTTGTCGCCGGGAACAAGCCAGCGGTCGACAATCACATTCTCCGTCTCCAATGGCACTCCAAACATTTGCGCCTGCTCCTTTACCCTTTCTCCCAATGGCAGATCGTCGATATGAGCCATTATGGGAGCGTCAAAGGCTTTTTTACTCCATTGATCTGCTATGACATGATCCACATGCATGTGTGTGTTTATAATGCCTGTCACTTTCAGATCATTCGTTGAGATAAAGCGTCTCATTGCCTCGCGCTCTTCATCATTTATCATTCCGGGATCTATTATCACACATTCTTTGCTGTGTATATCAAATACTACGTATGTATTGATGCCGAAAAGAGAAAATTCAAATTTCGCTATTTTCATAATCTTGTATTCTTTGTTGCGTTTGTCTTTCCTTATTTCAACGCCTCTTCCCTATCAATGGTTGAGAACGAAGTCTCTGACTTTATACGACTGTGAATACAATCTTTTTCGTCTTGAAGAATTCCTGAGGGAAGTAGTCTGAAATCTCTACAACTTCCGTACGCGCCTTCAGATTCTTCAGTTCTTCCTGCAAATCTCCCCCTTTAAGCGTGATAAGACCGTTAGGAAGGGCGTTGCGTCCCTCCTTTGATACATTCCTTCGGATAAGCTTAAGAAGGTCTTCCTGCGGCATTACAGCCCTGCTGACCACGAAATCAAATTTTTCATGACACTCTCCGACGTCGCCGTGCTGAATGCTGACATTCTTCAGATTTAATTTTTCTGCTATATCTGACGCCACGCGAAGCTTCTTGCCGATTCTGTCGATTAGATGAAAATGGACGTCAGGGAACATGATGGCAAGCGGCAGACCGGGAAATCCGCCGCCTGTGCCGATATCCAGCACTTTTGAACCGGGCGAGAATTGCAGAAATTTAGCAATGGCGAGTGAATGAAGGATATGATTTGTCAGTAGATTTTCAATATCTTTGCGCGATATCACATTAATTTTTTCATTCCATTCCGGATATAACTCCATCATCTTCCGGAACTGCTCTATTTGAGTATCGCTAAGAGAAGGAAAGGCTTTTTGCAGTTCTTCTATATCCCCCGCCTCCGGAATCTCTTTGTTGACGTTTGTCTCTTTCATTTTTTTCGATTGAAAATTTAATTGAGGTTTTATGCTACAAATTTAGGGAAAATTTAGTATCTTCGCAATTACAACTTGCCGCTTATGGCAATTCTTTCCTCCTCCCTTATATAATTTTTATATAACGTCGGAGGTGCAGCAATGAGATTTATTCAGATTTCACATTATTAACATCATATATTAATGGAATTTACCGCAAGACTTATAATGGAACTTCCCGAGCAGGGTGGAGTTTCCGCAAGAGGCAACAACTGGAGAAAGAAAAGCTGGGTATTTGAGACATTCGGTCAGTATCCCCGTAAGATTAAGGTTGACGCTATGAACGCCACTATTGATAACCTTAACTTTGAGGTCGGCAAAACTTATACTGTCTCTTTCGACATTGACAGCCGCGAGTTCAACGAACGCTGGTACACCGACATCCGTGCTTACGCCGCTCGTGAGGCTCAACCCGGTGCCGATCAGCCCTTCGCTCAGCCCCAGCCCGTATCCACGGGAGCTCCTGCTGCTGATCCCTTCTCCGGTGCGAATGCAGACCCCTTTGCTACAACTCCGGGCGTGAAGGATGAAGGCGACGACCTTCCCTTCTAATTTCCCTCAGCTCCCTCACTCATTTTGTTTTAGTTAACTTTTCAACCCTTGGTTCCCATACGGAATCAAGGGTTGATTTTATACCCCATTCTGCAAAAAGCCCGAACGATCTGCTCGTTCGGGCTTTTGATTACTATCGGGATGTCGGAGTTCTCCGCTCTGTATCCCGGCTTTATTTCACGGCATGAAGAGCTGCCATGATGACTTCGCTGACACTTGGGTGGGAGAAGATTATCTGCGACATTGAGTGGCGTGTAGCGCCGGCGTTCATCAGATCAGCACATTGCTGCGCAAGATCAGCAGCCTCAACACCCATAATGTGCGCTCCGATAAGCTTTCCTGTGTTCTTCTCAAAAATCAGCTTGCAAAGACCCTCAGACTCGCCCATCGTGAGGGATTTTCCATTTGCCCTGAAGAAGCTTTGACCAATCTCAATCTCCAGCCCTTCTGCCTTACATTGTTCCTCGGTCTTTCCGACCATTCCACATTCCGGCACAGTGAACACGGCTGATGGCACAATATCAAAGCGGATTTCGTCTGCCACACCCTCAATCGAATGAAGTGCACGGAATCCCTGAAATGTAGCTACATGAGCGAGCATCATGCGGGCATTGACATCTCCGATAGCGTAGATGTGCTCGCGATTCGTGCGCATACTGTCGTCTACCGGAATCCCTTTCAGAGAGTATTCAACTCCTGCCGCTTCGAGATTCAGACCCTCCACACGCGGAGACCTGCCGACTGCCATGAGTAGATCGGTAGAAACGACTGTCTCTTCCTTCCCCTTACTTTCATAAGTGACGACAATCTCGTAGTCTTCATTCTGCTCGATCTTCTTCGCAGCTGCAGAAGTAATAATCTTTATACCGCGCTTTGTCAAGGCTTGCTTCAGTCGCTTGGCAATGTCAGAGTCAAAGGGAGGGAGAATCTGCTTCATAAATTCAATCACAGTCACCTGCGAGCCGAATGCAGCGAAGATGCTCGCAAATTCCAGACCGATTACTCCCCCGCCGATAATCGTCAAGGATGCCGGAATGTAATCTATTGAAAGCATCTGTGTGCTGTCTTTTACACATTCCAGATCATGCCCGGGAATGGGGAGCGAACGAGATTCACTACCTGTAGCGATTATGATATCTTCAGCTCTGTATTGCTCGCCGTTTTCGACACATTCGACTATATGCTCATCTACAAACCGGGCTTTACCCTCTACGACATTCACCTTCGCGCTCTTGAGCATCATCGCAATTCCATCGCGCAACTGACCGACAACCCTGTCCTTGCGTTCTACGACCTTATTGTAATCCAGTGAGAACGTAAAATCATCTATACCGAATTCTTCGGCATTTCTGAATGTGCCGATTACTTCAGCATTCTTGCAAAGACATTTTGTCGGTATGCATCCTTCATTAAGACATGTGCCCCCGAGGCGATCGCCATTGAACAGCGTCACACTTTTCCCGGCTTTAGCAGCTGCCAAAGCCGTCTCATATCCACCGGGACCTGCCCCGATGATAATGATATCTGATTCCTGCATAGCTTATGTGTATATTAAGCCTGTTCTGCTTTAAGCTGACGATATGTCAGAATAGGATTCTTAGCAGCCGTGGTCTCATCCAGTTTGCGAACGAGAGTTGTAACCGGTGCATCTTTTACGAGCTCAGGTATCTCTCTTGATTCTGCGGCTACTTTATGCATGACCTCGATAAATTCATCAAGTGTCTCAAGACTTTCCGTCTCCGTCGGCTCTATCATCATGCTTTCATGGAAGAGAAGCGGGAAATAGATTGTCGGCGCATGGAAACCATAGTCAAGAAGGCGTTTTGCGACATTAAGCGTTGTCACACCGGTGGATTTATCCTTCAACCCGTCGAACACAAATTCGTGCTTGCAGACTCCCTCGATCGGAAGCAGATAATCATCCTTGAGAGATTCTTTGATATAGTTGGCGTTAAGGGTAGCCATCGGTCCGACATTGCGGATATTCTCTTTACCCAAGGTGAGGATATAGGCATACGCACGCATCATTACACCGAAGTTTCCGAGGAACGTAGAAATACTTCCGAGGCTGTTCTCATCAGTGATGATAGTGAAGCTGCCATCTTCATTTTTCTTCACCTTCGGATTGGGTAGGAATTTGGCAAGACGCTCCGTCACACCGACAGGACCTGAACCCGGACCTCCACCGCCGTGGGGTGTGGAGAATGTCTTGTGAAGATTTATATGCATTATGTCGAAGCCCATGTCGCCGGGACGCACCTTGCCGAGAAGCGGATTGAGGTTCGCTCCGTCGTAATAGAGCAGTCCGCCGGCTTCGTGCACGAGTTTGGCAATCTCCATAATTTCGGTCTCGAACATTCCGAGAGTGTTCGGGTTTGTCATCATGATGCCTGCCACAGTGTCATCCAGAAGCGGCTTAAGATCTTCTACGTCAATCGAACCATTGGGCTTCGATTTCACCTCTACGACCTGAAGTCCTGCCACCATTGCTGACGCCGGATTAGTGCCGTGAGCTGAATCGGGAACAATCACTTTTGTACGCTTCGTGTCGCCGTTCGCAAGGTGATACTGCTTCATGACCATCAGACCCGTCAGCTCGCCGTGTGCACCCGCGTAAGGATTGAGAGTGAATTCATACAAACCGGCGATATTCGCGAGAGCATGCTGGAGATTCCAGTAAAGTTCCAACGCTCCCTGAATAGTCTTTTCATCCTGAAGGGGATGAATGGATGTGAAAGCAGGCATTGCCGCTACTTCTTCATTGATTTTCGGATTATACTTCATCGTGCATGATCCGAGGGGATAAAAACCGGTGTCGACACCGAAGTTTTTGTTGCTCAGGTTTGTGTAGTGACGGACCACGTCAAGCTCGCTTACTTCGGGAAGGTCGGCTTCTTCACCGCGCATAAGCTGTGAGGGCATTTCTGAAAATGCGTCTTTCCCGAAATCTGTCTTGGGAAGTTCATAACCCTTTCTGCCGGGACGAGAGATTTCAAATATCAGTTTATCGTAGTATTTCATTGCTGTGTTCGGTTTTGGAAGTTTGACTTTCTGATTCACGCAAGCATGAGAGTTATCAGGTTGTCGATTTCTTCTTTCGTGCGCTTCTCTGTCACGGCAAATGCCAATCTGCCGTCGCCCATATCTATGCCACCCATGATTCCATGTTCAAGGAGTCGGGCATTGAGAGCCTTTATATCAAGGTCTGTCTTCACCACGAATTCTTTAAGGAAGGGCTTGCCGGGATATGCGGGAGTAAAATGTCCGCTCTCGATAAGTTTATTGTAGAGATAATGAGCGCCGTCGCAGGCAAGACGATTCAGTTCTTTCATTCCCTGTTTGCCCATGAGCGCAACATAGATTGTAGCGTATAGCGTCATGAGGGATTGATTCGAACAGATATTGGAAGTTGCTTTTTCTCTGCGTATATGCTGTTCACGTGCCTGAAGAGTCAACACGAAAGCTCGCTTGCCATCAGCATCTTTCGTTGCACCGACCACGCGACCCGGCATCTTTCTCAACATCCCCTTCGCACAGGAAATATAACCGAGGTAGGGTCCACCGAAATTTAACGGCATTCCGAGAGTCTGACCATCGCCACAGGCTACGTCAGCACCCCATTCAGCCGGAGTTTTGATAACTGCCAAAGCTGAAGGATCAGCATTAATGGCAAGATACGCTTTGGCTGCATGAATCGCGTCGGCTACCCCCGACAGATCTTCCAAAATACCATATTTATTAGGAGTCGGAAGAATAACTCCGGCTACATCCCCTTTCGCTAATTCTGCATTCATTGCGTCAAGGTCGGTCACCCCCTCGGCTTCGGGAATTATAGTCAGATCCACTCCATGGAATTTCGCGTAGGTCTTCACTACTTCTATTACCCGGTCGGCTACTGTGGAAGAGATCAGCACGCGGTTTTTCTTCTTGGCGGATGCGACCATCATGAACATGGCTTCAGCAGTAGCCGTAGCGCCGTCATACATTGAGGCGTTCGTAGCTTCCATGCCGGTCAGCTCGCTGATGATGCTCTGATATTCGAAAATATATTGAAGCGTTCCCTGCGATATTTCAGGTTGGTAGGGTGTGTAGGCTGTATAGAACTCGCTGCGTGCAAGTAAATGATTGATCACTGAGGGCGAATAATGATCATAGGCTCCTCCCCCTGCAAAGACTGTCAGTTTTTTATTCTTCTCTCCGAGTTCCTCAAAATGCTTGCGCAATTCGATTTCTGACATCGCGGAGGGTATATCATATTCTTCTTTGAAAATGACCTCCTGCGGAACATCACTATATAGTTCATCTATATTGCTGACGCCGATTTTATCAAGCATCAGGCGAATATCCTCTTCTGTGTGAGGAATGAATTTATTGCTCATATATTAGAATCTTATTAATGGAGAATGAATACCCTTATGGGCTTCTTTCTCCCTATTTTTTTCGGTCTTGGGCTATTGCAGTCAACGCCAATGAACCCTCCGGAGACTGAATGACCGGGAGGAACATTGGCGTTGTGCATTTTTCCTTTGTCGACTTGACTTTCCCTTAAATTATTCTTCGCAGATCTTTGCGTAAGCCTCTGCATCAAGGAGATTTTCGATTTCACTCGGATCTGAAACCTTTACTTTCATGATCCAGTTTTCGAATGCATCCTCATTCACGAGTTCGGGACTGTCTTCGAGCGATGTGTTGATCTCCACGACCTCACCGCTGACGGGCGAGATAAGATCGCTGGCAGCCTTAACGGATTCTACTGCTCCGAATTCTTCTCCGGCTGTCACTTCATCCCCTTCTTCGGGCATGTCGACATACACGATGCTGCCGAGGGCATGCTGTGCGTAATCAGTAATACCGACTGTGGCGATATCGCCTTCCAATTTCACCCATTCGTGGGAATCCGCATAGCGGAGATTGTCTAAAATCTTGCTCATTTTTTAAGATTCTATTGTGTAATTATTATTTGCTTATTTTTTGTAGTTTTTGTCGTAGAAACGTTTCTTCACGACTTTGCCGGGGAAGGTCTTTTTGCGGATCTGAATTTCCACTTCTGTGCCAAGCTTGTCGTAGGGCTTATTGATCATAGCCATCGCTACACTCTTTCCTGTAGATATGGATTTATAACCTGTTGTCACCTCTCCTACCTTCTCGCCGTTTACAAGTACCGGATAGCCATGTCGGGGCACTGCGGAGCCTTCAAGTTCTACGCCGACAATTCTGCGGGTCACTCCCTCCGCTTTCTGCTTTGCGAGCGCTTCCTTGCCGATAAATTCCGGCTTGTCAAGCTTAACAAACATACTCAGACTTGCTTCAATCGGAGTTATGTCGGCAGCAAGTTCATCCCCGTAGAGGGGCAGACCGACTTCAAATCGCAATGTATCGCGACATCCGAGTCCGCAGGGCTGAACCCCGGCTTCCATGAGTTTATCCCATACCTTGCGGATGAAATCATGCGAACCATAGATCTCAAAACCGTCTTCACCTGTATATCCAGTGCGACTGATGATGATTTCCTCTCCATCTTTTTCCAGTGTCTTGAAATTATAGAAAGGTATGTCCGCGCAGGGGATTCCAAGCACTTTCTCTACAGTAGCTTCAGCTTCGGGACCCTGAACCGCCACTTCTCCGTATTTCGGTGACTCATCTGTGATTTCCACATTGAAGCCGGCTGCATTGCTCTTAATCCATTCTACATCTTTATCGATGTTGGCGGCATTGATGACAAGGAAATATTCTTCGTCGTTTACTTTATACACCAAGAGATCATCGACTGTGCCTCCATTTTCATAACACATCATGCCGTAAAAGATCTGACCGTCTGGTGCGCCGGTGACATCATTGACAAAAATATGGCTGACGAATTTATATGCATCCTCGCCTTTCACTCTGACCTCCCCCATGTGGCTGACATCGAACACTCCGACATGCTGACGCACTGCATTATGCTCTTCGGTTATACCTGCATATTGTATCGGCATATCGAATCCGCCGAAGGGCGACATGAGCGCTCCGAGTTTTACATGGCGATCATGCAGACAGGTCTTGACAAGTTTTTCTTCCATTTCAAATGTTTTAGTTTCAGATTTAAGGTATGAAGTAGAGTTTTCCACATCACTCCTTCATGATGATTGTGATGTTTTCCCTATTCAATTTCCAAAGATAATGATTGAAAGAGTATTTCACAAATTTTTTCGTAATTTTGTAAAAAGTTTTTTCAAATAAGTAAGTCTAATAAGAAAATGGGTGTTTCTTTTTTCCTGGCGCGTCGCCTATCCCTCTCTTCTCAGGGACATCGCTCTTCTCCGGCTGTACGGGTGGCAGTCACTGCCGTGGCTCTCTCCGTCATTGTCATGATGGGTGCAATCGCTATCGTCATGGGTTTCAAGGATGAAATCACGCGCAAGGTCTCCGGATTCAACTCCCATATTCTTCTGACACTCCATCAGTCCGCTCCCGATCCGGAATCTATTTCTGATGATGACTATTCCGAATCAGACCGTAGCACTATCCTCACTCTGACTCCGACTCTGAATAAAATCATTCTCTCTTCTCCGGGTGTCACGGATGTCGCAGTTCAGGCATCTATACCTGCCATACTGAAACCTGCCGGTGATTTCAAGGGTGTGTATCTGAAATCTCTGGAGGGTGAATCGCTAAAGGATTTTATCAGTTCAAGTCTGCTGAAAGGTTCGCTTCCTGATTATTCTTCTTCTGAATCGGATAATCTGATTGTGATAAGCAGTAAGGTTGCCGACGCACTCTCTCTAAGTGCGGGCGATAGCGTTGACACGTATTTCATAACCGATAAACTGCGTGTCCGCAAGTTGAAGATCGCAGGTGTGTTTGACTCTCATTTCGAGGCGTATGATGACTCTTTCATATATGGCAGTCTGCGCCTTATCCAGAATCTCGCAGCGTTGACTCCGGGACAGGGCACATCTCTCGCCGTATCTGTCGCCGACCTCTCTCGTGTTGATCAGACAGCCGATTTGCTCACCGATAATCTTATAAGCGCCTATCAGCAGGGGATGATCTACCGACTTTACCGTGCTGAGAGTGTCACACAGACAGGAGCGGCATATTTCCAATGGCTCTCAATGCTTGACATGAATGTCGTGGTGGTTCTGGTACTGATGACGATTGTGGCATGTGTAACCCTATGCTCCGGAATGCTTATTCTGATGATGGATAAAGTCCGCTTCATCGCTCTTATGCAGGCTCTGGGAGCGTCACGCGCTTTGATAGGGAGAATATTCCTTCTGTTATCCGTCAGAATAGCTCTAATTGGGCTGGCAATCGGCGATATCATAGGGATTGGTATCTTATATCTTCAGCAACGCTTTCATTTCATGCACCTTGATGCAGAATCCTATTATATCGATTTCGTCCCCGTAAAACTTTCAGCACCTGCCATCCTGATCCTGAACGCATCCGTTATCGGCATTATCCTCTGCGTCCTCTGGCTCCCCTCCCGCCTCAGTCAGAAGAAAGTTCCCGCACGCCTCCTCGCCGGAGAATAACCCCCTACCCTTTACATCCCCTCGTATGCTTGCCCGGAGAATAACCCCGTATTCTCATTAAGTTCCTCCATCAACCCTTTTGGCACGCTATTTGTTCTAAAAATATAGAAAGGAGCATCCCAAACTCCCCTCCTGCCATTCCCACCGGTAGCAAGCTTCAGCTTGCTCCACTCTCCCCGCCAACCCTGCGGAGTGGGGTCGGAAGAGCTCTAACAATGATATAACCGACAAACAAATTATAAAACATTTTCAAATTATGACTTCAGGAAAAATTGGGGTAACTACTGAAAATATTTTCCCCGTCATTAAAAAATTCCTTTATAGCGATAATGAAATTTTCTTGCGCGAATTGGTAAGTAACGCTGTTGATGCCACCCGCAAGATCTCTACTCTCAGTTCTTTCGGAGAATTCAAAGGCGAACTCGGCACTCTTAACGTAAAAGTATCAGTCGATAAAGAGGCACGCACACTTACTATCTCCGACCATGGCATAGGCATGGATGCCGATGACATTAATAAGTATATCAATCAGATTGCTTTCTCCGGGGCTGAGGAGTTCCTTGAGAAGTATAAGGACACAGCCAATAGCATCATCGGACACTTCGGTCTCGGTTTCTATTCAGCATTCATGGTCTCGAAAAAAGTCGTGATTCGCTCTCTTTCTTATAAGGAGGGCGCTCAGGCTGTAGAATGGACCTGCGACGGTTCGCCGGAATACGAAATGAAACCTATAGAGAAGGCTGAGCGCGGCACAGACGTGATCCTCTATATCGATGATGAATCGAAGGAGTATCTCGATGAGGATCGCATCCTCGGTCTGCTTAAAAAGTATTGCCGCTTCCTCCCTGTACCCGTCGTTTGCGGAAAGAAGAAGGAATGGAAAGATGGAAAGTATGTCGATACAGACGAGGATAATGTGGTCAACGCAACCGAACCCCTCTGGACCCGCAAGCCCTCTGAACTTACGGATGAGGATTACCTGAAATTCTACCATGAACTTATGCCCGGTAAGGAGGATCCTCTCTTCTGGATTCATCTTAATGTAGACTATCCGTTTACTCTGACCGGTGTCCTCTATTTCCCGAAAATCAAGAGCAACATCGACCTTCAGCGCAATCGCATTCAGCTCTATTGCAATCAGGTCTATGTCACTGATCAGGTTGAGGGCGTAGTGCCGGAGTTTATGACGATCATGGAGGGTGTCATCGATTCTCCTGACATCCCGCTGAATGTCTCCCGCAGTTATCTGCAGTCCGACCGTCAGGTTAAGCAGATTTCTTCCTATATTTCGAAGAAGGTTGCCGAAAAACTTGATAAACTCTTTAAGAACGACCGCGCTGAATTTGAAAAGAAATGGGATGATATCCGCATATTCATCGAGTATGGTATGCTGACAGATGAGAAGTTCTGTGAGTCTGCCCGCAAGTTCTATCTCCTGAAGGATGTGAAGGGTGATTATTTCTCTTTAGAGGATTACAATAAACTCGTGGCTCCCTCTCAGACAGATAAGGATTCTACAGTGATCTATCTTTACACTACTGATCCCGTAGCCCAGTACTCCTACATTAAGCAAGCTGAAGATAAGGGTTATGACGTGTTGCTGATGGATGGTCAGCTCGACGAGCACTTCATGTCGCTTTTGGAAAGCAAGAATGAGAAGTTGCGTTTCGTGCGTGTTGACTCCGATATTCCCGAGCGTCTAATCGTTAAGGAGGATGCAAGTAAGACTAATCTCAGTGCGGTTCAGTCCGACATTCTGCAGGGTGCATTCTCTGCGCAGCTTCCGGAAGTGAAGGATGCCAATTTCATCGTAGCTCTTGAGAGCCTTGGCGAGAATGGCGCTCCGGCGGTCATTGTGCAGAATGAATTTATGCGCCGAATGAAGAAGATGGCAGAGCAGCAGTCCGGCATGGGATTTATGGGAGTGATGCCTGATAACTACAATCTTGTCGTCAACACTGACCAGCCGGCAGTGAAAAAGATTCTCGAAACAGCCTCTTCATCTTTGGATTCAGAAGTGTCAAAGATCCTGAGTGAAATTACTGCACTTAATGAAGAAGTAGCGAAGGTTCGCGGTGACAAGGATGCTGATGAAGCAGCCAAGAAGAGCGCAGAAGAGAACGAGAAGAAGGTTGCTGACCTACGCAAGAAGCAGGAAGAACTTATCGGCAGCTACGCCGCCGGCACACCCCTGATTCGTCAGATCATCGACCTTGCACTTCTCCAGGCAGGTCTTCTTCAGGGCAAAGAACTCTCTGACTTCATCTCCCGCTCCATCACCCTCCTCTAACCGACAGGATAATTTCAACCCCGATAAAAAGCAATGCATTGCCCCGAACCAATCGGAGCAATGCATTGCTTTTTTACTGCTCATCCCATTCCGAACCTGCGGCTGAAGATTCCACACCTGAAGTTACTGACTATACAATAGCAACTTCCCACTCCTTCAAAAACTTCGCAAATGTAGTGATGCGCGGGTTCGTGCGTCCATCGCCAACACACAGGAATACAATACAATGAAAGCGGACACACGAGCCCATACACCCTCTGCCTCTGCAAAATCGACAAATCCAATCCCCCCACCTTCGACTTCTATCCCAAATTTAGCTCTACACCCAACAAGCCTCTTGTTAGTCACGTGCAGAGCTATTGATTTATTGTTTAGTCTATTGTGAGAGTCAGAATTAATCACTAAATTTGCGTTCAAAACAATTAATTTAGAAATGAATGAAGATATTAATCGCATAAAAATAGTTTTATGCGAGAAGAAACGAACTAATAAATGGTTGGCGGATCAGTTAAATGTTAACCCAACCACCGTTTCTAAGTGGTGTACCAATACATCACAGCCTGATTTATATACATTAAAGTCAATTGCTTCTCTATTAGAAATTGATATCCGGCGCCTGCTTAATCCTACAGAAAGTCTTGGAATGGCAAGTGAACCTGTAATTATATATGGCATTAAGAACAACTGAATTATGGCTAAGAAATTACCTAAAAGTATAGAGGAACAAATAGAAACACTATCAAAGGCTGAATTAAATAGTCACTATGGCACTACCGATAAATGTTGAGGATCTGCTGAGACAGAGGAAAGTTGAATCCAATAGGATTGAGTTTAAGAAGGGGTGGAATCAGGATAGGATTTACCGCTCTATCTTTGCTTCTGCCTACGATTTCGTCCATATTGGTTGTGGATATTTCCTTGTAGGTATTTAAGAAGAGTATTATTAAAAGTAATGAACACGAATCTTGATATACAGATTGAGGAGGCTCTGAAGGTTTATTTGGCTTCGGGAGTAGAGGATCAGGTGGACTATCAGAAGTTCTACCTCTACTCTATTGTGACTCATTCTACGGCTATTGAGGGTTCCACTGTTACTGAAATTGAGAATCAACTTCTATTTGATGAGGGTATTGCTGCAAAAGGGCGTTCACTGACAGAACAGATGATGAATGTTGATCTGAAAGACGCTTATCTTAATGCTTTCAAAATAGCCTCCGAGAATCCAACTTATACACCCCGGTTATTGCAACAGCTATCAGCACTTGTGATGCGTAGGACCGGAAGCGAATATTCCACTATTGCCGGACAATTCGATTCATCAAAGGGCGAGTTCCGCCTGTGCAATGTCAGTGCAGGTATCGGAGGTAGAAGCTATCTTGCCTATAATAAAGTTCCCCAAGCCATAAACGATTTTTGCCAATGGCTTAACGACGAAATTGCCAATATAGACAAGACCGATATAGTAGCTTGCTACCGTCTGAGTTTTGAGGCCCACTTCCGACTTGTGACTATTCACCCTTGGGTCGATGGTAATGGACGCACTACCCGATTAGTGATGAATATGATTCAAAGGCAGTTGAGTCTCATTCCCTCCATTGTAAGAAAAGAAGACAAGGGGGAATATATCCAGTCACTGGTTGACAGTCGTGAGAATGAAGATTCAACCATAGCTCAGGATGCTATGCTTCGTCATCACATTGAAGATCTCAATCGCCGAACTTTACAGTATCAAGAAAATGACACTGTAAATCTGCATCCCGGCACTGTAAATGACACTGTAAACGAATTGAAAGAAAGTTTGAAAAGGATCTATATAGCCATTCACAAAAATCCGAAAATTACCCATTCACAACTTATGGAACTCTTTAACATCTCCGAATCGACCGCCAAGCGAGCAACCAGAGATCTTAAGAAACTCGGTTACATCGACAGGGAAGGATCAGACAAAACCGGTCGATGGGTTCTTATAAAATAATACTAAAGAGGAATTGAAGATGACAATAGTAGAAACATTTTCCCTTGGTCAACCATTCCCTGAGAAAAGGTATATTTCATCTGGGGATTGTATAGTACCTCGTATCACGCCTCATTCGTTTGATATTATCATGACTCTTGATAATCTATCCTTTGAGGAGCGTGAGGCTATCGTATGTAATAAATTTTATATTTCGTTATTTATTCATAAACAAATTCCTCATATAGTTTTTGATTTCGGGAGTTATAAATGTAATCTCACACTTAATATCCAAAAGATAAGTAGCGTAAACCGACAAGACTGGGTCTATGACGAAGAGACGACCGTGACACTATATCTTTTAGAGCCTAATACTGGGAATATCATCAACTTCCGTTTGTTTGAATTTCCTCTGATGAAAGAGTTGAAATACCTGTTAAGACTCCAATTTCCCTTATCAAAAGAAACTATAGATCAGAGGGCTCATGAAGCGGAAAAGCTGTACTCGATACAGGAAATGGAAAATTATTCCATCTTTTACGGTGAAGTTAAGGAGAGCGGAATTATTATAGAATTACCAGAAGAGGATTACCTCTTTTAATTATAGGATATCATGCAACTTAAAGTAAACGGAAAACCTTACATCTATCAACATAAATGCGCTCCTGAAGACAGTGATAGAATACTGACTGATACTGAAATTCATGAGTTTCTTGTCAGTTGTTTAATTGAATCATTCGAGAAGAGGGGCACAAGATGTATTCGGCATACTCCTGATTTTAATTCAGGAGCCGACTTCTCTTATATCAAAGTTGGTAGAACTGTCCGTGGAGTAGTTTATTATATACCCGAAAGGGATAATAAGAAAATTTCCGATCTATTCGGTGATTTATTTTCATCACGGTTTTATGAACTATACCCTCAATTAGCAGAGGGATATGAGAAACATGGCTCTATTCCTATCTTTTTCATGACTGAAATGGAATGCCTCGATAATAGAACCAATGAACCAATTGCAGGGGGACGCTATAAAATAAATTTCACTCCTATTCAAGTGTTGGAAAATAGAATTCCCACTAAAGGTGAAAATATTTCAGAGTATTCAATGTATAAAGGTTATGCCTCCAGCTGGCAGACTGGAGATACTTCTTTTATGAAAGATTATGTGTCATCATATTTTCATGGATATTCTGATTTTTCCTTTGATGAAATAACATCTAAGGAGGAATTGTTAACTCGTGTATCCTGCAAGCATGAGCAAATAACCACTACCCATCAGTCAATCACTGCATTTCTTATCAAGGATAAAGATAATGGCGAAAAAGGCATTTTAATCAGACTTGGAGAAAATGATACATGCTTTGTTACCCTATCCTTCTCTAATTATAGAATTTCCCGTTCTCATACAAAATCTGTTCCCTCAAACTATGAGCACTGGAATAAAGCATACGAATTGTATGAAACCCATGGAGATCATCATGCCCCTTTCATAAATGATGAGGAACTACGCGGTTTTCTGAGTATCATGATGAAAGACTCATCTTTATGTCTTAAACTTGATACAGAAGTAATGTTTGATGACAACCACCCTCTTAAAACAAAGGTTGCATCATTGAAATATATTTGCAATGAAGATATAGACGACATTGCGTATCTCGCGTTAATAGCCTATAACCCATTGAATAATAACAATGTGTTTATATCCTGCTATCCGTATCTAAAAGGCATTCCGGTAAAGGTAGAGGTGTTAGATGTGCTCGAATGGGATAACAGACTTGAGGCCACAATCAAGTGCCGATACAGCGACAATGACGAGGAGTTTGATTTTCACTTCTTCGCAACCGACTATTACTTTAATAAAGATCAATATAAGATCGGGAGAGAATTAGAAATATCCATCGCAGCCACATCCGGCAACGTCAAAGAAGCTTCTAAAGGATTCTCTTTTGAAGGTAAGCAGGCTATAGATTTTCTTGCAAAGATCGGTGAAAAACCAACTTATAAAGAAAATGGTGAAGTGGAATCGGTTAAATTCAGCACAGAGAATCTTGTCGCCTTTCTCCCTAATGATGAAAAATGCCCTGATATGGCTGAGTTTCAATCTCCCACGCGCGACCTGATGTATGACAGCTTTTACAATAATTCTGTTAATCGTTGTGTAATCAAGATCCACAATGATCCTAATCTTGAGGTGCCATTATATTTCAATGATGAATTCACGCCTAAGAATGGTGCACCAATAATGGGATGGCTATGGCTTTCCGGCCGATTGTCCAATCCTTGTGAATTCTCACCCTCTCCAATGAAATTCATTGAAATCCTTGACATGGAAAAAACATCTTCGAAGTTCATTAAGGCTATTGCAAAAATAATTTATAGACCGCTTGTAGATGTCACTCCTCTTCTTGGAAAGCTCAAAGATTTATCTATTCCGGAGGGAAAACATTTATTTGCAGTGAGAATCGGAAATAGTGATCGATTCTATTATGAATTATTTGCTGCTGACTTATCTCTGCTTACAACTGTTCATGGGTTAATCAATCGAGATGGTTTCATTCCCCAGGAATTGGAATACAAATTCAAGAGTTTAACACAAGAACTAAATGCCGTTTTAGATGGTAATGGAGTAAATTCAGTGTGGCAATCCTTTTTACTGTCAATGGCAGGAAGATACATGCCATTCAATAAGGCATATTCCAGTAAATCCCACTACATTCTTACGGAGGAGGACGCACAGAAAAGCTCAAAGGCGTTGAATGGCCGACTTGATTATATTTCCTTGTTACCGGTTTTCTCGAAAGATAAAGATGGCAGTGGGTATTTCGCAGTAATGCTATGGGATAAAGGAGAACTCTATCGCCAAATATATACCTATACAGTTAGGAAAAATAATATTTCTTTTCAATTTGACGAGTCCTACAAAGTGTTTGACTCATTTAATACAGAACGCTATGATTCACATATTCTATTCAGAGAATAGGAGTTGATAGCCCTACTAAGAGCAATCTTTAACAATCAAAGCGGATTTCACTCTTTCATTTAAAATCACAACATAATCTCACTTACTCGTATGCTTACGTACTTCCGATGAGCAAATTAGAATCTCTGACTTCATCTCCCGCTCCATTACCCTTCTCTAACCGACAGGATAATTTCAACCCCGACAAAAAAAGCAATGCATTGCCCCGAACCAATCGGAGCAATGCATTGCTTTTTTTATTTTCCAATCAAAAGTAAGGATACTGTAAACAACCGAATTATCAAATATTTGTTGTACATTTGCATCCAAATATCTGCAACTTCAAAATCTGATGGCTAAAATCACTGTACAAAATACCCCTATCACTGTACTCTCTGTAGAGGAACAGGACTATATCTCCCTAACAGATATGGCAACTGCCAAAGAGGGAGATAATCGCTCTGCCGATATAATCAAGAATTGGCTACGCAACCGCTACACTATTGAATTTCTTGGTACATGGGAAGTGATACATAACCCCAATTTTAAAGTGGTCGAATTTGACCACTTTAGAATGAGTGCCGGACTTCCTTCATTTGTACTTAGCGCATCTGAGTGGATAGAGCGTACAAATGCAGTCGGCATAATCGTAAAGAAAGGTCGATATGGTGGCACTTACGCACATAAGGATATAGCGTTTGAATTTGGGTCGGCAATAAGTGTGCCGTTCAAACTCTATCTGATAGAGGAATTTCAGCGACTTAAAACCGAGGAACAAAAAATGATCGGTTGGTCGGCAAAACGTGAATTGTCGAAAATCAACTATCGCATTCATACTGATGCTATAAAGACTCATTTACTCCCGGCAGAAATCTCGAGCGAACAGGCTTCGTATGTCTATGCAGATGAAGCCGATGTGCTCAATGTGGCAATGTTCGGTAAGACGGCGCGACAATGGCGTGAAGAAAATCCGGATTTGAAAGGCAATATCCGGGATTATGCTTCAATCAACGAACTTATATGCCTTTCAAACATGGAAAACCTAAATGCCGTGTTTATCGAACAAAGTATGCCGCAAAGCGAGCGACTTATGAAACTCAACCAAATAGCCATTCATCAAATGAGCATATTGGAAAGCGGCGGCAACAATAGAAAATTACTTAAATAGGAGATCTTCCATGAATTGATCGGTCTTTCTTCGAGAGGGTATCTAGATAAGAACGTGTTCAAGCCAGTGCTCCATAGCCGTCCCCGATGATAAAAGCAATGCATTGCCCCGAACCAATCGGAGCAATGCATTGCTTTTTTTGCTTTTCGGCAAACTTGCCGAAAATTTATTGAGAGAGGAATCAGAAATCGAATTTTTCTACCGTAAGATTTGAGTATTTGTTGAGTTCGGGAGAGAGGCGCTTGTAATGCTCTGTCTCTGTGTGAGCCTTCAGTGCTTCCTCAGACTCCCAGGTCTCTACGATCATATAGCGATCGTTATTGGATTTTGAGCGATAGAGATCATAGTCTATGCAACCTTTATCCTTCAGTGAGAACGCTACAAGCTCTAATGCTGCCTCTTTAAGTTTCTTTGCATTCTCCTCTGTCTCTACAATCATTGATACATTTAATCTGATCATGTTTTCTATATTTTGGGGTTATTACTAATTTTGTTGTGTTATTCAATATTTAAACAATATAGGACAATATGGGGTTCAATCAACCGGATAGCAACCCCCGATAAACGAATTTAACTAAATCGACAATCAATGGAATTTAATGCTTTACTTGGCATAATCTCAGGATTCCTTATCGCTGTAATTCTCTTCTTTGCCGCCTATCAATGGCATAAGGGGAAGGGAGCACGCAAAGGAAGAAAAGGTGAAAAGATAGTCTCCCGGGAACTTCACTCCCTCAAACGACGCGATAATACTATCCTAAACGATCTTCTACTCCCGACAAAGGATGGTCACTCTTCTCAGATCGACCATATCGTTGTGTCTACACGCGGAATATTCGTAATTGAAACTAAAAGCATTTCGGGCAGAATCCGCGGCTCCGAACATTCGCAATATTGGACGCGCCATTATTCCGGGGGTTCTTCAAGATTTTATAACCCCATTCTTCAAAATAACGCTCACGTAAAGGTTTTAAGACGTCTGTTGCCAACACTTGACCCTTCCGCATTCTTCTCCCTTATTGTCTTTACGGAAGCCCGCAATATCGAAATAAAAGCGGATGATATCATCGTTGAACGATTCTGTCTGCCCGACAGGCATATCCGCCGCACATTCCTCCCTTCGGAACGGAGAAAGCGACGCTGGTGGAGATTCGGTAAGGAGATTCGGCTTGATGAAAGCGTAGCGGTAGTTAATCTCGAAGAACTGACGAATGAGATTAATCGACGCCCCCGCCTGATTCCCCGTGAGGAGCTGGATAATATCGTGACAAAGATAGAGGAACACTCGCTGACAAGCCACAGCGAACGGAGAGCCCACGTGCAATATGCTCGAAAGACCTCCCGCAATATCTCGCGTGAGATAAGTCAGGGGATATGTCCGCGCTGTGGAGGAAAACTTGTTATTCTAAAAGGGAGAACAGGCGAATTTGCAGGGTGTGAGAATTATCCCGAATGCAAATTCACCTGTTCTATTGATCTTCTGAAATAAATCCCAACCGACATCAAAAATGTCCACGCCGGGGGCTAAGCTGCCTATTACTCTGCAGCTGCGTCTTCTTTGTTCTCTTCTGAAGCTTCTGCTTCTTCAGCAGCAAACTTTGTCATGCCGGAAGCGACGAGCGTGTTATACCATGTGAAGAGTTTCTTGATATCCGAGGGATATACGCGATCTCTGTCGAAATCGGGGAGGATTTCGGCAAATTTGTCGCGGAGACCGTCTGCCGCTACCAGACCCTTGATATCGATCTGCTCCCCTTTCATGTTCTCGTAAGTAAGATCAAGAATTTCGCCAAGAGGTTTGTCCTCGCCGATTGTGTACATGGCGATATCACCGAGTGACACAACTTTATCACGAGCATGAACAGGCATACGCTTCTTGCTCATGATGTCCTCTACGACGAGCATACGATTACCCTGTGATACTATTTTAAAAAGACCGGGCTTGCCGGTGATTGATAAGATTGTTCTTAACATAAGTCCTTATTTCTTTAATGTCTCGAGCAGGTTTGTCACCTGATCAAGAAGTGATTTGTTTTCAAAATTTTCTATTACGACAGTCTTTCCGGCGTACGCTTTCATCAACTGCTCTTCCCTCCTCTGCGAAGCTATCCTGCGTATGGCATGCTCTTCCGAACAACCGTCGCGCCGGATTACTCGCTCAAGTCTAATCTTGCTGTCTGCCTTAACTTCCCAAATTGAATCGCAGATTGCCGCCAATCCGCTCTCTGCCATCAGTGCCGCTTCAGCAAAGAGAATTCCCTGCTGACTGCTGACTGCCTTGACCCGGATAAAGTCTTTTAACGCGCCATGCACAATTTCGTTGAGCTTCAGCCTTGCATTCTCGTCATTGAATACGATTTCCGCAAGTATCTTACGATTCGGGAGCGAGATGCCATCCGTCACCTCCGCAGAGATCTCATCCCGGATTCTGCACTTGATTTCTTCACTGCTCTCCATAAGCCGACGTGCCTCAATATCGCAATTAAGGACTTCATAGCCCAATTCCCGCACAATTCGACTTACGACGCTCTTGCCGCTCCCTATGCCTCCGCAGATACCAATAAGCATTTATCCTATCTTCTTAGTTTCTAACTCTTAGTTTCTAACTAATGTGTATTCCACACTATCGGTCAGTACCCGGATATTCAGCATATCCTTCGGACTCGCACCGAGATGGAGCGGCAGGCGCTTGGAGGATGCTTGAAGCTCACGGACATCCACGCTCACTTCCGGCGCCACATCATCTCTGTTGAAGCAACTCATAGGTATGAAGTACTCTACAGTAGCCGTCGAAGGGAACAGAAGTATATCCATACCTGCCGGCAGATGCTCAGCCTTGATAGTGACATTAGCCTCTTTTCTGACAAGCATTTCAACATTGACATGCACCTTGACTGTCTCAGGTTCTATTCTTGCCCCTGACACATTCTTTAGCCGGACTGACAGATCCTTTGAGTCCTCAAGATTGGTACGCACTATCTTTTCTGTGAAAACGCGGGTTATCGTATCCAGTACATCGCGTGTCCCATATACAGTCACACTCTTGGGAGTGGATGAGGGCTGACCATAGATCACCTTTCCGACTGCTGCTGAAAAATCCGCTGACACGACTACCGGTATTCTTTTGCCGGGAAGTGTCGTATAGTCCAGACTGAGATTATCAATCGATGTTGAGACCAGCGTTGCGCCTGCACCGAAAAGACCTTTCAGTCCTGCATTCAATTCGGATTTACCGTAGATCAGTTTCCCATCCTTTGCATAGTCCCGGAAGTTGATATGAAGTTTCGGGGTGACAAAGAGGGCGCGCCGCAGAATCGAAGCACCCTGATCACGTACTGCCACATGAATCTCTTCCGGTGGAACAGTGATGAATGTGACTGAATCCGGCACATTCGTAAACTCCAGTTTTACATCGAAGTCATCCTGAATATTGTCGTTCAGAGCGAGTATGAACCAGAAAAGAGTGGCGATTCCGACAAAAATCAGATATGTGACGAGCTTGCGAAAACCGGATGTGGTCTTCACGCTCCTCCATCTTTTTGCTATCTTCTTTGCCGGATTTGCCATCTGTCGGGATAGGACGAGTGATTCCCCTTATTACGCAGGTTCTCCTACTCGCCTGAGAGATTGATTATTTCTGTTCTTTAGTCGGCTCTGCCTGCACGGGGAACACCTGCTCGCGGCTAACCTTGATAGTGACGCCCTGTGCCACTTCCATCATGATAGTGCCTTCAGCTTCGTTGATGTTGCGGATAGTACCGAAAATGCCACCTGCTGTCACGACCTTATCACCCTTCTGCATAGCCTCGCGAGCCTTCTTGATCTCTTTCTGTTTCTTGCTCTGGGGGCGAATCATGAAGAAGTAGAAGATGACGATCATCGCTACGATCATCAGCATGCCGCTCCATGAATTCCCTTCCTGCTGCTGCAGGAGAATTGACATTAAATTCATTGTAATTACTTATTAAGTTTTTATTTTGTTATTTCAAAAGTTTACCCTCATCTTTCAGCTGAAGGAAGATTCGGCTCAGCAATCCATTGACAAATTGTCCGCTCTTCGCAGTGCTGTATGCCTTTGCCATCTCTATGTATTCATTGAGCGACACATTCAAGGGAATCTTCGGGAAGTGAAGAATTTCTGCCAATGCCGTCATCATGATGACAATATCCATATAAGCCAGACGATCCGATTCCCAGACAGATTTATCAAGCGCCTCATCGATATATCCTTTATAGGTCTCTTTATTATTGACCACATAGCCGAAGAGTTCGCTTCCAAAGCGGGCATCCTCATCATCCTTATACATAGGCATCACAAACATGGATTCCGGATTCATGACTTCAGGCACTCCCGATGTAGCCGAGATAGGAGAATCTGCAATCTTCTTGACAGTCTTCAGCACGAAGTCACCCATTATACCCAAGTCATCATTCCAGAACACGGATTTGTTTTCAAGCGCTTCCAGGAAGTCTGTGTTATCGAAAATTATATTCTTATAGAGATTTCTCCAGAGTTCACAATCCATCTTGAAATCAGTAGCAGGGAATGCCATATATTCTTTATAGATATCCGAGCCGACGATCTCCTTGAGAATTGAGCGAATCATTATATCTTCATCCTCGCTCATTCTTCTGCCATACTTCTCAATCTCTTTATCAAGAAGCTCGTTGTTGCGAAGCACCTCTACAAATGCGTTCTCCACAAAACGCAGATTGGGATTGCGATCCGTAGATGTAGCAAGAAATTTGGTGCGGTTTTCTTCTATTTCGCGTTCACGCATATCTGTCAGCAGAATCGGAAGCTGCAGAAGGCGAATATAGAGCTCGCGAGCCTTATCCATACTCATTTTCAGAGTCTTCAATGCATCAGGAAGATTATCTGAGGAAGCATAGAAATTTGAGAATGTCTTATCCATAATCTCACGCATCCGATCGACTCCGTTGAGCGTAAATCCTTCAAGTCCTGAGATTATTCTGTTGAGCTGTGGATCCGGAAGGATTATCTGGGTGAAAATATCTTGCCACACCTTTTCATCCGCCTGCGAACCGGGATCCTCACTCTTCAGGAATTTCTTATACAAAGCCGATTCCTTAACGCGATCCGTAAGACTCTTTTCGACTTCAGCGTATGGATCAGCGCTACCTGAATATTTCTGGAACAGTGAGCGCACCTTGTCGTCCGTAGCTATGCGATGAATAAAGCGTGTGTCATAGAGAGGACGCTGACCGCCGCGCTGCCTGATATTGCCGGCTATCTGAGCCATGAGATATAACATATCGAGATACAAGCCGTAGGCGAAACGCTTCTCGCGGGTCGGCTGAAGGGGTGCGGATTCTAATGCGAATCGATTTTCTGTCAGTAGATAAGAATAAAGAAGCTGCACAACCTTGATTCTTATCAACACTCTATTAATCATATCTTTTCCTATTCTTTTCTATGAATTGTCATATCCTCCGCTTTGAGTTTCTCTCCTCTTTTCTGCGAAGAAATGGATTTCATTATGCAAATTTACTATTTTCAGCTGATTTTTTCAAATCATCCCTTATTTGAATCGGGCTTGAAGCGGATTATATCTCTTCCAATGAAAGAGTAGCGAGTCGCTGTCTGACCACTTCATACATCATCACGCCGGCAGCCACTGAGACATTGAGCGAACCGATATTGCCGAGAATGGGGATAGCTCCCAGTGCATCGCATGCTTTGAGCACCGGATCACTGATTCCTGTATCCTCCGCCCCCATCACTATTCCGACAGGCACGCTATAGTCTATTTCAGTGTAATTTTCAGCAGCCTTCTCGGAGGCTCCGACTATCTTATAGCCGTTGTCTTTAAGCATTCTGACTGCCTCAAGGATACTGTTTTCCCGACATACCGGAATATGTAGCAATGCGCCCGCAGAGGTCTTTACAGCATCCGGAGTCACACTGACACTCCCCTTGGAGGGTATCACTATTGCATCCGCTCCCACACATTCAGCCGTACGTGCGATAGCGCCGAAGTTGCGTGTATCGGTAAGCCCGTCGAGGAGTATGACAAAGGGAACTCTCCCCTCTTCGTAAAAAAGCGGCACGAGATTCTCAAGTTTGGCATATTCAATCGGTGAGAGCATCGCAATGACTCCCTGATGATTCTTCATCGTTATGCGATTAAGTTTCTCAGCCGGGACTCTCTGGGTTAATATTCCGTATTCCTTTATCTTGGCAAAGAGTTCTCTGACAAGATCCCCGGAGAGATCTTTTTTTATCATCACCTTATCGATCTGCTTTCCTGCCTCGATAGCTTCTATTACGGCACGTATGCCGAATATATAGTCACTTTTATTCATCTTTTCTTATTATCAAGTAGTTCTTCTGCCGCTTTTTTGGCAGATTCTGTCAGGTGCTCACCACTCAACATTCCGGCAACTTCCCTGATTCTCTCTTCTCGGTCAAGTTTCTTGATGTCGCTGACAGTGCGTTCTTGTGTGTCGCGTTTATATACCTTGAAATGGCTTGAGCCGCGTGCCGCTACCTGTGGGAGATGAGTGATCGTTATCACCTGCATATTCTCTGCCATTTCTTCCATCATCTTTCCCATCTTGTCAGCTATCTCCCCGCTTACGCCGGTGTCGATCTCATCAAAGATAATAGTCGGCATCTGCATTTTGGATGCCATAAGGGATTTTATTCCCAATGTCAGGCGTGAAAGCTCACCGCCGGAAGCCGTAGATGCCATCGGGAGCATCTCTCCGTTCTTGTTGAAACTACAGAGAAATTCTACTGTGTCCTGACCATCCGAGGTTAGTTTTCCGCTTGAGATTCCAACCTCAAACCGAAGATTCGGCAATCCCAACGGGCGCGTTATCTCCGTGAGTCTTTCAGCAAATCGTTCGCTGCCCGCCTTTCTCATGGCAGTCAGTTCCTCCGCCTTTTGCTTAAGTTCTTTTGCGAGTCTGCGTCCGCGAATTTCGAGTTCTTTGGTCTCTTCATCCCCGCCGTCAAGCCTACTCAGTTGCTGAGTAAGCTTATCCTTGAGTTCTACAAGTCCGTCGCCATCCCCGGTATGAAATGTCTTGACGGCATCCAGCAGCTGACGCATTCTCGCCCCGGTGGAAGCCAGAAGAGCCGGACTCGATTCTATCGTCTCCGCATAGCTCTCTATAGTCTCTGCTATATCTTTAAGCTCTACATATACGTTGTGGAGGCGCGTCAGCAGCCGCTCCTCTTCGTCAAGGTCTTCGTCAAGATTACGCGGATCGATCATCGACAGTTCTTCAGAAGCGGACTTCACGAGACTTAGCGCCGACATTTCATGCCCATCTAAATGGGAGTAGGCTTCTGAAAGGTGTGCCCGGATTTCATCGGCATCGCTCAGAAGTTCAAACCGACGCTCCACTTCTTCCAGCTCCCCTTTCTTCGGATTTAGCTTTTTCAATTCCCCGAGCTGAAATTCAATGACACTCCTCCTTTCCTTATTCTTCTCATTCATCTCTTTGATGCGGCGGAGTTCGGCGCGCACACCGACATATTCCTTGAATAGCGTCCGGTAGGCTCCTAATAAGGAATGAGTGTCCGACATGGCATCTAGGATATCAAGCTGTCCGGACTTTGAGGTAAGACTCAAGTTGGCATGCTGGGAGTGAATATCGAGTAATCGGGAGGTCAGAGCAGAGAGTTGTTGAAGGCTGACAGGGGAATCATCGACAAATGCTCTTGACCGACCGCCCCCGGTTATCTCTCTGCGGACAATCACTTCCGTGCGTTCCCCCTCTTCGAAGGGGGCGGGAAGCTCTCCGACATTGACGAATGTAGCCTCAATCACTGTCTTCTTGCTCTTGTCTGCAATAGCTTTTGAATCGCTTCTTGCTCCTAAAAGAAGACCCAGCGCCCCGAGCATTATGGATTTGCCGGCGCCTGTCTCACCCGTAATGATACTGAATCCCGGAGAGAAATCTATTTCGATCTCCTCGATCAGGGCGTAATTCTTTATAAGTAGCTTCTGAAGCATTTTCTTGCAATCTCTCTTGCTGAGTTATATTTTAATAATTTCCCGTTTATTTTAGTTCTCTTCATCCCCTTTCTTTATCTTCTCAAGTCGCTCTACATCCGTCGGATAAATCGGCTGCAGAATTTCGTAGGCAGCCTCGCGTTCCGTCGCCGGAGCTTTGGAATATATGTTCACGAGCTCATCGAGCTTCGCGTCTCTGAACATGGAGAGTGCGACCGACATCGGGGCGTTTTTATAGACCTTCTGCAGATCCTTCAGACTCTCAGTAATGGTTGCCCGTCCTTTATCCGGACTCGTCACCATCTCGTCCAATCCCTTCCGGTGATAGTCGTAAAGCATTTTGCGAATCGGAGCGGTGTTGGCATCAGTATAGACTGAAATCACTGCCGACCGGTTCTTTGTATCCTCAAATGCCTTCCATCCGATTTCGCCGGTGGATTGAGCTGCCTGAACAACACTTTGTGCCTTGTCAAAAAACTGCTGTCCCCCCTCAGGTGAAAAACTGTCGAAGTCTATCCCGAGCATCAGATATGCGTAGAAGTCCAGAATCGCCGTAAGATTGTTCTGTTGCGATGTCTCATTGAAGACGAGCGGATCGCCATCTTTATAATCGAACTCTACGCGTGTATCTTTGAAATTAAGAAGAGTGGTCGTATAGGATGAGTTATAGACAGGGCGTGAAAGCTGAACCTGAATATCCCCTTTAATCCTGTCGTTGTCATATTCACCAACCGTGAGAAAGAATCGACATTCCAGTTTTTCATTGGGTGAGAAAGTAGCATTGGAGAATCTGTTTTCATTCAGATAATCGGCAATACTGCTCTGCAGGGACTCAAATACACTTTTGTTTGTCCCTTCTATCTTCTGGGAATTAACTTCCACTGTGCATCGCAGTTCCTGAGCAGACGCGAATGAGACACTGCATAGCGCAATGCCCGCAAACACTCCTCTCCTCAGCATTCGGCTTTTTATGCCGTCGCGAATTTCTGATTTCTGAATCATTTTATTCTCCTTTCTCTTCTTGAAAGTCAACTTATCTGACGGAAGCGACAATAGCATCGACTATATCCGCTGCTACTTCCGTCTTGCTCTTTAAAGAATAACAATTCTCTTCGCCGTTTGCTTTTAGAATCGTCACTTTATTCGTGTCGGTCATCATCCCCGCTCCCTTTTCTCTCAATGAGTTGAGAACTATCATATCGAGATTCTTACGCGCCATTTTTGAAAGCGCATTGGAGCGTTCATTGTCGGTCTCGAGCGCAAAACCGACTAAGTATCTTCCCCCTTTTTCTCCACCTAAGATAGCTGCAATATCGGGATTCTTCACGAGTCGCAAGGTCAGATCCCCCAATTCTTCCCGCTTCATCTTTTTTTCGGAAGGGAATTCGGGAGTGTAATCGGCAACGGCTGCCGCCAATATAGAGATATCGCAATCCGCAAATGCCCCCTGCATGCTTGCCAGCATCTCTTTTGCCGAACGCACGTTAATTCTTCTAACTCCGGGGTTAAGAGTAAGTCGCGGATCAACGGGTCCTGCTACTATCGTAACTTCCGCTCCTCTCTCCGCACACTCATTAGCTATCGCAAAACCCATTTTGCCGGAGGAATAGTTACCGATGAACCGGACCGGATCAATATTCTCATAGGTCGGACCCGCACTGATAACTACTCTTTTACCTGTCAGGTCCTTTCCCTTTTCCTCACTTCTTTCTTTGTCGGAAAAATAGGCTTCCGCAGCTTCGGCTATAGTCTCCGGTTCTGCCATACGCCCTTTGCCTGTCAGTCCGGACGCCAAAAATCCGGTTTGTGGTTCGACAATCAGGACTCCATCCGTTTTTAGAGTCTCTACATTTCTTTGGGTCGAAGGATGTGCCCACATATCAAGATCCATCGCAGGAGCCACCATTACCTGTTCTTTTGCTGAAAGATAGGTAGTGATAAGCATATTATCCGCGATGCCGTTTGCCATTTTGCCTATAGTGGAGGCTGTAGCGGGTGCGATTATCATGAGGTCTGCCCACAGACCGAGATCTACGTGTGAGTGCCATTCGCCGGTGTTGGCAGCGAAAAACTCGCTTACCACAGGTTTGCCACTCAGCGCAGCCAATGTGGCAGGCGTAATGAACTCTTTGCCGTTGGGGGTAATGACAACCTGCACCTCTGCTCCTTTCTTAATCAACAGACGCAACAGATAGGCGGATTTATAGGCGGCAATCCCACCTGAAATACCCAAAACTATATGTTTTCCCTGCAATGATGACATATTTGCTCAGTTACTCTGAAAGTCTCTTTATTTCTTTGAATATTTGAGTTTAAGCTGCGTGAGAACATCTTTCGTATTCTTCGGGAATTCTCCTTGCATTACCCAGCTGTAGAACGAGGGTTCTTTTCTTAACACCTCCTCTACCGGATGCCCCTTATGCTTACCGAAATTGAAGACAGGCACGTCATCATCGTTAAGTATTATCCTGGCAGCAAGGTCAAGATTCTTACCACCGGAAGAGAACTCACTGAGTGAAGCGACATCATTTTTCAGTTCGGGATATCGCTCAAGCTGACCCATCAGCACCTCCATCGTAGCCAGAGTGTCGGCATTGGCTGAATGAGCTTGTGTCAGATCTTTCCCGCAATAGAATTTGTAGGCGGCAATGAGCGTACGCTGCTCCATCTTGTGAAAGATATTCTGAACATCAATGAATTTTCTCCCATTGACATCGAAATTCAATCCGGCTCTTGCAAATTCCTCGATAAGGAGAGGCACATCAAACTTATTGCTGTTATATCCGGCGATATCGCAATCTCCGAAAAACTCCAGCATCGATTTCGCCACTTGACGGAATGTCGGCTCGGCTGCCACATCCTCATTTGTGATGTGATGCACTGCCGTAGCAGCTGCAGGAATCGGCATCTCCGGATTCAGCCGGCGTGTCTTTTCCTCATAATGCCCATCGGGAAAGAGTTTTACTATACTTATCTCTACGATTCTGTCCCTGATAATATTTGTGCCGGTTGTCTCAAGATCGAAAAATATCAGAGGACGTTCCAATACGAGTTTCATCTCTTCTCCGTTACGGTTTATTCTATTACCTGCATGGGCATCTGAAGCATCACCACATCTTCTCCCTCTTGCTGCTCAAGCGGACTGAACAATCCGGGACGGGCAGGATCCGACAATTCGATTTTCACGTCATCCCCCTTGATATTAGCAAGGACTTCAAGCATATATTCGGAATTAAAACCGATTGTCATATCATTCCCCTTGTAGTCGCATTCCACGCGTTCCTCTGCCGATGTAGCGTAGTCCAAATCCTGAGCACCCATAAGTATCTGAGTCATGGATATATTGAACTTTACGAGCTGAGATGCCTTGCTTGCGAATAGCGCTACGCGTCTCACTGCGTTCAGCAGCGATTCCCGATTCACTACCAGCTGGAAAGGACTCCCTTGGGGCAATACTCTTTTATAATCGGGATATTTACCCTTGATAAGGCGTGTGGAGAGTGAATATGTGCCGAAGTTGAATGTGGCGGATTTGTCATCCTTGATAATTTCCACCTCTCCCTCTTCTTTGTTGATGAGATTCTTGAGAATCCCCGCAGGTTTTGCCGGAAGGATGAAATTGTCGGTGAGTCCGGGAGCGACACTGTTGATCTCGTATCTTACGAGCTTATGCGTATCGGAACTTACAAACGTGATTTTTGCCGGTTCGATATCCCAGTATATACCGGTCATTATCGGACGAATCATATCCGTGCTCGCCGCAAAAAGCGTGCCCTCTATGCCGTCGACAACGATGCTGCCCGGCAGTCGCATAGTCACCTGATCCTCCTCCTGAGGCTTGCGACGCGGATACTCGGCTGCATCAATACCGGTGAAGTTGAAATGACCATTCTGGAACGTAATGTCAATCTCCTTCGTTGTTTCGTTGATGTAGAATTTGAGGGGCTGATTGCTGATTTCCTTCACAATTTCGAGAAGTCGCTTGGCAAGCACTGCGATCTCCCCTTCTCCTTCGACATCCATGATTTCCACAGTAGCTTCCATCACATTCTCCTGATCGCTACCGATGATATGAAGTGTTTCCCCTTCTATGCGGAAAAGGAAATTGTCGAGAATGGACATGGCATTCTTCGAGCTGATTACTTTGCTGACTGCCTGCAATTGAGTTTGCAGCGCTTTGCCTGAAACGTTAAATCTCATATATACTGGTGTTTAATTTTCGATTTTTGCGGCGACGTATTATTTATGGCATCTTCCCGATTATTTTATGAATGAAACAAATCGGCAACTATATACCTACATTCTTCACCATCTACAAATTTACAAAAATATCCTGCAAGTTCAAACTTTTTCGCACAAAATAAATTCCGTTGCCGCGCTAAAAAGCCCGACAACGGAATATGTATTTAAAAGCCCTTATATTTGCTTATTCAGCGGCGGGTGCCTCAGCTGCAGGAGCCGCGGGAGCGTCCTCGCTTACAACTGTGAATTCAACTTCAGTCTCAACCTCTTTGTGGAACTTGACTGTAGCAACGTATACGCCAACCTCTTTCACAGGCTGCTTTACGTTGATGATCTTGCGATCGATTGCATGACCGAGCTTCTCGAGTGCCTCAGCGATCTGAGCTGCGCCTACGCTACCGTAAACTGTGCCGTTAGCACCTGTCTTGGCTGCGATAGTGAGCTTAACGCCTTCGATAGCTTTAGCTGCTGCTTCAGCCTCAGCCTTAGCCTGGGCAATCTTGTGAGCACGCTGCTTAAGATCTTCCTTGAGCTGCTTGAGAGCCGCTTCGGAAGCGATGATGCATTTGCCCTGGGGAATGAGATAATTGCGACCGTAGCCGTCCTTCACTTCCACTACATCATCTTTGTAACCCAGTCCGGGGATGTTCTCTTTAAGGATAATTTTCATTACAATTGTGATTTAGAAAGTGAAACAATTATTTCATCAGGTCTGTAACGTAGGGAAGAAGTGCAAGGTGACGTGCACGCTTCACTGCCTGTGCTACACGACGCTGGAACTTCAGGCTTGTGCCTGTGATACGACGGGGAAGGATCTTGCCCTGCTCGTTAAGGAATTTCTTAAGGAACTCGGGATCCTTATAGTCGATATATTTAATACCGCTGCGTTTGAAACGGCAGTATTTCTTCTTTTTTGTATCTACTGATAACGGAGTTAGATAACGGATTTCGCTATTGGCTGCCATAATTTTTTCTCTGATCAAGCCTCGGCTGCTGCCTCGGCGGGTTTCTCACTTGCTTTGTTTGCTCTCAGATTGCGACGCTTCTCTGCATATTCCGCTGCATACTTGTCAAGACGGAATGTCAGATGACGAATCACACGCTCGTCGCGACGGAACGCTGTCTCGAGCTTCTTAACGATTGTGGGCTCAGCCTCGAACTCCAACAGGCAGTAGAAGCCTGTAGATTTCTTCTGAATGGGATACGCAAGCTTGCGAAGACCCCACTCCTCTTCATTGACAATCTTCGCACCATTCTCTTCGAGGAATGATTTGAATTTGCCAACCGCTTCCTTCATCTGTTCATCAGACAAAACGGGAGTTAAAATGAAAACGGTTTCGTAACGATTCATATTGTTTAATATATTAAATTTCAGCGATTTTACACATTCTTCTGCAAAACCGCCACAAAATTACAAAAAAAATCTGATTCTCACAAATAAATCCACCCCCGTTATTGCAATTTTTCCCAAAATCGCAATAACGGAGGTGAATCCTATTTGTAAATTTAATACTTCCGTGTCGTTTTACTCAGCCTTGGGCTCTTCGTCCGATGTGTAGAGATAATCTTTGATCTCTTCCGGACGGAAGTTGCCGATGAAGTCGGCGTGCTTCGCTACTTCTGCCTGACCGTAGTTGACATATACGTGAAGGCTCTTGCGGAAGCTTTCGTCACGCTGAGTGTCTTCGAGAAGGAGATAACCCATGATGATGTGACCTGCCATCTCTACGAGGCGACGCGCCATGAAGTCCTGATAACCGGAATCCTTCACGCCGAGCACGCTCTGCACTGCGTTCGCATATTGCTGAGTCATGAATACGAGCGTATTCTTTACTGCTTCATCTTCGGGCACTACCTGCTCTGCCTCCATCTCGCGGATCTTGTTGAGATAGGTGCCGGTGGTGACGTGGCGGATTGCCGCTACGACCTGAAGCTGAGTGGTGCCTTCATAGATGCTTGTGATGCGTGCATCTCTGTAGACTCTTTCACACGCATAGTCTTTCATGAAGCCCGAACCGCCGTGAATCTGAATGCAGTCGTAGGCATTCTGGTTGGCGAATTCTGATGTCATACCCTTGGCAAGGGGAGTGAATGCGTCAGCAAGCTTGCTGTAGTATTTCGCTTCTTTCTTCTCTTCCACTGTCAGAGGACGCTCTTTAGCGATGTCGTCATAGATCTTATACATATCCACGAAGCGTGCGCATGCATAAAGAAGTGTGCGGCTTGCGTCGAGTTTGGCTTTCATGATGGAAAGCATCTCTGCCACTGCGGGGAAGTTGATGATAGCTTTGCCGAACTGCTCACGCTCTTTTGCATATTGAAGAGCTTCGCGATATGCGATCTCGCTCAGACCTACGCTCTGGGCTGCGATGCCGAGACGCGCACCGTTCATAAGCGCCATCACATATTTGATAAGACCGAGTCGGCGTGATCCGACGAGTTCTGCCGGAGCATCCTTGTAAGTAAGCTCACATGTCGGGCTACCCTTGATACCCATCTTATTCTCGATGCGGCGTACGTTTACTCCGCCGTTGCGCTTGTCGTAGATGAACATTGAAAGACCGCGACCATCGTGACTTCCCTCTTCCGAGCGAGCGAGGACAAGATGAATGTCAGCGTCGCCGTTGGTGATGAAGCGCTTTACGCCGTTCAATACCCATGAGCCATCCTCTTTCTGAGTAGCCTTGAGCATTACGCTCTGAAGGTCTGAACCCGCATCAGGCTCAGTGAGGTCCATTGACATTGTCTCGCCTGCGCATACACGCGGAATATATTTCTTCTTCTGCTCCTCGTCAGCAAATTCATAGATTGTCTCGGCGCAGTCCTGCAGACCCCAGAGATTTTCGAAACCTGCATCCGCACGGCTGACGATATCCGCTGCCATGATATAGGGAGTGATCGGGAAGTTCAAGCCTCCGAGATGACGGGGCATTGCCATACCCATCAGACCCGCCTTGCGTGTTGCTTCAAGGTTCTTCTGTGTGCCCTCGGCATACACAACGCGGTTGTTGACAACCTGCGGACCATTGTGATCTACATCCTCAGCGTTCTCTGCAACGATGTTGCCGCAGATATCACCTACGATTTCAAGTACACGATCATAGTTATCGATTGCATCCTCATAGTTGCGGGGTGCGTAGTCATATTTGTCGGCATCTGCGAAATCGCGCTCCTTGAGAGCTACGATCTTCTTCATCATCGGATGATTCAGATAGACCTTCAGTGCCGGATTGTCTGTATAAAAATTAGCCATTGTTATATCGCGTCGGCGTCCGACACCGAATCCTGTTAAGAATTCGGCGCCGGCATACCGCAATTTTTATTTAGAGTTCTTTTTGTAATATTTGATAAGTTTCGGCACTACATCTTCCATCTTGCCTGTGATCACGACGTCTGCAATCTTATTGATCGGAGCGTCGGGATCGCTGTTGATGGAGATGATGAGTGATGAATCCTGCATGCCTGCGATGTGCTGAATCTGTCCGCTGATGCCACATGCGATATAAAGCTTCGGACGAACTGTCACACCTGTCTGACCGATCTGACGATCGTGGTCAATCCATCCTGCATCCACTGCCGCACGACTTGCACCGAGTTCGCCGCCGAGTGTGTCGGCAAGCTTTTCGAGAAGTTCGAAGTTCTCTTTGCTGCCTACGCCATAGCCACCCGCTACGATGATCGGGCTGCCCTTCAGATTCACTTTGGATTTAGCAACGTGGCGGTCGATGATGCTTACTACATAGTCCTCGGGGTTGGTGTAATCCTCAGCCTTGAGGTCTACAACCTTACCGGAATAGTTGCTGTCCTTTACCTCTTTCTTCATCACACCCTCACGCACTGTAGCCATCTGCGGACGACAGTCGGGATTGACGATTGTAGCCACGATGTTTCCGCCGAATGCCGGACGAATCTGATAAAGGAGATCCTTATATTCTTTGCCGGTCTTGGCGTCAGTGTAGTCGCCGATCTCAAGTGAGGTGCAGTCTGCAGTCAGACCGCTGTGCAGGGCGCTGCTGACGCGCGGACCGAGGTCTCTGCCGATTGATGTCGCACCCATGAAGGCGATTCTCGGCTCAAGTTCCTTGAAGAGCTTGATGAGGATTGATGAATGAGGAAGTGAGGTGTAGGGATAGAGACGCTTGTCCTCCACTTTGTAGACTGTATCTACACCATAAGGGAAAATCTGCTTCTCGATATCCTTCAGGTTATCGCCTGCCACTACTGCTTCAAGCTTGATGCCGAGCTTATCGGCAAGCTGACGTCCTTTGGTCAGAAGTTCAAGGCTGACATCTGCCACCTTGCCATCTTCATATTCGCAATATACTATAAGATTATTCTTGTCTGCCATTTTTCCGTTTTGCTTTTTTCACTTTGGCTCTGTTTTAATCTCTTTCGAGATTCTGTTAGCCGATAGTGTGGTTGGCGATTAATTCTACAATTAAGGATTCGAGAGCTTCGTCGGTGTTTTCAATTGTACGGGCTTCTTTTGCTGTGAAGACCACATTCTCGATACCTTTCACCTTTGTCGGCGATCCGGCGAGACCACACTGACTCAGATCTGCTCCTACATATTCGCAATTCCATTCGCCAATCTGAAGGTCAGGACGCGCTTCTACGAATGCTTTCTTCGCCTCGTCAGCCGCAACTTCACTCGGCACTGCCGCATTCTTATATTTCATCACTGCCTTGGCATTGCGCGGACGACACTCATCTGCCGACCCATTCACTGTGATGACGATAGGATAGGGAGCCTCCACTGTCTCTACGCCACTTTCGATGCGGCGTGTCACAGTCACTTTCCCATCTTCTGCCTTTACGATTTCCTCAGCGTATGTCACCTGGGGCAAGCCGAGCTTCTCTGCTACCTGGGGACCTACCTGCGCAGTGTCGCCGTCGATAGCCTGACGTCCGCCGAGAATAAGGTCGTAATCACCGATTTTCTTCACTGCTGCACTCAGAGCGTAGCTCGTTGCGAGGGTATCCGCACCGGCAAATGCGCGATCGCTCAACACAATCCCTTTATCGGCACCACGATAAAGACCTTCGCGAATCACTTCTGCTGCGCGCGCGGGACCCATCGTAAGAATAGTCACTTTTGTGCCGGGATACATCTCTTTAAGTTTCAGTGCTTGCTCCAATGCGTTCAGATCTTCAGGATTGAAGATCGCAGGAAGTGCCGCACGATTCACTGTGCCGTCTGCCTTCATCGCATCTTTGCCGACATTGCGGGTGTCAGGCACCTGCTTTGCCAATACAATGATATTCAAACTCATGTCGTATATTGATTATTAATGTTTCTTAATCGTTTCCTGATGTCTGACTATACCTTGCCGCTTTCTGCTGACACTAAATATTTTCAGTCCACCATTTTGCCTAAAAAAGGCAATTCCGTGCAAAATTAAAAAATTTTCACGGAATTACCTTATTTTTCGTAATCTTTTTTACGCCCTGCTGTTATTTATAGCCTAATGCCCGATAAAGCTGGGAGTGCATCTGAGTTAAGGATGCATATTCTTTCTGAACTCTGGATTCCATCTGAAGAATGCGCTGCCCGAGAGTCTGCGAAGGATTTGCGGCATATTCCCGGCGCAACTTGTCAAGTTCTTTCTCGCTTGCCTTGTATTCTTTTTCAAGCTCAATGCAGCGTTCCACTATCATTTTTTGTTCGGAAGTGCTGACATCATCTGCAGAGTAGATCATCTTGCCCCCTTTTATGGGAATATTACATTCATGTTTTCTGGGACGCTGACCGGGCTGAATCTGTCGGATTTCTGCCGCTTTTGCTCTGTATTCCGCCGCTAATTCTTCGGCAGTCGGCTTACTCTCCCCGGCTTCCTGCTGATTATCCTCTTCATCTTCATCGGAATCTTCATCCGAATCTTTATCAAGGGGCTGCCATGTGACCCTGATGTCATCCAACTTCGAGCGTTTGCGCTTCTCTTCATCTGATGCTTCTATATTCTTGCGGGCATCCGGGAGCATGAAGACGTAGAGGGTCACTTTGTCATCGCCGAGATAATGACGGTCGGTTGCCCACCATCCTACCCCGTTCTCTTCATCAATGGCAAGCAGATAGTCATCGCCGTAGGAATTGAAGGGGATACCTGCGTTCACGGGCTGAAGATACTCCCCCGTCTGCGGATCGCGGGTGGCAATGAAGATGTCAAATCCTCCCATCGAGCCTTCCCCGTTTGTAGCGTAATAAAGGGTTGTGCCGTCAGCCGTCAGGAAGGGATTTATCGCATCCCCTTCTCTGCCTAAAATATCCGACGACGGAATGGGATCAGACAGCGTGCCGTCTGTCAGCTTCGTTGCTTCCATTATATGCATCATGCCGCTCTCCTCATCCTCTTCACTCCACATCATCAAATCGCCCGACTCGGAGATATAAGCCGCTTCTCCCCTCTCTTTGCCATCCTGCCTCAGAGGGAGTTCGCTGACGCTCACTACCCTTCCTGCCGATATAGGAAGTCTCAGATGCTTGAAAAAACCGGATTTATCGACCGCGACGGCATCTATCACAGCCAGTTCCCTTACTCTCTCAAAGAGCGTGACAGCTTCACTCAGATAGGATTCTTCATCCGCAAGTTCTTCGTTTGCGTTTGCCGATTTTTTCTTTAGTGTCCTATAATCGGTATAATGCTTCTTGGCTGACGGAAAGTCATAGTCTGCCATGGATAGACGCCCGAGATAAAGAGCTGCGTCTGCCACTCCTTTTTTCCTTGCCTCTACAAAGTGGTCGCGTGAGTCCTCACGCTTTCCGCGGGTGTAGTAGAGCGCTTCGCCGAGAAGCTGATGGATCTGCCCTGCCTTGGATGCCGCGGGATTTTCGGCAAGCATCTCTTCCCCGGTTCTGACTGCCGCCCTGTACTCCCCTGCTTCTACCATTTCCCTTAATTCTTCGACATCCGCCCCGGCGGTCTGCGCATTAGCTAATGACGGGAAGGAGAGAGAGCAAATGATTAAGGCGCCCTTTATAAGGGGTGCCTTAATCTTTATGTTCTTTATTTCTTTATAGTCGTTCATGCTTTTTCGGAAGTGACTGTTGCTTCTACTTCTACTGTCGCTTCATCCTCCCCCTGATCCTGCGACTCTTTCGGCAGAGTCAGTTTGAGAAGGAAATAACCCAGGATGCCGGCAATGATTGATCCGAGCAGGATGCCAAGTTTGGAATCATTGAGAAGCTGCGATCCTTCGGGGAAACTCAGTGTTGCGATAAATATAGAGACCGTAAATCCGATACCGCCAAGCATTGACACTGCTGCCATACGCGGCCAATTACCTCCTTCCGGCATCGGCACGATCTTGGTCTTGATAAAGAACCATGAGAAGGAGAAAATTCCAAGGAACTTACCGAGCACCAGACCGCAGATAATCGCCAGGCTAACTCCCGACACAGCATCCGCAATCGACATTCCTCCGAAGAAGATACCGGCATTCGCAAAGGCGAAGAGCGGAAGGATGAAGTAGTTGACGAGGGGATGGAGCGAGTCTTCCAAGTCCTGAAGCGGTGAAATCACCTTGTCGGAAGCGGATTCAATACGCTTGAGCCAGTCCATCTGACGCTTGCCGATGATTGAACGCGAGTTGAGGTCTACCTCTTCATCGTTGGCGAAGTGCGATATATTCTCCTTTATAGTCTTGATGAATCCTGCCGGAGCATGGACCGGAACTGCCGGAACGCAGAATGCTACGAGCACACCTGCAATCGTAGGATGAATACCTGCATTGAGGAACAGGAACCATACCGCCAGACCGAATACGATGTAGAACATCTTTGACTGTATCTTCAGCCAAGCGCCGCAGACTGCAAGCAACGCCAGAATCACAGCTGCCGCAATCAGCATCCCGAAGTTGATACTTCCCGTATAGAATATGGCAATAACGAGGATACCACCGATATCATCCACCACAGCAAGCGTAGTCAGGAATATCTTGAGTCCGATCGGCACTCTGTTGCCAAGCATCGAAAGCACACCCAGGGAGAATGCGATATCGGTTGCCATCGGAATAGCCATACCATCGACATAATCAGTGCCTTTGGCGAGAAGGAAATAGATTACTACCGGCACAATCATACCGCCGCACGCCCCGATGATCGGAAGGAGTGCCTTGCGGAATGAACTCAGTTCGCCGACAAGCACTTCTCTCTTGATTTCCAGACCGACGCTGAAGAAGAAGACTGCCATCAAGGCGTCGTTGATGAACGCCGCGAGCGACATCGGATGCCCATTATGAGAAAATAGATTAAACGATCCGATCTGGAGGCGGACTTCGTTCGTCCAAAGCCACGTGTATAGATCATGCGTCGCGGGAATGTTTACCGCTATCAGGGCAAACAGAGTGGCTATCATCAGCATATTGCCGCCACTCGCCAGTTGCTTCAGCGTCTTGCGCGCTGTGTACATCACTTCTGACATGATATTGTAAAGTTTAGGTTATACTGCTTTAATGAAGCCAAATCGGTAAGATTAGTCAAGTTTCAGAACCGCAAGGAATGCTTTCTGCGGCACCTCCACCGAACCGATCTGCTTCATTCTCTTCTTACCCTGCTTCTGCTTTTCAAGAAGCTTTCTCTTTCGGGAGATATCACCGCCATAACATTTTGCCGTCACATCTTTTCTGACTGCCTTGATCGTCTCTCTGGCGATAATCTTCGATCCGATAGCAGCCTGAATTGCAATGTCAAACTGCTGACGCGGAATCAGTTCCTTCAGTTTTTCACACATCCTTCTGCCGAATCTTACGGCATTGTCTGCATGCGTTAGCGTCGACAACGCATCGACACTCTCACCGTTAAGGAGCACATCGAGTTTCACAAGATTAGAGGGACGGAATCCGTTGAGATGATAGTCGAAGGAGGCATATCCTTTCGAAATCGATTTCAGCTTATCATAGAAGTCAATCACTATCTCACCTAATGGAAGATCGAATGAAAGCTCCATGCGGTTGCCTGAAATATATTCCTGCTTCACGAGTTCGCCGCGCTTACCCAGACAGAGCGTCATGATCGGACCTATATAGTCTGCCTGCGTTATGATAGTGGCACGGATATACGGTTCTTCGATATGGTCGATAAGTGTAGCTTCCGGAAGTCCGCTCGGGTTATGCACTTCAATCGGAGGATTTCCCTTCTTGTCAAACACAAGATAGCTTACGTTGGGCACAGTCGTGATTACCTCCATGCCAAACTCGCGGCTCAGACGCTCCTGCACAATCTCCATGTGCAACAATCCGAGGAAGCCGCAACGAAAACCGAACCCGAGGGCTGCCGAAGATTCCGGTTGGAAAGTAAGAGAGGCGTCGTTGAGCTGAAGTTTTTCAAGCGATGCACGCAGATTCTCAAAGTCTTCCGTCTCAATGGGATATACACCGGCAAACACCATCGGTTTCACTTCTTCGAAACCTGCGATAGCGCTCTCACACGGACGCTCCACATGAGTAATCGTATCGCCGACCTTCACCTCCTTCGAGGTCTTGATTCCCGAGATAATATAACCTACATTTCCGGCACATATCTCCTTCTTAGGCACCATGTCAAGTTTCAACACCCCGACTTCATCAGCATGATATTCCTTGCCTGTAGCTACAAACTTCACGAAATCATCTTTCTTCAGCTTGCCGTTGAGCACCTTATAGTAAGCGATGATGCCGCGGAAAGGATTGAATACCGAGTCAAAGATAAGGGCCTGCAGCGGTGCGTTCTCATCCCCTTTCGGAGCCGGCACACGCTCTACGATTGCCCGCAGAATCTCATCCACCCCCATTCCGGTCTTGCCGGAAGCGCGGATAATTTCAGAGCGATCGCAGCCGAGAAGGTCAACGATCTGATCCTCCACCTCATCCGGATTCGCACTGTCAAGGTCGCACTTATTGATAACCGGGATAATTTCCAGATTATTATCAATCGCCATATAGAGATTGGAGATAGTCTGAGCCTGAATACCCTGCGAACCATCGACAATCAGCAGCGCGCCCTCGCACGCAGCGATCGAACGCGACACTTCATAAGAGAAGTCCACGTGTCCCGGAGTATCAATCAGGTTAAGCACATAATCCTCGCCATCCTGATGATAATCCATCTGGATAGCATGAGATTTGATTGTTATACCGCGTTCGCGTTCCAGATCCATATCGTCGAGCACCTGCGCCTCCATATCCTTGGCGGATACAGTGTTAGTACGCTCCAACAGACGATCCGCCAGTGTCGACTTACCATGGTCGATATGCGCAATAATACAAAAATTCCTTATATTCTTCATCATCAACAACAAATTAACTCCCATCCCTATCACCCCCAACTCCCATCCCCAATTCCAAATTTACCAAATTCCTGACTCCCAATTCCTCATTCCCAACTCCTAATTCCCAAAACTTTTCCCAATTTTGCAAATTTAACAAAAACTTTTCAATCCGACCCACTTCCCTCCCCCAATTTTACACATTAAAAAAATGGAAACAATAGATTTTGTCAAATAAATTGATTACTTTTGTAAATAAAAATCCCCAATTTCACACATTTGTCCTGCCCCAGCTTCACCCATGAATGGAAGAAAACAACCCTTGGAGAAATAACTGCCAATTTCAATTTGAAGAATAAAGGGACAGATAGACTATCCAATGTTCTCTATTACAAATAATCGTGGATTTTCACCCTATTTTTTTACCTTTTCACCCTACTTTTTTATCTTTTCACCCTACTTTTTTGTCTTTTCACCCTACTTTCCAATCCTTAAAGTCCGCAATTGTTAAATAGGGTGTTCAGTTCCATGTTTCCACATTAGCACTCTATAGTTAGAGTCTTGTAACGCAGAGCCACCCAATTTTCCGCCAGATGACATAAAAAAAGACGAGCCCGACCCAAGGGGTAGGACTCGATTTGATCTTTTTTATAGTGCAGTTGGGCGCAACTGGGCATTCCAAGTACACTTTCTGAACGCAAAGATAATAATACTTTCCCGCTCCAACAAATAATATGGAGATTTTCTTTGCTAAATTAACACTCTTTAATCTCTTCCCTTATTTCATTATCATCACATTCATACCTTCGGCAATATAATTCCGGTCAATGATTCAATTATAGCGCGTATGACCGGTGTCTTTTGATAAAGTCGCGAAGTGGCTGTATAAATTTCATGCCACATATCCTTTACTCTGTTTTCAGATATCCTGCTCAACATATAATCAACAACTGCCAATGCTTCTTGCACTGTATGTCGGTTGGCTGTACTGAAAGTCCCTGCCTTTCCTGACCTGATACCATTATATAGCTTTAAGTCGAAAACTGCCTTACCGTGAGCACACGCATTACGAAGCTCCCTTATGGCTGAAAGATAACTCTTGAATGTCGCTGTCGCAGGTTCTCCAAAACGATTACTTACAAGCTTTTTATCTTTATTCAATAAGAGACTGTCGTAAAGAGTTTCAAGATTACCAAGCGTCATGTATTCCATAGTTTTCCATGCCGGTGCATATTGACCTATATACTTTTTATGGTGACGCTTTATTGCATCGTTCTTTTTTATGGCATTGTAAGCGGCAGTAGGAAAATCCGTAATGAAATTAGAGGTTACTACCTCCGAATCCACAAACCAAGTGGGATTATCATGATACTTTTTTGACAGTTCGTATAACAACGCTGTTCGGACAGCAACCTCTATCCTTGATAGATACCTGTTAAGGATATTCCGTAAATCAAAGTCAAAATAATATAATGCAACAACATCCTCAAGCCTCGTTTCCGGTTGTACGTCATGACGGCGTCTGCCGTCGAGATATGGATATGTCTTCTCAAACGGGTGAAGATAGAACCCAAGACGGTAATATCCAATATCAGAGAGATATTCTTTCGCTTTCTCTTCATCAGAGACAATAACTCCGTACCGGCGTAGAGTCGCTATCTGTTCGTCGAGCGTTTTTGCTCTCTTAGTATATTGTTTTTTCGGACGCGCCATGTATTTACCTAATTGGATTTACAAAATTACAAAAAATAATCTAATCCCATCGTCTGATTTAGGTCATTAGAAAGTGTGTAATTTAATCAATTCCAATCCATAAAATTTATTCGGTCGGAGGATTTGTGTATGTCGGGGATTTTTTGTAACTTTGTGGTGCGGAATGGTATTCCGCCCCGTGTGATGGGAATCCCCCTCATCGGAGGTTGTCGGAGGCGATGAGCTTTCGGCTATCCCGGGAGGGAAATTTGAGTAACACATTAATTAATATTTATTTCAATGAAATCTTACGATCTTAAGGCCGCTCCCCGTACTGCAGTCGGCAAAAAATCAGTTAAGGCTCTTCGTAAAGAAGGTCTCATCCCCGCTGTCCTCAACGGTGGTAAAATTGTAGAACTCCCCTACACCGGCACTCTCAAGGAAGGTGAAAAGGTTGTTGCTATCGACGAAAAGCGCGGTCTGATCACAACTGACATCGTTGTTTCTAACGACGACGTTCGCAAGCTCATCTATTCTCCCGACATCTTCGAGATCAACCTCGAACTCAACGGCGAGACTAAGAAAGCAGTCCTCAAGGATCTCCAGTTCCAGCCCGTTAAGGACACAGTTCTTCACATCGACTTCCTCGAAGTATTCCCCGAGAAGCCCATCGTAATGGAAGTTCCCGTTCAGATCGAGGGTCACGCAGAAGGTGTGAAAGCCGGTGGTAAGCTCACACTCTCTATGCGTAAGCTGAAAGTGAAAGCTCCCTACACTGAAATCCCCGAGCGTCTCGTCGTTAATGTTGACACTCTCGGTCTCGGCAAGTCTCTCGCAGTAGGCGATCTCCACTTCGAAGGTCTCGAACTCATGAACGCCAAGAACGCAGTTGTCTGCGCAGTTCAGCTGACTCGTGCCGCTCGTGGTGCTGCTGCAAAAGCAAATCAGTAATCCGCTATCCCTTATCGGCAGCATGATTCCGCGAAACGAAATCTTCCGCCTGCCGATATCGGCATAATGATTAGAGAGGGTGTATCTGTTCTTAACTGATACACCCTCTTTCTCAATCTCAATCCCACGCCCCGCCACAATCGCCCCACAATGGTTGGAAGCAAGGGTCGGAAGCAATGGTCGGAAGCGAAGCGTTGACACGCCGGGCTTTGCCCGGTTAATCCTCCAATTCTTAATCACAAAATTTAAAACTTGATTCCTTTTCTCAAATCAGTCGCAGAGGGGTATGCAGCCCATGCCCTCGATAACATAAGTCATTATTGTTTCGTTTTCCCGAACAAACGCGCGCGAACTTTCTTCCTGAAATATCTTCGCCGGGCTACTCTGCGCCTTTCCGATAAGGGAGAAGGGACAAGCGTCATCGCACCGCATTCCACCACCATCACCGACCTCGTCAGCCTACTCTCCCAACGTGTTGTCGATTCCCGAATCGACCTGATTTTCCTCCTCTACAATTCCTTCCGGGAACTCTTCCCTAATGCAGCTTCATTCGATGAATTCCGAAGATGGGGAGAGACTGTGCTCAGCGACTTCAACGAAGTAGACATGAACCTCTCCGACCCGGAGGCTGTGTTCAAAAATCTATCGGATTTCCGGGAAATATCCTCGTCATTCCTCACACCCGAACAACGCGAAGTGATTGAGGAATATTTCGGATATCACACCGATTCCTACGATGATTCCTCCTTCTGGCGCGATTTCTCCGACTCGCAGGATAACGCCTCCGAATCCCGCAAGAAGTTTATTCGTCTCTGGAAAGTCCTTTACCCTCTCTACATTAAATTCCATGAGAATCTGCGGGAGAAAGGACTGACTACATCGGGGGCTGCCTATCGCCTTGCCATAGAGAATCTTGAAACTGCCCGCGGGAACGACGACGTCGGCTCGCTCCTCCCCTATGGAAAAATAGTAATGGTCGGCTTCAACGCTCTGTCGGGCGCAGAGCGGGATCTATTCTCTCTCTTTAAAGAAATTCCCTCTCCCCTCTTCCCGGATGAGTCATTGGGCGACTACGTCTGGGACGCTACAGGACCCGTGATCTGCCGGAGCAAGAACTCTGCCGGTCATTTCGTCATGCGAAACATAAAGCATTTCCCCGCTCCCGATTGGCTTCTTCCATATCTCAGCCGATCGGATGCCGGAAATTCGATGCCGGAGATCACGACCGTGTCCGCTCCTTCAAAAGTGGCGCAGGTAAAGATCGCTTCCGGCATGATTTCCGATCTCCACAAGCGAATAGGCAACAAGGATTTCGATGAGGCGCGCGTAGCGCTGATTCTTCCGGACGAAAGTCTGCTTATCCCGATGCTCTATTCAATGCCTTCCGATATTGAAGACGCCAACCTCACGATGGGTTATCCGCTGAAACTGACTGCAGTCAGTTCATTCCTTATGCTCTTGCGGAAAATGCAGCTTTTCCGTCGCGATTCTACTTCTTATGCGGGATATGCTTTTGAGGAAATGGATAATCTTCTATCGCATCCCTACGCGCAGGCAATCATTGGTCAGCAAAGGATACGCGATTTCAGAAAAGAATTCACCACCAAGCATATCCGCGTAGTCAAAGACTCGCATATCCGCGAGCGACTCGGAGATAATGCGGAGACTCTGCTCAATCCCATACCCCGGGATGCGAGTCCGGAAATGGTGTGCCGATATCTTGACACGGTTCTGGAGATGATCGGCGCCCATCTGCCGACTTCCGTGGAGAAAGCCCATGTCGACGCCTGGCGTGAAGCTCTCAATGTCTTCACTGATGCTATTCGGGAATATGACATTTCTATGTCACCCGTAGCGACGATGGCTGAGGCTTACCGACTACTCGTCGGCGAGATTGTGCCTTTTGAAGGCGAACCCCTCAAGGGACTGCAGATAATGGGACTGCTGGAAACGCGTCTGCTGGACTTCGATCATATCTTCATCGTGTCGGTCAACGATAAGGTGATTCCCATGCGCTCGCGCAAGCGTTCGTTCATTCCCAACGTGATTCGCCGGGCATACGGGATGCCCCCCGTGAATTATCAGGAAAACATTTTCTCCTATTATTTTTATCGGTTGCTGAGCCGGACAAAGAGCGCTACTCTTATCTACGACGACCGCGCTTCAGGACTCTCAGGAGGTGTCTCCCGATATCTGATGCAGCTTAAATATCTCCACGCCCGCGGAAAAATAAAGGAACTGGAATATAAGTTCAATCCTACTGCAAAGGAGACAGAGGCAGTAGTGATCGAAAAGTCCGATGAAGTAATGTCGATCCTTAACCGCTTCCGGGCAGATATACCCCTGTCCGATGACCCGACTGAGGAACAGCCGCGCCGATTCTCTGCCACATCCCTTAAGAAATATCTCTCCTGTCCGCTTAAGTTCTACTATAATTCCCTGCGAGATCTTAAGGATGACCCCGCTCCCGGAGATGGAGTGGATAATATCACCTACGGCAATATTTTCCATAAGATTATGGAGATTCTTTATCTGCCGAAGGAGGAAGTGGATAAAGGGAGATGGCTCGAAACGCCGGTAGAGATCACTTCTGATTTCATTGATAATATCCTGGCTGATGAAGATCGACTGAAGACCCTTATCCGTCGACTTATCAATAAGGAGCATTACAAACTGAAGTCAGAGCTAAAAGACCGCGATCTGGAGAAGGATACGGAGATTGTAGCCGAAAGTATGCTTCTGCAATTGCGCCGACTATTGAATTATGATAAGTCTTTGACTCCATTTAAAATATATGGGTGCGAGGTCAGAAACAATATTGAACTTACGACTGAGACCGGAAAGATTATCAATATGACATACGCCATCGACCGCATTGACGATGCCGAATGTCAGGACTCGGAATTGGCAGTCAGGATTGTGGACTATAAGACCGGCTCGCCTCACGTTAAGGCAGAGACGCTTCCCGATATTTTCGGCGATGGATATGAATCTGATCATCTCTTCCAGCTTCTGCTGTATGCAGATTTGCTGAATGAGACACGCGCTCAGAATGGAGAGGCTCCTCTCAGCATCAAGCCCCTCATCTACTCCATCCCCAAAATCTTCGATCCACGCAAACGCAAGGAGAGTGTTCCGAAGATCGGCTCCGACTTTATCGAATTCCATGATCAGGATTGGGATGAAGAGGCAGGCACCACTGTGATTGATGAATTCATGAGTGAGTTTGACGCCACAATCGAGCAGATATTTGATCCCGCGATACCCTTCGCAGCCCACTATGACGAGCAGAAGTGCAGTCAATGCGTCTACCGTTCCCTCTGCGCCGCCAACAACGTAAACCCAACCCCACAGACTCCCTCCTACACAACCCCAGAGAAAAAAACTACTGATGTGAATAAACTTTAAATCGCCAAGGCGGTTTTAACTATAAAGACATTTCTGCTTTCGCAGGGCATTCCTACCCTTGCGAAACTAAATTAAAACACCTATGAATAAAGAGACAGTTGTCATCATCGGAGGCGGTTTCGCCGGAATAAATCTTGCAAAGAATCTTGACAAGAAGCGCTACAATGTGAAGGTCATCGACCGCAATAACTTTCATTCTTTCCCTCCGCTCTTCTATCAGATTGCATCTTCTTCGCTGGCTCAGAGCAATATCTCCTTCCCGTTCAGAAGAGAGTTCAAGCATGATAAGTCAACATCTTATCATATGGGTCATGTAAAGAATATCGATGTAGAAAACAAGACTGTCACTACTTCCTACGAAACACTCTCTTACGATAAGCTCGTCATTGCAGCGGGCACTACCAATAATTTCTTCGGCATGGACAATCTTTATAAGGAGGTCTATTGCATCAAGACTATCGGCGAGGCGGATCATACCCGAGATGAAATTCTCGATCGTCTGGAGCGCGGATGTATGCAGAAGGATCCGAAGCGACGCAAGGAGCTGCTCAGCTTCCTCGTTGTCGGAGGCGGTCCTGCCGGAGTGGAAATCGCCGGAGCACTCGGCGAAATGAAACGCGACGTCCTTCCGCGTGAATATCCTGAACTTGACCCGAATGATGTCTCCATAACTCTCGTTGAAGGCACGGATAAAGTGCTCGGCACTATGTCTGAGAAAGCCTCTGCAAAAGCTCTGGAATATCTCAAGGAACTGATGGTTGATGTGCGCCTCAACACCATGATGAAGAGCTATGATGAAAAAATAGTCACTTTTGCCGACGGACATGAGGAATACTGGGAAACACTTATATGGACTGCCGGCGTACGCGGGGAGACCATGCCCGGACTCCCCCAGGAATGTGTAGCCCGCAACGGCAGAATCTTCGTCGATGAATATAATCGTGTAAAGGGTCAGGATGATATCTTCGCACTGGGCGATATAGCTCTTATGGAGACAGAGGAATATCCTAAGGGACATCCGATGGTGGCGCAGCCCGCTATCCAGCAGGCAAAGAATCTCGCCAAGAATCTCAATAAGGGTTCTTTTGAAAAGAAATTCGTCTATTCCGACCGCGGCTCAATGGCTACAATCGGGCGTAACCGCGCCGTAGCCGATCTTCCCGGCTTTTCGTTCGCCGGAAGAGTGGCATGGTGGATATGGATGCTCATTCACCTTGTATCAATCCTTGGTATGCGTAATAAACTGAATGTCCTCTTGAACTGGATCTGGAATTACTGTACCTACTCCACATCCCTGCGACTTCTCCTGCGCCCGACACGCTATCCGATCCGCCGCCACTGGGGAGACTAACAAAATAAGAAAGTAAGTAACCATACGATGAAGATACGTAATTCCATTATACTATCCTGCTGCGCTATGGCTGCCCTGGGAATCTCTTCCTGCGGCACACTGAATCTCCCTTTCGGAAATTCGAAAAATGCAGATCAGGAGCAGACTCCGAATGCAAATCTATCCTCAAAATCTGAGGGAGATAAAATTGAGAAGAAGAACGATAAGAATGATAAAAAGGAGGAGAAGAAGAACGACAAGAAGGGTAAGAATCCTGCCGTTCTTCCAACTGACCGCGAATCCCTGCATGATCTCAATCAGAAGGAATATTCTGCCAAGGATCTGGAAGAGGGAGTCGTCACCGGCGACTGGACAATCGAAGAAATTGCCGACGACAAACTTAACCCCGGGACTGCCGCATATCTCAAATTCGTGCCCAAAGAGCGTAGAGTCTACGGCAACAACGGTTGCAACACAATCAATGCCTCCTATACATATAATCCCGCGGAGCATCAACTCTCCTTTTCGAATGTGCTATCCACTATGCGTCTTTGTCCCAACATTGATGATATTGATGAGCGAATCAATCTTGCCCTCAATAACACCAAGGGATACCAGTGGAGTCATTCAGCCGATGAGTATTATCTATATTTCTATGATGAGAACGGCAATCGCTTGCTGACTCTAATGCATCAGACATTCGATTTTCTCAATGGTGCATGGCAGGTTTCTGCAATTGAAGAGGATCCGATCAATGACCCGGAAATGCGCATTGTCATTGACGTTGAGGAAATGAAAATCCACGGCAACACCGGATGCAATCTCTTCAACGGAAAGATCGATATAGATATGGAGACAGCCAATACGATCGCCTTTCATGACATAGTGACGACCCGAATGGCGTGTGAAAACCCCGAGAATCAGACCCGTCTGATCGTGGCACTCGAGGATGCTGCTCATGCCAAGCCCGTCGATGAGAACACTGTCGTGTTGCTCAATCTCCTCAATCAGCCTGTCCTTACTCTTAAACGTCTTTAATTATGGCTGCTGAAGTAAGAATTGATAAATGGCTGTGGGCAATGCGCGTTTTCAAGACACGCACTATGGCTACGGATGCAGTGAAGAAAGGGCGCGTCACAATGGGAGGAAATGTTGTGAAACCCTCGCGCACTGTAAAGGCAGGCGATATTATTGATGTCAAGAAGCCTCCGATCACTTATACGTTTAAGGTGCTTCAGATTTCCAATAATCGTCTCGGTGCGAAACTCGTACCTGACTACCTTGAAAATCTGACCCCTCAATCTCAATACGACCTGCTGGAGATGACCAAGATTTCCGGATTTGTCGATCGCCGGAAAGGACTCGGCAGACCGACGAAGCGCGAAGGTCGCGACCTTGCAGCCTTCCGCGAGTCCACCTACGCCGACGACTTCTTCCTCGACTGGGAAGACGACGAAGACGAAGATTAATGCGGAGTGGGGTTGCATCACCGTCAACCGAGGGTTGAAGCCCAAAGGGCTGAAACCCTCGGACTCCAATAAATACATACTTTTATCCTCCATCCATCCCCGCTCAGCGGGGATGGATGGAGGATTTCGGCAAATAATCCCCTGATTATTGGGTTATTTGCCGAAATCTTGTTAATTTTGCATTTCAATTGCAAAGATCTCCTCCCGCAATCACCCCAACTCTCCGGGTAATGTCTGTTACAAAACTCTAAGCTCATTTTTCCGCAGATGAAATTTGCCGACATAATTGGAAATAAATCCGCTATAGAAACTCTCAGAAATGCCGTGAAGAACAACAGAATTCCTCACGCCCTTCTGATTTCCGGACCTGCCGGCATAGGCAAAATGCGTATTGCCAGAGCCTTTATCTCCTACCTCAACTGCGAAAATCCGACACCCGACGGTGACTCCTGCGGCAAATGCCCGGCATGCAGACAGATCGACGCATTCAATCATCCGGATATCCACTACGTCTACCCTATCTATAAAATCAAGAGTAAGGATAAGACTATCTCTTCTGACTACGCGGATGAATGGAAACGCTTCGTCAATGAATCCCCCTACATGGATTTCGCCTATTGGATGGGACTCATGAATGCCGGAAACTCCCAACCTCAGATAAGCGTCGAGGAAGCCGCGCAGATAAATGTGGAAGCAGCATTATCTACATTCTCCGCCCGTTATAAGGTCTTCATCATCTGGCTCCCGGAGAAAATCGGCTTGCAGGCTGCCAATAAATTGCTCAAGATTATTGAGGAGCCTCACGACGACACTCTGTTCATCTGCGTAAGCAATGACCCCGGATCCATCCTCCCGACTATCTTCTCACGCCTTCAGCGCATCGAGACCCAACGCCCTTCCAAGGATGAAATCAGCGGAGCGCTGACTGCCCGCGGAATCTCTCCCTCAACTGCCGATACTTTCGCGCGACTTTCGGAAGGATCTCTCCTGCGTGCTTTCCAATACGCAATGTCGGAGGGTGAGACGGGTGAATTCGGTGAGATCTTCCGCTCGGCTATGAGATATGCTTTCGCAAAGAAAGTGGAATCTCTCAAAGCTTTAGCCGACCGACTTTCCGACCTCGGACGAGAAAAAGCACTCCGACTCCTCGATTATTTCGCAAGAATGACTCGCGAAAATTTCATTGCCAACCTTTGTGTTCCTCCTCTCAATATAATGACTCCCGATGAGGAGGCATTCTCTTCAAAGTTCGCTCCCTTTATAAATGTGGCAAATGTGGAGGAAATTCTAAAGGAGATTGACGAAGCAAAACGCGACATCTCGCGAAATGCAAACTCCAAAATCGTCTGGTTTGATTTCTTTATCAAACTGTTGATTCTACTTCGTAAAAAACCTAATTGAAATATATATGAAACCGACACTTTTAATCCTCGCTGCCGGTATGGGCAGCCGCTACGGCGGTCTTAAACAACTCGATGCGCTCGGTCCGAGCGGCGAGACTATCATGGACTATAGTGTTTATGACGCCCTTAGAGCCGGATTCGGCAAAATCGTTTTCGTCATCCGCAAAGATTTCGAGGATGAATTCCGTCAGAAAGTGATTTCCAAATATGAGAATCATGTGGATGTGGAAGTTGTGTTCCAGGAACTGGATGCTCTCCCCGCAGGATTCGCACCCCTACCCGACCGCACAAAACCCTGGGGCACAGGACATGCCGTGCTGATGGGCAAGGACGTCATCAACGAACCCTTCGCCGTCATCAATGCCGACGATTATTATGGCGCTGAAAGCTTTCAGATTCTTGCCGACCTTCTTCGCTCTCTCGAAGGAAAGAAGGGTGAGTATGGAATGGTCGGATTCAAAATTGAGAATACTCTGAGTGAAAATGGCGGTGTAAGTCGCGGTCATTGTCAGGTGTCGCCGGAAGGGTATCTGACAGGCGTCAATGAATGTCACGGCATTCAGCTCAAGGATGGCAAACTCATTCAGATCGTGGATGAGAAGGAGGTGGAATTCCCCGCCGGAGCAAATGTCTCCATGAATATGTGGGGCTTCACTCCCGATTATTTCGATTATTCTGAAAAGGAGTTCATCAAATTCCTCAATGAGCGCGGCAATGAACTTAAATCCGAGTTCTATATCCCGACAGTCGTCAATAACATGATCAGCGACGGATCGGCAACCCTTGCAGTACGCGAGACCCCCTCGAAATGGTTTGGCGTAACTTATGCTGCCGATCGCCCCGCAACTGTAGCTCGCTTCCGCCAGCTGGCGGATGAGGGTGTCTATCCCGAAAAACTGTTTTAATAATCCAGACTAAGAAGTAATGACTAAGATACTCGTCACAGGTGGCACCGGCTACATCGGTTCGCATACTGTCGTAGAACTCCAGAAAGCCGGTTATGAGGTCGTGATTATCGACAATCTTTCCAATTCCAACATTCATGTGCTTGATGGAATTGAGAAAATTTCAGGTATCCGTCCGGAATTTATCGAAGGTGATGTCACCGACCTTCCGACCCTCCGTAAACTCTTCTCTTCTCACCCGGGCATCAAGGGTATTATTAATTTTGCCGCTTCGAAGGCAGTCAATGAATCGGTTGAGAAGCCTCTAAAGTATTATCGCAATAACCTGGTGAGCCTTCTCAACCTTTTGGACCTTATGCCCGAATTCGGTGTGGAGGGGATTGTGTTCTCAAGCTCCTGCACTGTCTATGGCGAACCGGACAATAATCCCATTGATGAGTCTGCCCCTATCAAACCTGCCACTTCCCCCTATGGAAATACAAAGCAGATTTCAGAGGAAATCATAACGGACACTATCTATGCCGGTGCTCCCATTAAGAGCATTATTCTCCGATATTTCAACCCTGTAGGTGCTCATCCTTCAGCTGAAATCGGCGAACTCCCCTTGGGTGTACCCCAGAATCTAATCCCTTATCTTACTCAGACTGCTGCCGGAATCCGCAAGGAACTGACAGTGTTTGGGGATGATTATTCCACTCCCGACGGAAGCTGCATCCGCGACTTCATTGATGTCAACGATCTTGCTCGCGCTCACGTCATTGCAATGAAGCGTATGCTTGAGAATAAGGGTGAGAAACTTGAAATCTTCAATCTCGGCACTGGCACCGGCTTGAGCGTTCTTCAGCTCATTGAATCTTTCGAACGAGCTACGGGCGTTAAAGTCCCCTACAAGATCGGGAAACGTCGCGAAGGGGATATCGAAAAGATATGGGCTGACCCTAAGAAAGCCAATGAAGTCCTCGGCTGGAAGGCTGAAGCAGACATCGACGACACGATGCGCAACGCCTGGCGTTGGCAGCAGCGCGTAACGCCCAAAAATCCATAACCTGCCCACGCATCCCCCCACAATCCCCCACACCCACACTTCGTGGGGTTGCTCTCACTTAACTGAGGGTATCAGCCTTATGGGCTGATACCCTCGGCTCAACAACACTCCTCTCCCCCCCCCACACAACCCCACGGAGTGGGGTTACATTACAGCCTTGTTTTTATCATTTATTAACCTAATAATCAATTTAAAAGAAATGGCAAATCGTTACTATCCGGCTTTGGTCTTGCCCTTAGCTGCCGCAACACTCCTGACAGGATGCGTGGATGATAAGTATGATCTTGGCAATATCGACACAACTTCGCGTGTTGAGGTCAAAGATCTGATTGTCCCGGTCAATCTTGCCCCCGTAACCCTTAATTCTGTTATCGATATTAAAGATGACGAGAATATTATTAAAGAGGATTATACCGGCGACATCGAAGCCCTGCAAGGGAAGCAGATTTTCGTGTTCCGCAACACCGGCACATTCTCTTCAGAGCCTATTCATCTCAGCTCTTTCCACGTCAATTCTCCGAAAGACATTGATGACGGCAAAGTGCCTGTCAACATTGTAGCTGTCCCCGCAGCTCGCAAAAAGGGAGCGTCAGCGCGCGAGGCTTTGCATTATGAAATTAAATCTATTGAAAAGCCCTTCACTTACCATATCGACAATATCGATAAGAAGGTGACGTCTGTCAAGAGTCTCGGTGTGAACGGAGTCACTTTTACAACTAAGATGTTCCTTCCAGCTGAGCTGCTAAATACTATCGAAGAGATAAATATCACTGACCTCCGCCTCAGCTTCCCTAAATCTCTCACAATGGAAAATGGCAAACCTGCAGAGGTTGTGATAGATGGAGTAAAAGGACTCGGCTCATACGATCCTGCCACAGGTATCGTTACTGTCCCCTCATACACCGTCACTTCAGCTCAATGGTCGATTGCACTCCGCGCAGAAGTTATAGGAATGGAAAGCCAGGACGTTATTGTTAATCACGCTTTCGACTATAAGGGCAGTATGGATGTACTGGATGGCTATCTTGATCTCGTGCCGCGCGCCGGAATAGTTCTGCCAACCTCATTCTATCTCGATTCTCAGTATGATCTTTCCTCATTCGATATTGCATATTTCTCGGGAGGCATTGACTACACTCTGGATAATTTTGCATTTGATGACGTAAAACTCAATAACCTCCCTGAGTTCCTCAGTCAGGACAATACACGCCTCAATCTTGCAAATCCTCAGCTCTATATAAGTCTTGAGAATACATGTGCCAAATATGGTCTGAGCGGAAGCACCGGACTTGCAGTCACTCCTCATTGGGAATCAGGAGCATCCAAGACTCTGACAATGGAGACCACTATCAATGTAGGCACAAATCTCGGAGAGGGTCCATATAAGTTTGCAGTGGCTCCCGCTCCGTGGGGTACTTACACTCCGGCTGTCGGTTATGAGAATGCGACTCCCGAAATCTTCTCTCAATTAGGCGAAGTGCTTTACGGCGATGGCATTCCCGAAACCATCAGGGTAGATTTCACAGACGCGAAAGTTGACGGAGAAGCTGAAAAATTCCCGCTGCAACTCCCCGGCGATAGCAAAGACAAATGGGAGATCAATCCCGTAGCCGGCACTTATGAGTTCCGCGCACCTCTCGCGCTTGCCGATGGATCTCAGATCTATTATAGCGGCACTGACTCCGAATGGGATTCCGATGTGCTTTCCGATCTTCATATCAAGAAAATCGAACTGAATGCCGTCGTTTCCTCTATCGTGCCGCTCGACGTAAATCTTTCTGCTTATCTTCTGAACAAGGAGGGTGTGAGAATGGGTGAATGTAAAGCGACTGTCGTGAAAGCTATGGCTGAAAACGAACCGATCGTCATCACTATCACTCCCAATGAAGGTTATGAGGATCTGACCGGTATCGATGGTATCTATTACGAAGTCTCAGCAATTTCCAACGAACTTCAGCAGGATCCGACTCAAGTTCCCGCTCTCTCGCCGGAAATGACCCTCACGCTTGATAATATCAAAGCGCGCATTAATGGTTACTATGAATATGTGGATGATGATTATGAACCCAATAATTAAGTAAGCCCTCAAAAATTAAATAAATAAGAGAACGTCATGAAATCTAAATATATTTTATCAATCTTAGTTGCAGGTGCCGCTGCCGGCTCTGCATTCGCTCAGGCTTCTTATTCGGGCTATTTTATTGATAACTATACTCATCGATATATGCTCAATCCCGCGATGGCTGACACTGTCAGAAAGGGGTTTGTAGCCTTCCCCGCTCTCGGCAGTCTTAATGTCGGAATGCATGGTAATGTCGGTGTTAACTCACTCGTCTATAATGTTGATGGCAGAACAGTCCTCTTCACTAATCCCGGCGTTGAGGCTTCGACTGTGCTTGGAAAGATCCACGATAAGAATCGCATCGGAGCTGCCGTCAATGAGGATATACTCGCTGTCGGCTGGAAGGCTTGGGGCGGCAACAATGCTATCACAATCAGTGCAGTCGCTGATGCTGAAGTGATGGTGCCGGGGTCGCTTATCCGTCTTGCCAAGGAGGGTGTGGAGAATAAGACCTACGACATTAAGAATCTGCGTGCCACTGCCAACGCCTACGCTCAGATTCAGTTGAATCACTCGCGTGATATCAAGCAGGTTCCCGGTCTTCGCGCAGGTGCTGCCGTAAAGTTCCTTCTCGGACTCGGGAATGTAGATATGTACATGAACGAGGCTTATCTCCAACTGAATGAGGATTCCTGGAATATCCGCACTAACGCAGATGTCTATGCAAATATCAAGAATGCTACATTCAAGCAGAAATACAGCGATAAGACCGGACGCTTTTACGTGGATGGTCTGGACATTGACGGCATCGGGCTTAACGGCTTTGGACTCGGATTCGATCTGGGCGCGACTTACGAATGGCGCGATTTCCGTTTCTCTCTTGCAATGCTTGACCTCGGCTTTATGTCCTGGAGCAATACTCTGAAGGCTTCTACCAATGGCTATCGCGAGGTCGCAACTTCCGACTATACATTCTCTATCGGATCTGATAATAAGGATGACGACGGCAGAACCGAATGGGATAAGCTGACTGATGATCTCAGTAATCTCTATCAACTCGAAGATGAGGGTCACACCGGAGGCAGAACAACCGGTCTGCGCGCCACTCTCAACTGGGGTGTGGAGTATATCCTTCCCTACTATCGCAATCTTTCATTCGGCATGGTAAACACTACGAAATTCAATGGTTCGTTCACATGGACAGACTTCCGCTTCTCTGCCAACGTGCATCCCGTGAAATGTCTTGCAGCTTCCGTCAACTTTGCCGCAGGCACGTATGGAGTTGCTTTCGGATGGTTGCTCAATCTGAATGTCAAAGGTTTCAACATGTTTGCCGGCATGGACCGCACTGTAGGTAAGCTCGCCAAGCAGGGTATTCCCCTCAACAGCAACGCCGAAGTCAGCTTCGGCATCAACTTCCCCTTCTAATCCTCCGCCGACACAACAACACAACATAGAGAGAGAGGGCGCTGACTCGGAGTCAACGCCCTCTCTCTATGTTGTTATTTAATGGATTCGATTATGCTTTTTCAGAGTTAATGCCGGGATTATCTGCCGGGCATCCCCTTTTGCATCTGCTTAAGCTGCTTCATCTGCGCCATCATCTTTTTGGGATTCATCTTAGTCGCCATATTCATCATCTTGCGCGTCTCTGCAAACTGCTTGATGAGCTTATTGACCTCCTGCAGCGATGTGCCGCTACCCTTTGCAATTCTCGCTCTGCGTGAGGCGTTGATGATGTCGGGATTGCGACGCTCGAAAGGAGTCATTGAGTCAATGATCGCTTCAATACCCTTGAAGGCATTGTCGTCAATATCTATGTCCTTGATAGCCTTACCGACTCCGGGAATCATTGATGCTATATCTTTAAGATTACCCATCTTCTTGATCTGCTGAATCTGCTTGCGGAAATCCTCGAAGTCGAACTTGTTGCGACGTATCTTCTCCTCAAGTGCCTTGGCTTCCTGCTCATCATAGACAGTCTGCGCACGCGCTGCAAGCTCACGCAGGTCGCCTCGACCCAATATGCGGTCTGCCATACCTTCAGGATTAAATACCTGAAGATCCATCATCTTCTCGCCTGTGCCGATAAACTTGATCGGCTTATCGACAACCGAACGGATTGAGAGAGCCGCACCGCCGCGTGTGTCGCCATCGAGTTTCGTAAGGATTACGCCGTTGAAGTCCAGACGATCGTTGAACGCCTTGGCTGTATTCACAGCGTCCTGACCGGTCATTGCGTCGACAACGAAGAGAATTTCCTGAGGTTTCACTGCATCGCGGATAGCGGAGATCTCATTCATCATCTCCTCATCCACTGCCAGACGACCCGCCGTGTCTATAATGACGACATCATGATTATTCGCCTTTGCGTATGCCACAGCTCTCTGAGCAATCCCTACCGCATCCTTGCTGTCAGGCTCTGAGAACACCGGGATATTGATGGATTCTCCAAGCACTTTCAACTGATCGACAGCGGCGGGACGATGCACGTCGTCGGCTACGAGCAACGGATGCTTTCCTTTTGAAGTGAGATATTTCGCAAGCTTTCCTGAGAAAGTAGTCTTACCGGATCCCTGCAGACCCGACATAAGAATCACAGCCGGTTTGCCGTCTAAATTCAGCGGTGCCTGGCTGCCTCCCATAAGCGCAACGAGTTCATCGTAGACAATCTTCATCATCACCTCTTTCGGCTTCAACGCCGTCAGGACATTCTGACCCAACGCTTTCTGCTTAACAGTGGATGCGAAGTTCTTCGCAATCTTATGATTGACATCGGCACTCATCAACGCACGCTGCACCTCCTTCATGGTCTGCGCAACGTTGATTTCGGTGATTTTTCCCTCACCTTTCAATATCTGGAGTGATTTCTCAAGTTTCTCGGATAATGAATCAAACATTATTAGTGTATGGTATTTACTATGGTTTTTACTATTGTTTCATATCTCTTTCTCTCAGGAGAGCGGAGAGGGAGAATTGAAGTAATCTGATCAGAGAAGTCGGTTGGTAGCAGTGTCCGGGAAGATCACTGTCGGTTTGAACTCTTTTGCCTCTTCGGGAGTCAGCTGGACGTAACTCATGATGATGACGATATCACCGGGTTGTGCCTTACGCGCAGCAGCTCCGTTCAGACAAATCACTCCGGAGTTTTCCTCTCCGGCAATGACGTATGTGTCAAAGCGCTCGCCGTTATTATTATTGACAATAAAGACTCTCTGTCCGGGCAATATCCCGGAAGCCTTCAGCAATGCCGAATCAATCGTTATGCTTCCAATATAATTAAGATTCGCCTCGGTCACTGTGACGCGATGAATCTTGGATTGCATCATTTCGATAAGCATGGCTTATATTCTGTTTCTTAAATTTTGATTTTTTGCCTTTCGGATTAATAAGTTAACAAGATTACTTATCTGTAACGTATATTATCGATAAGTCGGACCTTGCCGTTGTAGACAGTGATACACCCCGTCACACTCGGTGCTTCATCCCATTCCTCAACCGGAAGAAGAGTTCGGGAGTCTACAATCTCGAAATATTCCACCTGCATCTCCGGGACAGCATCCAGACGCTCTACGACACTGTCGTGAGTGGCACGTACGGAATGAGTTTTAGAATATTCCACACTCTCTTTGAGGGCGGCGTAAATCTCCGGAGCGCGCTTACGCTGCTCCTCTGTGAGCAGAGCATTTCGCGAGGAAAGCGCCAAACCATCCTCTGCGCGCTTTATCGGGCAACTGATGATCTCGACATCTATTCCCTCGCTCTCCGTCATATTCTTGATGATAGCGATCTGCTGAAAATCTTTCTCGCCGAAATAAGCGCGGTTGGGGCGCACGAGAAGAAATAAGCGGCTGACAACCTGCGCGACTCCCTGAAAATGTCCGGGACGCATCTTCCCTTCCATAACCTCAGCAGCCGCACCGAGATTGAATTCGTGATCACGCTCCATCCCATTAGGATACATTTCTTCTACACCGGGCATGAACACCGCGTCCACTCCGTGTTTCGCAAGCAAACGGATATCCGCTTCTTCATCTCGCGGATAAGTTGCAAGATCCGTAGGATTATTGAATTGAGTCGGATTGACGAATACACTGACGACTGCTACGTCATTCTCCTCCACTGCTTTCTCTACAAGAGATATGTGTCCGGCATGCAACGCTCCCATCGTGGGGACGAAACCTATTGACTGATGCTGCTCTTTTCTCAGGGCTATATACCCTAACAGCTCTTCGACACTGCGTATAATCTGCATATCTTTGTTTTTACGCCTCAGAATGGTGCCTGTAATTTTTTCGCAAATGCCATCCTGCTCCGCCAAATTCGGAGGTGAGGCTAAATTATCAGGCAAAATTAGCAAAAACTTATAATTCTCGCAATTCATCACCCATCTTTAATGCCCCAAAACGCCGATTTTTATTAATTATGGTGAAAACTGAGTGGTTTCAGTACCTAAAATAAGGTTTTCTCACGATTTTTTTGTAACTTTGCATTTAAGTTTGCACTGAAATATCTTCTTATTTCCGCAGACATTAGTTTTTATTTTAACAAATGGCTAATAACAGAATACTTTTTGTCTCGCAGGAGATCGCTCCTTACCTCCCCTCGAATGAGTTATCTACCCTTGCCAAAAGTCTTCCGCAGACTATTCAAGGCAAAGGCAATGACGTGCGCACTTTCATGCCTAAATTCGGCTCTATCAACGAACGCCGAAATCAACTGCACGAGGTAATCAGACTCAGCGGACTTAACATAGAAATCAATGGCAGCGACCATCCTCTTATCCTGAAAGTCGCTTCCATGCAGCCCGTCAGAATTCAGGTCTATTTTATCGACAATGATGATTACTTCCTCAAGGAGGATGATGACATCGATGCTTTCGGTTCAAATCGCCCTGACAATGATGAGCGTGCGATCTATTTTGCCCGCGGCACAATGGAGACAGTCAAAAAACTTCGATGGGAACCGACTATCATTCAGTGTTCAGGATGGATCACAGCTCTCACTCCGCTTTATATGAAAAAGAAAAGTCTTGAGGAAGGGCTTTGGCAGTACGCAAAGATCGTATATTGCGTCGAACCGCATCATCCCGAAATGGCTCCGGTAAATAAAAATCTTCTTAAGAATCTGAAAGATGATGGTTTTGACCCGGAAATCCTCAAAGATTATGAAGACAAAGAGCTTAGCGTCAATGATCTTCATAAGATCGCTATCGATTCTGCTTCCGGAGTGGTGTTCCTGACAGACACTCCCGATCCCGAACTCCTTGATTACGTCAATGCTAAAGGAATCCCCTTCATGCTTAAGGAGGAAGCCTTGAAAGGGAAAGAATCTTTCCTCGCATTCTACGAAAAAATCTAAGGCATTCTCTCCCTCTTTCTTTTCTCGTCTCTTCTCACCTCTTCTCACCTAGGCTTTTTTCACAATATTTACTTAGCAATTCCACAACATGATAATGCGCTTGGCTGGTGCAGCCGCTATAACTACTCTACTCTCCCTTTCGCTCGCATCCTGTCAGGATGATGTCAGCCCCATAGGTGAGTCTATCTTCAAGGGGGATGTGACGATCAATGTGGATTCCACATCTTTTAATTTCAATTCCCGCACAGTTGATGCGATAGCTGTCGACGCTCGCTCCGTGAATAATCTCATCGGAAACATCAATGTGCCGGAATTTGGTGAACTCTCGGCTTCTTATGTCACTCAGCTCCTGGCGGCTCCCGAACTCGCTATTCCGGATTCCATCGGCGTTGACAGAGTTGACTCTCTGAAGCTAATGCTGACTGCTCCCCGACAGATGACTATCGGCGACACGCTTGCTCCGCAGCAGCTGAAAGTCTATACGCTGACCAAGCAGCTTCCGAAGGACATCAAGAGTAATTTCAATCCTGCCGGTTATTACAATCCTGCAGCTCCGGTAGCTTCACGTAATTACACTCTCTCAGCCCTTGCCCTGTCTGATTCCACTTTTCAGAAAGCAGTCTCCCTGCAGATTTCCACCCCTCTTCCCAAACAATGGGGTATAGATCTCTTCAATGCTTACAGGAAAGATCCGCAGGCGTTCGCTTGGCCTGCTACCTTTAATCAGTATTTCCCGGGAATCTTCATCGAACCCTCTTTCGGAAAAGGAGCAATGGCAAATATTCTCGCTACGCAGATGGTGCTCTACTATCATCATTTCATCGAGCGAAACATTGTGGAGAATGACGAGGCTGTGAAAAAGCAGGTCAGAATGAAGGATTCAATCTGCATCCTGGCTACAGCTCCGGAAGTGCTCAGCAGCACTAATTTCAAATATACTCCCTCCCCCGCTTTGCTGGCGAAAATCAATTCCGGAGCGCAGATTATCACGGCTCCTCTCGGTTATCACGTCCGCTTCAGCTTCCCTGTGGATAAGATTCTGAATGAGTATTGGACTTCCCCCGACAATCTTAAAATCATCAATAATCTTACACTGGCAATCCCGGCGACTCCCGTCAGCAATGATTATGGAATCGCGGCACCCCCTGACCTGCTGATGATTCTGACAAAAGATATTCAGGAATTCTTCACAAATGGAAAGGTGCCGGACAATAAGACTTCCTTCCGCGGAGAATATAAATCCGATAAGGGTAGATATGAATTCGCTTCTTTGCGAGAATATATCGTCAATCTGAAGAATAATCCCGATGAAATAAAGCCGGAGGATGTAGATTTCACTCTCATCCCCGTGCAGATAAATTCGGAGTCTTCCAAGAACTATGATGGGTCTTACACTATCTATATCACCGGTTGCACCCCTTATCTGCAGAAGCCGGCGATGGTGGAACTTCACACCGACAATGCTCAGGTAGTGTTCACATTCACGAGTCAATTAATTAAATAATTCCTGTATACTTTATTTAGAAAGAGGGTTGCAAAGCCCTCTTTTTTTATTTCTTCTTTTTTACTATTTTTGTAACTGAATATTTTTTGACAAAATTTACTTATCAGGATATGCAGATAATAGATGGAAAAATGATGGCGCAACGCGTCAAGGAGGAGATTGCAACGGAAGTTGCAGAAATGGTAGCGCGCGGAGAACGTCCGCCCCACCTTGTTGCCGTCATTGTAGGTCATGATGGAGGTTCGGAAGCCTATGTCGCAAATAAGGAGAAAAACTGTCAGGCAGTCGGATTCAAGTCCACTAACCTGCGTTTTGAGGATACTATCACCGAACAGGAACTCCTCGACGTTATTGACTCCCTTAATAAAGATGAAGAAGTCGATGGCATTATTATCCAACTTCCTCTCCCCAGGCATATAGATTCCCAGAAAGTGACCGAAGCGCTCGATTATCGTAAGGATGTCGATGGCTTCCACCCCATCAATGTCGGAAGAATGGCTATCGGACTCCCCGCATTCCGTCCTGCCACTCCTTCTGCCGTCATTGAACTCCTGCGCCGGTATGATATTCCGACTAAGGGGAAACACGCCGTAGTGTTGGGACGCAGCAATATCGTCGGAAAACCCGTAGCGGCCATGCTGATGCAGAAAGCCCTCCCAGGCGATTGCACAGTCACTGTCTGCCATTCTTCTACACCCGACATTAAGGAAAAATGCCTTCAGGCAGATATTATTGTTGCAGCTCTTGGTGTCCCCGGTTTCGTCAAGGAGGATATGGTGAAGGAGGGTGCAGTAGTGCTTGATGTCGGCACAACCCGTGTCCCCGACCCGACACGCAAGAGCGGATCGAGACTCTGCGGCGACGTTGACTTTGAGAATGTCAGCCCTAAATGCGAATGGATCACACCCGTGCCCGGTGGAGTCGGACCGATGACCAATTGCATCCTTATGAAGAACACACTTGCAGCCCGTCGCCGTCAGTTTCCTTCATAATCTCCCGACCTTATACTTAAGCGCGGCCGCCTTACACTGTCGCGCTCTTACTTACTTCATGTGTAATTCTAAATGACTCTTATTCGAATCCGCATGCAACTCTTCTCTATCTTACTCTTCTCTCTTCTTAATTTTATAGTTGGCGCAAATGCGACAGCTGCCGAACCTCCCGGCATCGACCTACTCTTTGTCGGCGATGCTATGCAGCATCAGGCGCAACTTGACCAGGCGCTCCTTGAAGGCGACGGAAAGCGCTATGACTATTCCAAATGCTTCACCCTTATTGCGCCGATCGTGACAGAGGCTGATTATGCGGTATGCAATCTTGAGGTTCCTCTCGGAGGGGGACCGCGTTACAGCGGCTATCCCTGCTTTTCTGCCCCGGATTCATACGCGGAGGCTCTTCGCGATGCAGGATTCGATATGTTTCTGACATCCAATAATCATTGTCTTGATAGCGGCGATAAAGCAGCGCGACGCACCCTCACCGCTCTGGACAATCTCGGAGTCGACCATATAGGCACATATCACGATGCCGCCCGGCGCGAACAACTCATCCCGTTTATTAAAGATATCAAGGGGTTTAAAGTCGGATTTCTTAACTATACTTACGGCACCAACGGCATCTCTCCCCGCGAGGGGATGGAAGTCGCTTTGATTGATCGCGATAAAATGAGGCGCGAAATTAAAGCTACCCGCGAAGCCGGAGCTGAAATAATCTGCGTTGCCATCCACTGGGGTGTTGAGTATGTCCTCACGGAAAATGCCAATCAACGCGCAATCGCCGACTTCCTGAAGGATGAGGGGGTTGACCTGATAATAGGCGGTCATCCTCATGTTATCCAACCAATGAAGGTTGTCCGCAACGAACGCGAGAATAAGGATGTACTCGTGGTCTATTCCCTCGGAAATTTCATCTCGAATATGAAGACTACGGATACACGTGGAGGTGCATTGGTGAAAGTGCGTCTCGAAAGAGATGAAGCAGGCAAAGCGATATTCAAGAATGCTGCCTACGACCTGTTCTATTCTGCAAAACCGACGGGAAAAGGGAGCAACTTCATGGTTATCCCTTCCTCCTTATCAGATAGAATTCCCGCCGCCGAACGCTCTCACTGGATTATGTTCGAAAATTCAGCGCGTCGCATCTTCGATAAATATAATGAAAAGGTGGATCAACTGAATTGATAGAGTTATACTGTATACTCAGACCCCGGCGCCATGTACTTATTATGCGTCGGGGTCTTGCATTTTTTATGAGTTTATTTATTCTCCGCTAATTCAGCTTTTACAATCCGATTACCAACGACGCGTATTGCAACTCGCGTCCCATGAGGCAACTCTTCGGGAATGGAATGTTGCGCCGGTGTAAACCAGTAGTTTTGCCCTTCGGCATCTGTGACCCTCCAGGCTACGGGGCGTGGCTTGGGTCTGCCATTCCGATCGATGGCTTTAGGATCCGCCGGTTTATGATAGGATTTTGAAGCTTCTTTTGTCGGGAGTGATTCGTAGATAAATTCTTCGGCAAGATGCACTATTTTCCGATAAGCTCCTGAAGGATCTTCCGGACGCGTACCTTCCGGCATCCTCTCCATCAGCTTCCGATAATCTCCCGGCATTTTCCATCCGTTGGCTTCGTAGGTGGTTTTTACTTTCTCTAATTCATACAACGCCTGCTGCCACGCTCCCGCCTCTGCCATTTCCATCGCCAACCCGATGCGGATTCTCCCTTTGAAATCCTCCGGACCCGGGGCGGCAAGTGCTTTATAAAGAATTGCAATTTTGAGTCGCGGATTGGCAGTATCGGGAAGTATTCCGGCAAGTCTATGCCATAGGTAGGATTTCGAGGGAGAGATAAGAATAGCCCTACGCAGATAATCCACTCCCTTTTCGGACTCTTCTGATTTGCAGCATACTGCTGCATATTGAGCCAACAGATTGGCAGAATCCGGATATAGAGTCAACGCTTTTTCCAACACTGCACGGAATTCTTTCGAGATAGAAAGTTCGGTGTTTGATGTCAGTTCATCGACATAATGCGTTATCAGTTTTTCGGTGGTAGAGGGAGTTATGTTTCCTTCAATTGTCTTTCTGCGCCAATCCCCCTCTCTGAGATTAGAGAATTGCCAAAGTTCCATAAATCTTACGATAGAAAATGCGGGAAGTTTCTCACCGGAATTATGCATCACTGTCCGAAGAGCATATTTAGAATCGGATATATTCTTATATAAGCGTATGGCTTCTGTCAGTATCATCGAATGGAGTTTATGCGGACGCGCAACGCTCAGACGCAGATATGCAGCCAGCATCTCTTTTCTCTCACTATATTTCGCATCTCCGCTCTGATGGAGGGCATAATAGATTATCCAGCCGAACGCATAATGGCTCTTTAAGGATAGAGCCCCTCGTTCGAAATAAGGATAAATCGCCTGATACATTTCCACAGCTCTTCCGGCTTTTGCATGATCTACACCATCCGATACGAGTTTCATGAGATCAATTGAGTCAGTCATGTCAGATATTATTTATTGGGGTTAATACATTGTAAGTCTCTCTGTAATGAGCTTATTAACTATTTACACGCAAATATAAAAAATAATTATTGATATTCTTCTCTCATTCCCGAAATTATTTATCGATTTATCCTTTATTAGATGGAAGTATTATTGTAATTTTGCATCTCTGAATTTTTACATTGACTCTACGGAGCAATATCTTTTAAGTAAGCAATGATGAGTAATATAATAAATGAATTGGTGGCTCGGCGTCTGGGACTTTCTCTGAAGGGAGTGTCGGCTGTCATCACTCTTCTCGATGATGGAGCGACCGTCCCTTTTATCAGTCGTTATCGCAAGGAACAGACGGGATCTCTGGATGAGGTGCAGGTGCGTGCCATTGAGGTTGCATTGAAGCAGGTGCGCGAAATGGAGGAACGCCGCGCTTATGTCTTGAAAGCAATTGAGGATGCGGGCTCGTTAACACCCGATCTGAAAAAGCATATAGAGAATGCCGCTACCCTCACTGAAATAGAGGATCTATATACTCCCTTCAAACCGAAGAAACGGACGCGTGCCACTATCGCACGTGAGAAAGGACTCGAACCGCTCGCAAGAAAAATCATGACAGGTCACCTCCCCTCAGTCTCCGATGATGATCTTGCAGGTGCGTCTGATATCATTGCTGAGTGGGCATCGGAATCTGTAAGACTTCGCAACATCACACGCCGGGCATTTCGTAATTCCGGACGAATCGCCACCTCAGTGGTGAAGGGTAAGGAATCCGAAATAAGCAATTCCCCTTTAGCTCAATATTCCTCTTTTGATGCAGGAGTTCGCAGAATAGCTTCTCATCAATATCTCGCTATCCGCCGCGCTGAACGCGAGGGATTAGTGAGGGTCAAATATGAACTTTCTGAGAAGGGAGTTCATCTCGATGACGACCTTTGCAATGCGTTTATCCCACAACGTTCCTCCGCCTCTACGACACCTATCATTGCAAAGGCTGTAAAGGATGCCTCCAAACGTCTGCTCCGACCTTCTGTTGAAAATGAAATCTCCGCTGAACTGAAAGAGAATGCCGACAAGGTGGCAATCGAGATTTTTGCCGGCAATCTCCGTCAACTCCTTCTTGCTCCGCCACTAAAACAACGAAGAATATTGGGAATGGATCCCGGCTATCGAACAGGGTGTAAGATTGTGGCTCTCGATGAGCAGGGAAACCTTCTGGAGGATGCCGTGATTTATCCGGTAGCCCCACGGAATGATATTGAGGGAGCACAAAAAATTGTAAACCGTCTGGTAAATCGTCATCACCTTAACGCAGCCGCAATCGGCAATGGCACAGCTTCTCGCGAGACGGAGCATTTTCTTAAGAAGTCAGGCATACTGCCTGCGGAGGAAATCTATGTAGTCAGTGAGGATGGAGCTTCCGTATATTCTGCCTCCGAGCTTGCACGCAAAGAGTTCCCGGAGAAGGATGTCACAGTTCGAGGTGCCGTCTCTATCGGTCGACGTCTAATTGATCCTCTTGCAGAACTCGTGAAGATTGATCCTAAATCTATCGGGGTCGGTCAGTATCAGCATGATGTCGATCAGTCCCAGCTTAAGGATGCCCTGGACTTTACGGTAATGGCGTGTGTCAACAGCGTCGGTGTGGATGTGAACACCGCTTCTGAAAAATTACTATCTTATATTTCCGGCATCGGACCCTCGCTGGCATCAAATATTGTGAAATATCGAAGTGCTAACGGACCCTTCCATTCGCGTGCAGAACTGAAGAAGGTGCCGCGTCTCGGCGATAAGGCTTTCGAATTATGTGCCGGATTTCTCAGAATAACGGACGGAATCCAACCGCTGGATAACACAGGTATACACCCTGAGAGCTATCCGGTGGTGAAGAAAATGGCTGAGAGCATAGGAAGTTCTGTCAAAGAACTGCTTGCCAACCCCTCTCTGCTTGAAAAGATAGATATAGAGAAATTGGCTGAGAAGGGGATCGGAGGTGTGGCGACAATGAAGGATATCATTGCCGAACTGCGCAAACCGGGGCGCGACCCGAGAGTGGAAAACGCCTCAGTCGAATTCTCCCCTTCCGTGGAGAGTTTTGAACAATTGTCGGTCGGACAGATCGTGAATGGCAAAGTGAATAACATCACTGCCTTCGGAGCATTCGTTGACCTCGGCATCAAGGAAAACGGACTTATTCATATCTCCAGACTCTCTTCCAAGCGGGTCAACGCAGTCTCGGACGTCCTCAGGCTCGGCGACAGAATAGAGGCAAAAGTAATCGACATTGACCCCGAACGCCGTCGCATATCACTCTCTCTAATAGATTGATACCCTTGAATTATAAAGTGTACCCCAAAAGTTTGATAAAAAACTTTTGGGGTATATTTCATTTCTTTGGTTGGCGTCTTATTGTGCGATTAGCTCCAGACCAAGTTCAAGGCGCGTTGTCTTTTCGAGGAATCCGGGCAGATCTGCAAGAATCGCCTGCATCTGTTCGGGAGTCAATCCGGGAAGTTCAAGAGAAGCAAGTTTCTGTTGTAATGCCGCCGCGATTTCAGGATTCTGAAGCATTCCGACAAGTACATTGCTAAGGAATCGGACACTCGTAGCAGTATCGAAATAAAGTGCCACTCCTTTATCTGTGGGAGTGATGGTCAAGGGAATTCCATCGGCAATCTGTGGTGCAAGAGCCGTCAGCACACTTTTCAGTAATGCTGTCTTTAATTCCTGCGAGAAGATTTCGCCGGAGGCATCCCCTGCTGAGGCATCTGTGCGTGTCGGAGCTTTATGCAACATTGCAGCGAAATCGAATTGCGCATCATCTTTATTGTTTGAAGCAGCGAGAAGAAATTGAGAATAAAGACTGAGAGGATTTACATAGAGGTTGAGTCCGGATGCAGTCGGGACATATTGTAGCATATTGCCGCAGGTTGTGGCAATATGTGCCGCTCCACCGAGAGTCGATACATACATCACAGGAATATTCCCCGAATCAAGTAATGCTATCGTCTTTATAACTTGAGTAAACGCCTCCGCGGCGGACATGTAGGCAGTGTTGTTATAGACCGGAATTATGGGAGCAACCGCAATAGCCTCAAGCAAACCGCTGAGGGGGACATCAATACCTGCCGTCGGATCCAGTTCCCAGACAATATGGAAAGGAGAGGAAATAATATTCAGATACTCTGTTTTTAATGGAGCCGGAGCGAACACCTTCCCTGCCAACGCCCGGACCTTCAACTTTACATCCGTAAGATTGAACACCATCTTGTCGGAGTATATCTCACCGGCATAACTGTAGCTCACCTCCTGAGTCTCCCCTGAGCCGGAGAGTGTATAGCACCCGTTGCCGGGAGTAATAGGTGCAGTCAAATCCAATTTCAGATTACCCGGCAGAACTCCGGGGCACACCAATTTTTCATTCAGACCCAAGCCCTCCACTTGCGACAGATCGAGAGTGGAAGTGAACGAAATATCCGCTTTGCCGTCTGCAAGTCTGACATCGGCAGTCTTCCCGGGCATCTGCTTGCCATTATAATATAGCTCCAAAGCTGTCCCGGTGAAAGTCTTTGAGCTGAAATCCGGAGCAGGAATACCATCTTTATCCGAGCATGAGGTCATAATTCCGGCAACTCCTGCCAACAAAATCAATCCCCCGCCCATCCTCAAAATATAATCTTTTCCAATCATCTTCAATCCTAAAATTTAGTTCGATATATTATTTAAAACATTAACTATATTTAACACTCTTTTGTTCATTCTGATTGATTATTCCCCACTTAAGATTGCCGTCAACCCCCTTGGGAGAGGAGAAAGTTGCCAATTTCGCCATTTTTTTGTAATTTTGCACTACAATTCAAATTAACATGATTCAAACTAATAATCTGGGCATCCAGTTCGGCAAAAGAACACTCTTTCAGGATGTCAATCTCACTTTTAATCGTGGTAACTGCTATGGTATAATCGGTGCGAACGGCGCCGGTAAGTCCACGTTCATGCGTATTCTCTCCGGTCAGCTCTCCCCCACTCACGGCACCGTCACTTTCGGACCGGGCGAGCGCCTTTCAGTGCTTTCGCAGGATCACTTTGAGTTTGATGATTGCACTGTTATCGAAACTGTCCTCCGCGGTCACACTGTCCTCTGGGATATAAAGACAGAGAAGGACGCAATATATGCAAAGGAGGATTTCTCCGATGAGGATGGCATACGTGCCGCAGAACTTGAGGAAAAGTTTGCCGAACTTGAAGGCTGGAACGCCGAGAGCGATGCAGCAGCTCTCCTGAGCGGACTCGGCATCAAGGAGGACCGCCATTATATGCTGATGAAGGATATGAGCGCCAATGAAAAAGTGCGTGTGCTTCTTGCAAAAGCACTCTTCGGCAATCCTGACAACCTGCTTCTCGACGAGCCCACCAACGACCTGGACCTTGAGACAGTAGCATGGCTGGAAAATTATCTCGCCAACTTTGAAAACACTGTCCTCGTTGTCAGCCACGACCGTCACTTCCTCGATGCAGTCAGCACCCATACTCTTGATATAGACTACAATAAAATATCTCTCTTCGCCGGCAACTATAGCTTCTGGTATCAGTCCTCACAGCTGGCATTGCGTCAGCAGCAGGCTGCCAACAAGAAGGCTGAGGAGAAGCGTAAGGAACTCCTTGAGTTCATCCAGCGTTTCAGTGCCAATGTCGCAAAGAGCAAGCAGACCACTTCCCGCAAGAAGATGCTCGAAAAACTTAACGTTGAGGAGATCCAGCCCTCTTCGCGCCGTTATCCGGGTATTATCTTTACCCCCTGTAGAGAAGTCGGTAATAAGATTCTTGAAGTTAAAGGTCTGAAAGCGTCTGTTGATGGGGAAGTTCTTTTCGACAACGTTAACTTCCAGATCGAAAAGGGTGATAAGGTTGCTTTCCTCAGCCGCGACCCGCGCGCGATGACTGCCCTCTTTGAAATTATCAACGGCAAGCGCAAAGCCGATGCCGGCGAGTATGAATGGGGACAGACCATTACCCACGCCTACCTCCCCCTCGACAACAGCGAATTCTTCAACACTGACCTCAATCTCGTCGACTGGCTGTGTCAGTACTCAAAGGATTCTTCCGAAATCTATCTGAAAGGGTTTCTCGGGAAAATGCTATTCAGCGGCGAGGACGTATTGAAGAAAGCAAGCGTCCTCTCCGGCGGTGAGAAAATCCGTTGCATGATCGCCCGCATGATGCTGACGGATGCCAATACCTTGGTGCTTGACTCCCCCACCAACCATCTCGACCTTGAATCCATCCAGGCGTTCAATAATACGCTCCAGAATTTCAAGGGTGTAATTCTGATGGCGTCCCACGACCACGAATTCATCCAGACAGTCTGCAATCGCGTCATTGAACTCACTCCTAACGGCATAATCGACAAGATGATGGACTACGATGATTATATCACGGATGAGAAGGTGGCTCAGGCACGCAAACGCCTCTACAACGATCCCGACTAAAAATACCCCATAATATCATTTAATTTTCATTACTTACTTATCATGGTTAAGCATATAGTAATGTTCAAGCTGAACGGCGATTCAGCAACCCGCAGAAAAATTGCCAAGGAATTTGCAGATGCCCTTTGCGCGCTCCCCGGCAAAATAGAATGCCTGCAGTCAATGGAAGTCGGACTTAATGAAAATCCGGCGGAAGACTGGGATGTGGTGCTCACTGCCATTGTACCCACTATGGCTGACGTAGATGTCTATGCCAAGCATCCCGACCATGTGGCAGCCGCCGCAATCGTCGGTCCGCACAAAGCAGCCCGCGCATGCGTAGACTACGAATTCTAAACAATTTTCCACTTAAAACCTTTTAAAAAACTCCGGATAAATCTTGCAGATTTCCGGAGTTTTTAATAACTTTGCAGTACTCTCCTGCACATCAGCCGCAATAGCTCAGTTGGTAGAGCATTTCATTCGTAACGAAAAGGTCCCGGGTTCGAGCCCCGGTCGCGGCTCCAAGTAATTATTTACATAATTATATCTACCACTTTTTCCCATGAAAAAAGAAATCAATTCTTCAAAAGCTCCCGGAGCTATCGGTCCCTACAGTCAGGCTGTGCAGGCAGGTAATCTCATCTTCGTGTCAGGTCAGCTCCCCATCAATGGCGCGACCGGCGAAATGCCCTCCGATATCAAAGCTCAGACACGCCAGAGCATCGAAAACATCAAGCACATCCTCGCTGAAGCCGGCGCAACTCTCGACAACGTAGTGAAAACCACTGTGTTCCTTGCAGACATGGAATATTTCGCTCCCATGAATGAAGTTTACGCTGAAGAATTCAAGGCTGTCTATCCCGCTCGCTGCGCTTTCGCCGTTAAGGAGCTCCCCAAGAAAGCCCTTGTAGAGATTGAAGTTATCGCAGCTCTTTGATCACTTCATCCCGTTTCAGAAGATAATATTCAAAGCATATAATAGGATGGTGTGCCCCTGATTGGCGCATCATCCTATCTTTTTAATTCTAACCCTTCACCCCAAAATGGTCAGCTACCTCCAGATCGAAAATCTCACCAAGTCTATCGGCGACAGAATGCTCTTCGCCGACGTCACCCTCGGCATATATGAAGGGGATAAAATAGGACTTATCGCACAAAACGGCGCAGGAAAAACCACTTTCCTCAATATCATCGCCGGCAAGGAGGACTATGATTCCGGCAACATCGTTTTCCGTAATGGAATCCGAGTCGGCTATCTCGAACAGCAACCTTCTTTCGATCCGGAGCAGACCCTACTCGATTATGCGACACCATTGCGACGCGATTCCGATGACTTTAACGGTCCGGATCTCGCCAGACAGATGCTATTCCAATTCAACCTGCGCGACATGGAGCAGAAAATGGGAGAATTATCGGGCGGACAGGTGAAAAAAGCAGCTTTGGTGAAGGTGCTTCTCTCCGAACCGGACTTACTTATTCTCGACGAACCGACCAACCATCTCGATATAGAAATGATCGAATGGCTCGAGAATTATCTGACCCGCAAAAGAGTCACTCTCCTTATGGTGACTCATGACAGATATTTCCTTGACAAGGTCTGCGATAAGATTATTGAGATTGATCGCGAACAGGTCTTTTCTTATGACGGTAATTTCGATTATTACCTACGTAAGCGACAGGAACGGATGGAAAATCTTAGCGCCGAACTCGCAAAGGTGAAAAACCTTCTCCGCACAGAACTCGAATGGATGCGCCGACAGCCGCAGGCGCGAGGGTCGAAGGCTAAATATCGCATAGATAATTTCCATCAGCTCGAAAAGAAAAGTCATATCAATCTCTCCGAGAAGCAGGTGGAGCTTAATGTCAGCTCCTCTTATATAGGCTCGAAAATCTTTGAAGCTCACAATGTCTCCAAATCTTTCGGCGATATCAAGATTCTCGACAACTGGAATTATACTTTCGCCAGATATGAGAAAGTCGGGATTGTCGGCAATAACGGTGCCGGAAAATCCACTTTCATCAAGCTCCTGCAAGGTATTCTATCACCCGATTCCGGACATTTTGATATCGGACAGACCGTGCGATTCGGATATTATTCTCAGGAGGGCATGACTGACTTCGATGAGCGTAAAAAGGTGATTGATGCTGTCCGCGAAATTGCAGAGACAGTGAAGATTGATGAGAAGACCACTCTGACAGCCTCTCAGTTCCTCTCTCATTTCCTCTTCTCACCTACCACTCAACAGAAATATATCCATAAACTTTCAGGAGGAGAACGCCGACGATTATATCTCGCTACTGTATTGATGAGAAGTCCGAACTTCCTTATTCTCGACGAACCGACGAATGACCTGGATATAGTCACTCTGACGGTTCTTGAGGATTATCTCGTCAATTTCAAGGGGTGTGTGATTGTCATCAGTCACGACAGATTCTTCCTCGATCGCATAGTAGATCATCTCTTCGTATTCAAGGGGGATGGAATCGTAAGAGACTTCCCGGGAGATTACTCCACATATCGCCATTGCGTGCGCGAGGAGGAAAAGGAGCGCCGTCAGGCTGAGGCTGCCGCTGCCGCTCCAACTGCTAAAGAGAAAACCGCCATTCCTTTAAAACCGAAGACTGAACGCGCTCCACGCCTATCCTTCAAGGAGAAAAAAGAAAAGGAGGAGCTTGAAAAGCACCTCCCTGACCTGGAGAAAGAAAAAAGGGAACTTGAAGAGGCAATGTCTTCCGGCTCAATGCCTCCGCAGGAAATAGTAAAGGCTGGCGAACGCATGCAGGCGCTCATAGATGAGATTGATGCCGCCGAGATGCGACTCCTCGAACTCATGGAGAAGGAGTAACTATCTCCCCCCTCATGCATCATCACACGAAGCGGGCGGAGTATCCCCCTACTTCTGAGTCTGCCAGACAAAGGAACGTCTCTTTATCAACCCTATGATAAAGATTACTCCGAGTATCCCCGCATTAAGAAAATACGGGAAGTCTGCTGTATGATTATGGAATACCCATTGGAAAAACTCTACGACAACAGGCAAACATGAGATCGCTATATAATTCCCTGCAAGTGTATAGGAAAAGAACTTAGTGGCATCAGCTTTCGTCGGAGCAATCTGAGTGGTCTTGTTATAGATAATAGGTTGGAAAAACCCATATCCCAGACCGATTAGCAACACACCCACTATGTAGCTCGGAAGCGTATGGAAAATCCCGAGTACGAGCAGACCGACCAGCATTGTGAGGATACAGACATATAGCGCCGTCTTATCCGTCAGTTTCAAATATGGAGCAAGCGAAAATCCACCCAACATCGCAGTCACATAAAACATTGCTGTCGCTATGCCTACTTCAGAGGATGCCAATCCATAATGCTTCATTGTGAAGGGCAGATAGTAGGTAAACACCATCGACGTTGCAGTCAACCCGATGTATAGGAGTATCAACCCCATCAATGTATAAATCGGATGCTTGAATGAGATTGATGATGCTTTTCTGCCTCCTGTATGACCTTTCTCATCTTTCATCGCAGTCTCCATAATCTGCTTCGGTGTCTCCGGACGAATATGCTTCGATATAAATGAATTTGTCATAAAGGGGAGAAGGAGCAATGGAATAATCGGCACGAGATATACCGTGAACGCAGCATGCCAACTATAATCTGCCGCCCATCCGACGAAGATCGTAGCGAGGATTACGATTCCATTCGACGTGCCGGATTTATAGCCCAATACCTTTACCCGTTCCCTGCCATAAAACCATTCCGACAATATGGAGGCGGCTATCGGCACTATCAGTCCGCATCCTATACCCAGAAGCGCACCTAAGCCTATCAGCATCGGCATGCTGTCGGCAAAACAATATAACACACCTGAGAATAGAAAAATACATAGTCCTATCCCTAAAATTATACTCTGATTCTTCAGACTCGTTATTTTCCCCGAAAGAAGTATCATGGGAATAATGACAAGATTCGGCAATAGCGTCAGCAATTGAATCTCAAGCTGCGATGAATGAGGAAACAGGTCTTCAAGTTTGCCCATAAGAGGTGAGACCGCGAGACCCGGAAGATTCACGACGAGTGAGATGGATAAAAGTGCTATCATCGTGATCAATGGAATTGATCCCCGACCGTTGGATACGTATTTCATAAGCCTATTGTATTAGAGGGTTCTTTCAGTTTTTTCTTTCTCGGTTTGTATGCTTGAAATGAAATTTTAACTAAACTAAGCAAATTGTCATTTCTAACTTCATATCGTTTATTTTCATTACTTACTTATCTAACACCGAATTCACCGGATAGTTTTACCCCTCTATATTTTAAATAAATTTATGAATTTCACTGACTTCCAATTTGAATTAATTGCTTGTCCCTATTGATATTCTCTAAAATACCACATTTTGACACTTTCCTTTACCATTAAAAATTAGTATTTCACCAAATATAGTCTTTTCATATTGCTTTTATATTACCAAATTTATATCATTTTGAGAAACTACTTATCCTCTTCACCGAACTTTTGAATCTTTTCAATGTTTATAAATTATTTAAAATCCTTAACCACGTTTTGCTATGAAACACAATTACTTATTTATGACAGCCATAATTTCGGGGTTATTTCCGATTTCTATGGGAGCAGCTGAAAGAGCTGATAGTGTAAGCAAGGATGTGCCAGAGAGGGGTCTAAGATTTGAGAAGACTTCTCCGGAAGTTGCATCTATTCTTAAGAAGTCTCGTCCGGTGGAAGCATCAGCCATCCCGACCCCTAAGTTTGTAGTCCGCACTGCCGATAATAAGTTTATTTTGACTATCGGCGGCGAAATCAATCCGATCCTCGGATTCGATATCGGCAATAACCTCTATAAGCAGGATGGCGCGGGAATAAGTTTTGTCACCTCGCAGATTCCCGTGCCGGCTGTAGCCGGAAAGAAAGGGGATTTTTACATCAATCCGCTTAACGGAGCCGTAGACATGCAGATTGTCGGCTTGGCAGGTACACCCAACGAAATTTCGGGCTATATCAAGGTCGGCACAAATGGAATCAATAATAATGTCGTGCTGCAGAGGGCGTATGTGAGCTGGCGCAATTTCACTGCCGGTATGAAACTGACTCTCTTCCAGGATGACTACGCATGCCAGCCTCCGACAATCGATCCGGAGGGTCCCTCGGGATGTGTGTCGGCTGTAAGCTATGAAATCTCCTATAAGTCTCCTTCCTATCATGGATTCCGATATGCAATCGGCATAGACATGCCGACGTTCTATTCTTCCAAAGGATATTATCGTGGCAAGGATTACCCGGTTTTTGACGGAAAGCAGGTTGCTGACTATGGAGATGCCGAACAGCTTGTCCCCGATATCCCCGCTTGGGTGGAATACACTTTCTCCCCCAACAATCGCATCCGCGTCTCGGGTATGCTCAGAAATTTCGCTTATCGTGATCTCGTAGCGAATAAGACACGCCATCTTGCAGGGTGGGGCGTGATGCTCTCAGGCAATCTCTCCCCTGATCCGAGATGGATTTTCTATTATCAGGTAGCCTACGGCAAAGGAATCGGAGCTTATATTCAGGATATAGCCGGACACCCCGTCAGTTTTATCCCCGATGATGCCCATCCGGGCAAAATGTCGGCGTCCCCTATGATGGGCGCGAATGTCGGCGTCACTTTCCAACCTAATTCGAAATGGCAATTCAACGCCATGTTCTCCGAATCAAGAATCTGGAAAGTGGGAGAGTATTGCAATGCGCTCGAAGAGAGCCAAAATTATAAGTATGCTCTTTATGGGGCTGTCAACTGCTTCTATAATATCAATAGTTGGCTGCAGGCTGGTATTGAATATCTCTGGGGTCACCGCCAGACCTGGAATATCAGAGGCGCCCACGACAGCAGGATTCAGACTCAGATAGCTTTTACTTTTTAAGCAGAATCAGATTCGTTGCTTAATGTGAGTTCATCAACCCTTTTATACACCACTTAAATTATGGAACTATGTTACGTATTAAATCCGGCTACGGCACCAATACCTTGCCATTTTGGGCAGTATTGAATTTGTACATTATCTTTATCTGTACATCAATCCCGGGGCTTGCCATTTCTCCCATAATGGGCGACCTTACAAGAATCTTCCCGGGTACATCAGCGCTTGAATCCCAGCTCCTTGAAGTCGGACCGAACTTCGCCGCCATTCCTTTCGTATTCCTCGGCGGCTGGATCGGCACACGCTTCAATAATAATAAACTGACATTCTGGACATGTCTGTTCTATGGCGTATGCGGAATCCTCTTTTTCTTCGTGCCGAATATGATAACTCTTATTATTCTGAGTTTCCTCATAGGGATCGCGGCTGGCATCCTGAGCCCCCTCTCGACTGCATTCATCGCCGACCTTTTCGATGGCAAGAAGCGAACAGCTCAGTATGGCTACACTTCAGCCACACTCAATCTCGTACTTATGGGCTGCACTGTCGCTACCGGTTATCTCGCTAAGATCGACTGGCGTCTCCCATTTATGATATATCTGCTCCCGATCGTGCCTTTGTTTTTCGCCAAAGGATTCGGAAAGTATATCAAGGAACCCTCTCAGATCCGTAAGTCGGCTGATCAGGGCAATCAAAAGGTGCATTATAAGTTCTCCGAGCAGGTGAATATCGGTATGCTCGTAAGATACTGCGCATTCTATTTCTTCATCACACTCGTCATCGCAGCCATCAGCCTCTATCTCCCCTTCCGCTATTCCAATTCTTCGACAGCAGGAGATCTGACCTCAATTCTCTTCTTCGGCATTATGGCTTCCGGTTATACCCTTAACTGGTGTCTACGCTTCCTGAAGAATAAAGTGGCGATTGTCGCGATCGTCTGCATTGCAGTCGGATTCGGACTGATGACCTTCTGGAGCGACGTTATAATCGTTGGCCTCGGAATCCTCATCGCCACTTATTTCTATGGCATCGCCCAGCCTTATTACTACAATAAGCTCTCCGTAGCCTCAAGTCGTATAGCCCTTACACTCACCCTCGCATGGTTCGCCTCTATGGACTCTATCGGAAATGTGGTCGCTCCGTTTATCATCGACGGCATCGCGAAACTCTTCCACACTTCTACCCAGACTCACCCGATCATAGCGTTCAGATTGTGCTTCTATATGTGTATCCTTGCTGTAATCGCAGTCATCATCTATATGATCTATTCCGATATCCGCAAGAAGGGGAAAAAGAATGAAGTCGTTGCAACTCCCGAAGCGGACACTACGGCGTCATCCAAATAAATGAGAACAAGCAAATAAAGAATTTCTCTATTTTATATTCATTAATTGAATCAAAGGTTGAGAGCGGGAACGGGTAAACTCCCCTTTCCCCATCTCAACTGAAGATTCCAAACAATCAAAAACAAAGTTATGTATAGTCCTAATTTTAAAAACACGCAGCCTGAGGAGTTCGTACTGAATGAGTACACGAAGGGTTATGCTCAGTGTGTCGACAACAACTGGAACTTTGCCGTCTACGCTCAGGATCCGAATGTCAGCATTTATCAGAATGAATATAATGCCGGATATGTGCAGGGTAAAGTGCAGACAAATCATCTTATCAAAGCTACACGTAATAATACCTGGCGATGGTATGTGCTCGATGAGGGTCCCGGCGCAGACTCAGTGACTCCTCCCGAAGGTGGAGTTCAGATTGCCACAGACGCACTCGTGGAAAACTACAATTATCTTTGCGATTGGGCTCGCAAAAATCAGGCTGATTCCAAAACCCAAGGGATTATCCGCCTTATGTTCCGTATGCTCGGAATCTATCATGGCGCCGCCGACAAGGAGCCCCTAAAAGAGGTGAAGTTTGAGGATCTCCTTCTTGACAACATGGATCCCGAGGATGCCAAAATGCATTCCGGCAATGACCCTCTTACTTTTATCGACATTTATTTCATCAATGCGCAGATGGATCTCTGGGATGCTATCGCCAAACCCCTCGGCGTCGCGTTTAATAAAGTTGAGAAGGATGACGCGGAGCATACACTTAAAGATGGTTGCCATGATCTGAAGCTCAAACCGGGTCACTGCACAGGGTTTGTGAAGAAAATGGAAGATGGCGAAATCTATTGGGTCCACACTTCATGGTGTTGCTTCTTCGCTCAATCCTGCGCCATGACCTACGTCATCGGCAATGACTTCCTGACCCAGAATTCATTCTGTCCCGGGCAGTTCGGGTCAAACACCGACTTCGGCTTTAACGGACATGGAATAGGCTTCAACGAGACCACCGAGACTTATTTTTATAATGAATCTAAGACTCTCGGCATCTGGCTGACATGGCGCGCAGCTGCCGCCGAGTCTTTCGCAAAGTCGATTGATGAGTTCTATGACTATGTGAGCCTCGACAACACAGGCACTTATCTTAATGCCTACATGCTCGTCGACGCATATAAGGGTGAGTTCGGCATGATTGATATGAGTTACGCTCGCTTCGCACTCTTCAAGGGTGACGGCGAAAAACTTACAGTGACTGATTCTACAGGCTATAAGCCGACTTTCCTCGATTATGATCATCACATGGTCAGCGAGTCGCACGTCCTTGGTTGCAACGACCCTTCCTATAAGCGCATCTGGAGGGAATTGCAGACTATCGACGGAGCCCCGAAACGCCGTTATCAGCTCTATCGCAATCTTCCAAATGTCCATGACATGGAGAGCGCGAAAGCTCTCGTCACTTTCAACTCCAGCCTCGAACCTATCTCTATCGCCGGACGCTGGGACAAGAACTATGGTACATCCGAGTTCCTGCGCTATCAGCCTCACGGATCGATCGATGCAAAGGCGTTCTCTACTTCCGAAATCAAGAAGGTGCTCGCTTCTCTCAGCATGAAGCCGAGCAAGGATGGAACAAAGACAAGTTTCTGGATGAAATTCGGTTCGGCTTATCTGGATGGAACTCCTTTCATCTGGTCGGAATCAAAGTGGGCTAAGTTCAAACAGCCTGAGGAGATAGATTGTATTCCTGATGCTATCGACGGCAATTGGAATCTCGTTAAAATGTTTATGGAATAAGTAAGTGTGAGGAATCCGAAAAACTGAGAAAAGCACTTAAATTTGATTATTCATTATTTCAGTTTTAAAGGTTAACATACTCTTTATACTTACTTAATTAAAGATTAAAGTCATGGCTAAATACACCCCAAATTTAAAAAATACACCCGCCACTCAATTCGTGCTCGACGAATATTCCTGCGGATTCGCACAGTGTGTGGACAATAACTGGAACTACGCTATCTATGCGCAGAATCCTAATGTAAGCATCTACCAGAATGAATATAACGCCGGTTATATTCAGGGTAAAGTACAAACAGGGAAGACTATTCTCGCCACCCGCAATAACTCCTGGAAAAACTTCCTGATCGGATCTACTCCAGCCGACAACGTGAATGTCGATGTCAAGCCGGAATATCTGTCAGCCTGCGGAGAGGCGATCGTCGAGAATTATAATTATCTATGCGATTGGGTCGATAAGCGGAAGAGCGACGTAATGGTGGAGAAAATCATGCGTCTGATGTTCCGTCAGCTCGGAATCTATGAAGGAGCAATCGGTGCCGAACCTCGTAAGGATGTGCAGTTCTCCGATCTTCTCCTCTCCTCTTTCCCCGCCGAACAGAGTAAACTCGGATATGACGACACTCCCCTCTCTTTCCTGGATGTGATCTTCATCAATTCTCAATATGACCTCTTTGACGCGGTCGGAGATAAGATCGGACTCGTGATGGGCTACGGCAAAGCCAAGAAAATTTCTCCCGAAGAGAAGCCGGACCATTGCACTGCCTTTACAAAGATGATGCCGGACGGAAATGTGTTCTGGACCCATAACTCCTGGTGCTGCTTCTGGGCGCAGTCGTGCGCAGTCACATATTGCATCGGGGATGACTTCGTCACCCAGAATGCGAACTGCCCGGGACAATTCGGATCAAACACTGATTTCGGATTCAACGGAAATGGCATCGGTTTTAATGAGACAACTCACGTTGATCTCTACAACGAGCCGAAGGTGCTCGGCGTCTGGCTCACTTATCGTTCGGCAGCCGCCGAGCAATTCTCGAGAAATATCGACGAGTTCTATGATTATTGCTCTCTCGATAACACCGGCACTTACCTCAACGGCTATCATATCATTGACGCCAACACGGGTGAGATCGGTCTGCTCGATATGAGTTATGCCCGCTTCGTGCTTTTCAAATGCGATGGAAAATCCATCACGATAAAGGATTCTACAGGTTATGAGTCAAACCATCTCGACTATGATCATCATCTGATTTCTCCGACACATATCTTCGGAGTCAATCAGCCTGTCAGCTTCTGGGTGGGCTATGAATTGGAAAGCATGAATCTGCGCCCGATGCGACGCAATCAGCTCTGGGAACGCCTCGACACAGTGAAGGATATGGACTCCTCAAAAGCCCTTATCACTTATACTGAGGATCGCGAACCCCTCTCTATCTACGGCAGATGGGATCTTGGCTACGGCACAACCGAAATGCCCCGTGTACGCCCGGACGGTTCGGTCGATGCCAAGGCTTTCTCAAGGGAGCTTATTCTCGACACTCTGAAGAATCTTTCCAGAAAGCCGGATATCAATGGAGAAAAGACCTCATTCTGGATGAAGTTCGGCACTGCCCCCATCCGCCAGCTCCCCTTCATCTGGAGTCAATCCAAGTTTGATGTCTTCAAGCAGCCCGAAGAGATCGACTGCGTTCCGGATGCTCTCGATGGCAAATGGAATCGCGTGAAGATGTTTATGAAATAACCCTCGGGCAGATTATAAAAATCAACGAAAAGGGTCCGGCTCTGATGAGTCGGACCCTTCTTTATGACAAAATTATTATGTCTCTTTAAGTGTCGGATCTGTTAGGGATCAGATGATACCCTGACCGAGCATTGCGTCTGCAACCTTCATGAAGCCTGCGATGTTCGCACCCTTCATGTAGTTGATGTAGCCGTCAGGCTGAACACCATAATATACGCAAGCAGCATGGATAGAGTTCATGATCTGATGAAGCTTTGCGTCTACCTCTTCTGCAGTCCACATAAGGTGCTCTGCGTCCTGAGTCATTTCAAGACCTGAAACTGCTACGCCACCTGCGTTGACAGCCTTACCGGGAGCATAAGGAATCTTAGCTTCGATGAAGGCATCGATTGCTTCGGGTGTACATCCCATGTTGGAAACTTCTGCGCAAAGGATAACGCCGTTTTCGATAAGCTGCTTTGCATCTTCGCCGCCGAGCTCATTCTGTGTAGCACAGGGAAGCGCGATGTCAACTTTCTGCTCCCAGGGTTTCTTGCCGGGATAGAATGTGCTGCCGGGGAATTTCTCTGCATAGGGAGCTACGACATCATTGCCTGATGCACGAAGTTCGAGCATGTATGCAATCTTTTCGTTGTCAAGACCTGCGGGATCATAGATATATCCGTCGGGACCTGAGATAGTGACAACCTTACCACCGAGTTCTGTAGCCTTCGTTGCCGCACCCCATGCTACGTTGCCGAAGCCTGAGATAGCAATTGTCTTGCCTTCGATAGTTGTGCCGAGGTCTTTAAGTACGTTTACTACATAGTAGAGCGCACCGAAACCTGTAGCTTCAGGACGGATAAGTGAACCGCCGAAGCTCAGACCCTTGCCTGTAAATGTACCGGTATTCTCGCGAGCGAGTTTCTTATACATGCCATACATATAGCCGACTTCTCTGCCGCCTACGCCGATATCTCCTGCCGGAACATCGCGGTCAGGACCAAGGTTACGCCAAAGTTCGAGGATGAACGCCTGACAGAAACGCATGATTTCTGCATCGCTCTTGCCACGGGGGCTGAAGTCTGAACCACCCTTGCCACCACCCATCGGGAGTGTAGTGAGCGCATTTTTGAAAGTCTGCTCGAAACCGAGGAACTTAAGAATTGAAAGATTGACTGAAGCGTGGAAACGGATACCGCCCTTGTAGGGACCGATTGCGTTGTTGAACTGTACGCGATAGCCGATGTTATTCTGAACTTCTCCCTTGTCGTCGATCCAAGTCACACGGAATGTAAAGATACGATCCGGCTCTACCATACGCTCGATAATACGTGCTTTTTCGAACTCGGGATGCTGATTATAGACATCTTCTACTGAAAGCAGAACTTCTTTTACAGCCTGAAGGTACTCCTTCTCGCCGGGATGCTTGGCTTCAAGATCAGCCAGAATTTCATTAATGTTCATGTTAATCTTAGTTTAGATTTATGGGTTGTGTTATTGTTTCAATTTGGATTCCGCATTCTGCTATGTTTTCATGGTTCGGTATGCGGTCCCGTTGAGTTTCAAAAGCAAAATTATAATCTTTTTTTATTCCACCAAAGTATTTCAACACAAAATTCTGACATTTTTTATTTTTTTCCGCAATACCTGCTCAACAACATATTTTTCCACCTCTTTCTTCACTCTCCTACCCCCATAACACTTTCCGGAGAAGCGACCTCCGACAACATCAAAAAAAGCGCCCCGCATTTCGCGGAGCGCTTCTTCATTTTTGTTGTCTATAAATTGTATGTTCGCTTTATAGCCGATCTGTTTTACTTGTCCTGAGTAAAGATTACGATACGGTTCCAGTCATTTGTGCTGTAAGGCTGAACTGATGAGCCGTCTGCCTTAACTGTGAGACGTGATTTAGCGATACCGTATTTGTTGACGAGCATATCAGCTACTGCATCTGCACGTTCCTGTGAGAGCTGGAGGTTGTACTCTGATGTGCCGGTGTCCTTATCTGCATAGCCGACTACGAGAACATTCTCTTTAGGATTAGCCTTAAGCCATTCTGCCATGTTGTAGACATTAACTTCTTCTTCAGGTGAGATGACTGCTGAATCAATTGTGAAGCGCACTGTGCTCATGAGAGGAACATTGCTTACGGGAGCTGCTGTCACAACCTTAGGTTCGGGGCAGGGAAGCTGACTCTGAAGACCTGCGATTGTCTGATCAGCTGCCAATACCTGACCACGGAGTGCGTTGACTTCGTTGTTGAGGGCTGCAATCTGTGAAAGTGATGCACATTCATTATATGCCTTCCAATCACGTCCGCCGATGTTGAAGTTGAAACCGCCGAGTACTGATACGTTTGCTTCTACTGCATCGCCGACTACTACGTTGTTGAAGTTATCGCCATAGAAGGATGCTCTTGCTTCTGCGAAGAAATCAACATATTTGCAGAGACGGAAGCGGAACTGAAGACCTGCTGTCACAGGAAGCGTCCAGCTGCTGGTCTTATATGCATCAGATTTGTAACGCTTCACATTTGTTGCTGCGGGAACATTGCCCTGTGAATCGCGGATATCCCACATATAATCGCCACCGATACCTACGAAGGGAATGATGCTGAATACGCGATCGGGATTAACTCCGCCGAATGAGTTGAACATATCCCACATCAACTCTGCGTTAAGATTCACGTGCTTGCCGCGGCTCCAGCCATTCAATCCTGCAGCGTCTGTCGGAGTGTCCCAGTGAAGAGCGCCGCCAAGAGCGTTAATACGGAATCCTAAGTAAGGTGAGAACCATCTACCGAAACCGAAGTTATACGTAGCAGTCATAAGCTTGCGGTCTACAGTATTGTAATTGTTTTTTCCGGACTGTGTACGCTCTACAAATGGCTGATTGATACCTGCGCCGATCTGGATAAACCAATTGTCGCGCCAATTAGAGCTGTAGTGTGTCTTAGGATCACAGGTAAACTCAGTGACTGAGACTGTCTCGTCTGAATAGACGACTTCCTGCGCCTTAGCACTCTGTGTAAGAGCCATTGCTCCGGCTGCGAGTGCCAACATTGAGTAAACAGATTTAGCTTTCATAACAAACTTTTTTAGAATTAATAATGTGTTTCGTAAATATAGTTTTTGTGTTGTCGATTTCATGATGTGGATTTTTTTTCGTTTTGAATCTCTGCATCAGTGAAATCTATCTTAATAACATCACTTACCTTTTTTTGGTTCAAATTAAAGTTAACAAATTTTGTATTTTGAGTTAGATTTTGTAACTTCGCATATTGGCAGGACGCCTTCTTACACCTTATATATGTAAGTGATGAGAGTTCACAGAAAATACAAAATAATCATCGAGGACGAAAACACTCTTGAGTCTATGGCTTCATGGTCGCTGACTCCGCTCAAATTGTGTGTTCTTGGCTTGTCCTTGGGTATTATTTCGGTCTTTCTGGGTTTTCTTTTTGTTTTGCTGACTCCTGCCAAAACTCTTATCCCGGGATATTTTCAAGAGTCGGAACGCACCATGACTGAGGAAGCTCTCCTCAAAGTGGAGGATCTGAATGAAAAATATCTCATGAATCAGGCTTATCTGGCGAATATAATCAATCTTCTGGATCCTGATTACGCAGGTAATGACTCCCTGACATCATCTCCCCTCTCCTCCCGCCTCCCCTACGACTCGTTATTGCCGGCATCGGCAGAGGAAAAGCGTTTCGTCAGCAGGATGCAAAATCGTGAAAAGTTTAATATCTCTTCTGTCCGATCTTCTATGGCTGCAGAAGGAATGCTCTTTTATCCCGTCTCAGAGGATGGAGTGCAGACTCAGGAATCCCGGGGAAGCGATAAGGCTGTCATGATCCTTCCCGCCAACACCTCAGTTATGGCAATGGCAGACGGAGTTGTCATCGCCAGATATTATGATGATGCTTCCGGAGGCTTTTCCATTATTCTCCAGCACGATAATGGATTTACGAGCCGATATTCGGGACTTGGGTCTCCTCTCGTGGCTCAGGGCGACATCATTTCCGGGGGCGAAATCCTTTCTCTGTCCCGGACTCCGGGTGTAAGGAATGCCACTGAAGTCAGCATTGAACTATGGCATAATGGCATCCCCTTAAAGCCTTACGGCTATATAAATTCCCATCGCCATTTATCTCCTCCCCCTTCCGCGCCGGAGTCTAATCTGCCGAAAGAACTGAAGGATGATTCGGGAAATGAGACGGAACCGTGATTGTTCGTCGTAATCTATAAATATTTAACCAAAAAGTTTATAATGAAGAATATAGCTGTCATGGGATCGACCGGTAGTATCGGCACCCAGACGCTCGACATAATTGAAGAACGCCCTGATCTTTTCAGAGCTTCTGTCCTGACCGCCGGCAGAAATTATCGTCTGCTCGCCGAGCAGGCACATAAATTTCGTCCTGATAAGGTCATCATTGCTGATGAGTCGCTCGCGGCTCCTCTGCGTGAACTTATGTCGGATATTCCTGTAAAAGTCGAAGCCGGAACGCAGGCTCTGAATGAAGCAGGTTGCGGAGATAATGTTGATGTCGTGCTTGCTGCACTTGTGGGATATAGCGGTCTGCTCCCGACCATCAATGCAATCAAAGCGGGCAAAGACATCGCGCTTGCAAATAAGGAGACTCTCGTGGTCGGAGGAAGTATTATTTCCGAGCTCGTAAAGCAACATAATGTCTCTCTGCTTCCCGTAGATTCCGAGCATTCTGCCATTTTCCAATGTCTGCAAGGTGAATCCGGTGCTGAGGCTCGCAAAATATACCTCACTGCCAGCGGCGGACCTTTCCGCACTTTTTCTCGCCAACAGATGGAGTCCATCACCCCGGAAATGGCTCTGCGCCACCCGAATTGGAGTATGGGTGCGAAAGTCACTATTGATTCTGCTTCCATGATGAATAAAGGTTTTGAAATGATGGAGGCTCGATGGCTCTTCGATTGCCCGCCTGAGAAAATTGAAATTCTCGTCCATCCGCAATCGATTGTCCATTCGATGGTAGAATTTATTGATGGATCAGTGAAAGCGCAGTTGGGCACACCCGATATGCACCTCCCGATCCGATATGCTCTTACTTATCCGCATCGCATCTTCTCTCCCGCCCCTCCGATGCAACTTCCCCATTTTGCCAACCTCTCCTTCGAAGCCCCTGATTTCGAACGCTTCCCTCTCCTCGGATTTGCATTCGAGGCTATCGGGAAAGGTGGCAACCTGCCCTGCATACTGAATGCTGCCAATGAAGTGGCAGTCGTAGCTTTTCTTGAGCAAAAAATATCTTTCACAGGAATGGCGGATCTGGCAAGGAATGCTATGGATAAGATTGATTTTATCTCTGAGCCTTCTCTGGAAGATCTTATTAATACTCACGAAGAGGCGACCCGGATGGCGCAATCTTCCTTACTTTAATTTTACCCTCCTATAATAGTAACATATAATAGTTAATGGCATTTCCTGATTATATATGTCTCTATATTATGAATATCCAGGAGACATGATATTCTGACTGAAAGCCTTTCTTTTTTGAACATGGACACATTTTTGATAAAAGCAGTTCAACTTATTCTCGCTCTCGGCTTCCTGATTATTATTCATGAATTCGGACACTTCTTCTTTGCTCGATTATTTGGAACAAAGGTGGAGAAATTCTATATTTTCTTTGACCCTCTGACCGAAATTTTCAAATGGAAGCCGGGTAAATATTATGGTTTCTTTGGCTCGCATCATGAAATCGGAAAGAAGAAAAAGAATGATCAGCAGTCGGAGAATAATCCTTCATCGGACTCCGGCGTGTCAGTATCTGAAGTTAAAGAGTCTGCGAATGAAAAGAAAAAGACCTCTTTCTGGGGTGACACAGAGTATGGAATCGGATGGATTCCTCTCGGTGGATATTGCCGAATAGCCGGAATGATCGACGAGTCGATGGATACCGAGCAGATGAAGCAAGAACCTAAGGAATGGGAATTCCGTTCCAAACCGGCGTGGCAGCGATTGCTGATTATGATCGGAGGCGTTCTCTTCAATTTCCTTCTTGCAATTCTTATATATGCAGGAATAGTCTATGCTACTGGAGAAAAATATGTTCCTTTTAAGAATGCCGATCTCGGAATGGCTTACTCTCCTGCAGCTCATAAGATAGGATTCCGCGATGGTGATATCCCTCTTAGCGCCGACGGGAAACCATTGGATTACCCGGCTGATGCAATTATGGATATGATTCAGGCAAGCAATGTAAAGGTGCTTCGCGATCATAAGGATACTGTCACGATCGCTATCCCTGAAAAGTTTATATTCCAGCTCGAAGAGGAGCAGAAGAAAGGCGACGTTCCATTCAACTTCCTGACTTATCGCCTGCCGACCCAAGTTACTCAGGTAATGAAGGGTGAGGGCGCTGACAAAGCAGGCATTTTGTCAGCCGACCGCATTATTGCAATTGATTCTATCCCCACCCCCTCTCTGTTTGAATTCCAGTCTACTCTTGCTTCAGAAGCAGAACGCCTGAAGAAGGAGAAGAATGTGAAGGAGGCTGACGTCACACTGACCGTCGTGCGCGGTGCAGAATCCGCTCAAGACACTCTTCAGATTCCGGTCAGACTTTCTGAAGGGAATAAAATGGGTGTGGGACTTGAAGTGGATATCACCAAATTTTATCCGGCTGAAGAAAAGCAATATTCTCTCCTTGCAGCCATTCCGAGAGGAGTGCAGATGGGCACTGACAAACTGACCTCTTACGCTAAGTCAATGAAGCTCGTAGCCACTAAGGAAGGCGCCAAGTCAATAGGCGGATTCGGCTCCATCGGCTCTATCTTCCCGGAAAAATGGGATTGGATCGCATTCTGGAATATTGCAGCGTTCCTTTCTGTGGCTTTGGCTTTCATGAATATTCTCCCCATTCCTGCGCTGGATGGAGGTCATGTCCTGTTCCTGCTTTATGAGATCATCTTCCGTCGCAAACCGAGCGATAAGTTTATGGAAAGAGCTCAGATCGCAGGCATGACGATCCTCATCCTTCTTCTCCTATACGCAAACGGAATGGATATTATCCGACTCTTCAAATAAGTAATTTCAACCCCTTCATTCAACTCCTTCAATAGTAATGAATATCTGCGAAATATATCTTAAACCGGGAAAAGAGGAATCTCTTCTCCGTCATCACCCCTGGGTCTTCTCCGGAGCAATAGCCCGAATTAACGGCAATCCGGAGGAAGGAGATTATGCAATCGTGCGCTCTGCAGATGGCAGAACTCTGGGAATCGGTCATTATCAGATCGGAAGCATCACTGTGCGTATTCTGGAGTTTGACACTGAGACTCTGCCGGACGATTTTTATTTCCATCGCCTTTCGAATGCCGCGCAGTTGCGTCGGTCGTTAGGTCTTATCCGTCCCGATAATAATTGCTTCCGTCTTGTCCATGGCGAGGGTGATTTCCTTCCGGGACTCGTAGTCGATATTTATGGCGACACTGCCGTAATGCAGGCTCACTCACCCGGCATGCACTTCGAAAGGAATGTGATTGCTGAAGCTCTCACCCGCCTTCCTGAAATCAATATACGCAATGTGTATTACAAAAGTGAGACAACCCTCCCCTTCAAGGCGCGTCTCGACCCTCATAATGATTATCTGATAGGGTCATTCGATGGCAATATCGCAATCGAGAATGGACTCCAGTTTAATATTGACTGGCTTAAGGGACAAAAGACAGGTTTCTTCGTTGATCAGCGTGAAAACCGCTCACTGCTTGAAAAGTTCGCAAAGGGAAGAAAGGTGCTCAATATGTTCTGCTACACCGGCGGCTTCTCCGTCTATGCCATGCGGGGCGAAGCTTTGAGCGTAGATTCAGTAGATTCTTCTGCTAAAGCGGCAGCCCTGACTGACGCCAACATTGCTCTCAATTTCCCTGATGATTCGCGTCATAAGACCCATGCCGTCGATGCTTTTAAATTCCTTGCAGACATGCCGGAAAATCATTACGACCTCATCATTCTTGATCCTCCGGCATTCGCCAAACATCGTTCGGCTCTTAAGAATGGATTGATCGGCTATCGCAAGCTGAACGCCAAGGCTTTCGAGAAAATCAGACCCGGCGGAATCCTTTTCACTTTCTCCTGCTCCCAGGTAGTCAGCCGCGAAGCATTCCGCCTTGCGGTCTTCTCCGCAGCTGCAAAGTCCGGCAGAAAAGTCAGAGTTCTCCATCAGCTGACTCAACCTGCCGACCATCCCTTTGATATTTCTCATCCCGAGGGTGAATATCTCAAAGGACTCGTACTTTATGTCGAATAACCATATTCTCTTAAATAACCTTACTCAAAATGAAAAAGATCCTTTCCGGCATCGCAATCGCCCAATTGCTGACTATTCAGCTTCAGGCTGCCGAAAACAAGAATTTCAATTATCATGTTGATGAGTTCGCGGATATAGAAGTGCTCCGCTATGAAGTCCCGGCGTTCAACGACCTTTCTCTCCGTCAGAAAATGCTGACCTATTATCTCACCCGTGCGGGCGAAGCAGGCAGAGACATAATCTGGGATCAGAATGGCAAATATAATCTTCCCCTGCGAACTGTCCTGGAGTATATATACACCAATCCGGATCTCGATAGAAACTCAAAAGATTTTAAAGCATTTGAGAAATATATCAAGCAGGTGTGGTTTGGCAATGGTGTATATCATCATTATTCCAACGATAAGTTCTCTCCGGAATTCTCGCGTGAGTTTTTCGAATCGCAATATGATCTGATTCCCTCTTCAGCTCTTCCCTCCATCGAAGGCATGAGCGCTCCGGAGGTGAAGGAGATCCTCATGAAAGTCGTGTTTGATCCGGAGTTTATGCCGAAGAAAGTGAGTCAGGATAGCTCGACAGACGTAGTTCTTGCCTCCTCCGGCAATCTATACGAGGGTGTGACTCAAAAAGAGGTGGAAGATTACTACAATGCGCTGAAGGATCCTAATGATGCGACCCCGATTTCCTATGGTCTGAACTCCCGCCTTGTCAAAAAGGATGGAAAGATTCAGGAGGAAGTCTATCATCTCAATGGACTCTATGGACCCGCCATTGCAAAAATCATCTATTGGCTCGATATGGCTAAAGGTGTTGCTGAAAATGACGCTCAGAAAGACTATATCACCAAGCTGATTGATTATTATGTCACTGGCGACCTCCGTCTCTTCGATGAGTATTCTATTCTATGGAGCGAGGACACTAATTCTGATGTAGACTTTGTCAATGGATTCATCGAATCTTACAACGATCCGTTGGGAATGACCGGTTCTTGGGAATCCTACGTCAACTTCAAAAATCGCGAAGCGTCCGCCCGCACTGAAGCTATTTCAGGCAACGCTCAATGGTTTGAGGATCATTCTCCCGTCAACCCTGCTTTCCGCAAACCGGAAGTAAAGGGCGTGTCTGCAAAAGTCATCACTGCCTCTTACCTTGCAGGTGATGCCTTCCCCTCTACTGCCATTGGCATCAATCTCCCTAACGCCAACTGGATTCGCGCAGCCCACGGCTCTAAATCCGTGACGCTTGAGAATATCACTGAAGCTTATGCTTTGGCTTCAATCGGAAATGGATTCAATGAGGAGTTCGTCATTGATCAGCCGACTATTGATATCATGGATAAATATCTTTACATTACGGATATGCTCCATACTGACCTTCACGAATGTCTCGGACATGCTTCCGGCAGACTCAATCCCGGCGTTGACCAGGATGCACTGAAAGAACACGGAGCCACTCTTGAGGAAGCTCGCGCCGACCTCTTCGCCCTCTATTATCTCCCCGATGCCAAACTCCTGGAACTCGGAGTGCTTGATAACCCCGATGCCTACAAAGCGGAGTATTATAAGTATATGCTCAACGGATTGATGACGCAGCTTAACCGCATTGAACCCGGTAAGGATGTAGAGGAAGCCCACATGCGTAATCGTCAGCTAATCGCTAAATGGGTTCTCGAAAAGGGAAAGAAGGATAAAGTCATGGAACTCGTGAAGAAGAATGGCAAAACTTATGTCAAGATCAATGACTATAAGAAGATGCGCTCTCTCATCGGAGATCTCCTTGCGGAAATACAGCGTATAAAGAGTGAAGGAGACTATGAAGCGGGCAACGCTCTCGTGCAGAAATATGCAGTGAAGATTGATCCGAAACTCCATAAGGAGGTGTTGGAAAGATATGCTAAACTCAATATTCCCCCCTATCGCGGATTCATTAATCCGGTCTACAATCTTGTGAAGGATGACAAGGGGGAAGTAATTGATGTAACTCTGGATTACACCGAGAGCTATCCCGAGCAGATGCTACGCCTGAGCCGCGATAATTCGAATCTATGATTGCATCATGTCAGCAGAACAAATCAACGAAGAGATCCGGGGCATCAAACATCAGTTTATGGCATATCGTAACGGAATAGTTGCCGATACACTCCGAGCAGCTGGAACTCCCCATAAGATTATCTTCGGCTTGCAATTACCACAAATTGCGGAGATTTCACGCAACGTTATTCATTCCAAGGAGCTTTCAGAAGCTCTTTGGAATGATACTGCTGTCAGAGAATCCAGACTTCTTGCCTGCAGAGTATATCCGATAGAAGAGATGGATTACGAGAAAGCACTTGAAATGGCAATATCCGTAATGAATCGGGAAGAAGCAGACATCCTTTCATTCTTTCTCCTCCGGAAGCTCCACTTCGCACCTCAACTTCTGGATACCCTCTGCAGCAAATACCCCGCCTCCTACATCACCGAGGCACTCCGAAGAAACCTTGAGTAACCCATCCCATTCCCCCCCCCCGAGAAAAGCAGGAACGCATATTTTAATGCGTTCCTGCTTTTGTTAAGTAAGTAATGAAAATTAATCAAAATTTAAAATATTATTTGCATTTAAAAAAAATTAGTTTAACTTTGTGAAATGGATATAAGAATAAAGTCCTATCCTTATTATTCATACCGATATACTTTACAGAGTTATAAAAACCACAAAATAGATAAATTGATTTTTTAACAACCAAATTATTACGAGATGAAGAAAAATCTACTCACTTTAGGTCTCGCAGTCATCGCAGGAGGTTTCTCCGCTTATGCTGCCAACGCCTACTCCTCAATACCCGGTGAAGGTAAGCTCGACCTCGTGGATCAGGCTCCCGCAGGTTTAGCAAGTATCGAAGTCAACTGCACAGGCACAATCAACCGCCTCTGCGAAGGCTTCGCAACACTGATAAAGGATGGTGTGCCCATCAGATCTATTCCCGCTTCAAATGTCAGAATGGTGAATTGCATCAGCGGAATGGACAAAGGTGAAGTAGGCACCCCCCACATCACATTCTTTGATTCTTTCAACTCCCCTGCAAGAGAACCGGGAGAATACACTGTTATTATTCCCTACAATTTCTTTACTGTAGCCGGAGAACCCAACTCCCAGTTGGAATATCATTACACAATCGAAGGAAGCCGCTCGAAAATCACTTATGAACCCGAACAGAATGCCAACATTCAGGAACTTTCCACTATCAAGGTGACTTTTGAGGGCGCAACTCGCCTTTCCTATAATCCCAAAAGCGACCAGACATCTCAAACCGGTATCTTTTACCTCGTCTCTGATCCCAACAATGACTCATCGTCAATTGTCGTAGAACCGAAAGAAGTGACTATCGACGGCAATGTGGCAACAATCTCATTCGAGCCTTTCAAGTCCACAGGTATTGTTGACGTGAATATCATGTCAGGTATCTTCCGTTATCAGACTCCCACCGACGGCACTCAGGTAATCCCGGAAACAATGATCCGCTACTACTTCAGCGCCCAGGCAATCGATGGCTTCCAGATCTATCCGGATCCCGCGACCGTCAAAGATATTCTCCCCTATTATTCACAGGAAGAAGTTGTCCACAACACATGGGGTGACTACACTGTCTACACTAATAAATACTTCCAGATCTCTGCTCCCGAAGGTTACACCCCCTCCGCTTACGGTATGCCCAAACCGAGCCTCTACATTGAGAATCCCGACGGCACACTGACAAAACACAACAAAACATTCTCTATGCAGAGAGACTCTGAGACCAACGACCTCTACTTCTATCTCTCAGGCGAAGAGAACAAGACCCTCAATCTGGCACCCGGCAAATATTACTTTGTTCTACCCAAGAACTCCATCAACATGCAGGGTCCCGACGGCGTGAAGCAACTTTACTCTTCTGAACTTAAGTTCGGTCCTTGGATTGTAGAAGGTGAGCCCATGAGCTATACAGTCTCTCCCGCAGCTGATGAAGAACTGACAAGCGTCAGCAATCTTACATTCACTTTCCCCGAAGGCACAACTGCATCTGTCGGCAAATCAGAATGGCTGACAATCCTTTCCGGAATCGTAGAATACGACTTCCGCCCCACTGCCGAAGGCAATAAAGTAATCATAGATATCGTCCCCGCTATCAACATTCCCGGCGAATACACCTTCAGCGCTCCCGCAGCTGCAATATTTGTTGATGGAAAGTCAGTAGCTGTCAATGGTTCATTCACAATATTCACTCAGCAAGCCACAACCTCAGGCATTGCAGTAATCAACAACGACAAGACTATCGAAGGCACGTTATTTGAAGCAGATCCCGACCTTAGCGATTACTCATATTATATTCTGAATGTTGAGACAGGCTCAGACGATACAGCTTCAATGAAGTTCCTCCTCCCCGAAGGGTACGATGCAATCTACTTCCTCAGCTACCCGATGGATCTCGAGTCCGCTTCAGCTCGTCGCATACCCGCTCAGGATCTCGTAGACGGCGGATTCGTAAAACTTGAGAACAACACACTCTCCGGCATCCAGCCCGGCACCTACCAGTGTGCATTCTCTTACGCAAAAGGTGAAGAAGCCGAAGAGCCCACAATGCTTATTCTCAATGTCAAGAAGGGTCAGTCAACAGGCATTGACGCTGTGGAAGTTGCAGAAGAAGCAGACTACTACACACTCCAGGGTGTCAAGGTAGCAAACCCCGAAAAAGGCATCTACATCAAGGTTGCCAACGGCGTAGCCACTAAAGTAGTCCTCTAAGGAATCCTACAAAAATAGAAATACCCCCCATCGTTTGCCCCAAGGCAAACGAACCCCAACCCGGAGGAGCATCAACATCAGTTGATGCTCCTCCCCTTTTTACCCCCACTTCATCCCGCAAATTTACCCCCACTTCATCCCGCAAATTTACTCCCACTCCATCCCGCAAACTCCGGAAGCGAAGCGTTGACGCGAGGGGCTGTGCCCCGACTCCCGGCCGTAGCAAACTCCGAAAGCGAAGCATTGACGCGAGGGGCTGTGCCCCGACTCCCAGCGTCACCAACCCGCGGAAGCGGGTTGCCTAACCGGAAACCGGGGGTTGAAGCGCGTAGCGCTGATACCCCCGGACCTCAGAACCAATCAAAGCTCACCAACCCGCGGAAGCGGGTTGCCTAACCGGAAACCTCAATGCCAACAACTACTGAGCACTGATACAGCAGTTAAGCAACCCGCTCACGCAGGTTGGATAATACAGTATCAGATTACGAGACCGCTTTCTACATCTCCATTCCTATCCCCCAATCATATTATAAGACCACAAAATTTTATCAGCATCAGGGGCATGAATTGGAATTGTAAAGAATATTGTTCGCGCGGAATCGGCAAGGGGCTTCGCCCCTTATGCCTTCGGTTGCGGAAATAGCGGAATTTTCGCGGAATTTTTTCTTTGCAGTGATTTCCATATAATTCCCTTTACCCAACCACACAAGATTAATGTAAGAAAGAATATCGGTGAGCGAATTGTCATATACATGGATTTCTGATACCTCTGCATATTGTAATGAAATGGACCGGACATTCCGATATTTCGGCTATGAAACCTTACATGGATATAGCTGATGATATGCGAAGGTCCGAAATGGGCAAATTTGATGAACTTTAATGAGTCGTGTTCTTGGGGTCCCAAAAGGGTCCCAAAAAGGGTCCCCAAAATTCGATTTTCTACTTAAAATTTGGGACCCGGGGTCCCCAAAATCGCTTCGTTTTAAGACTCTTTAAGACACGTTAATTCTCCTAATGTCCTATTCAAAGTCTCCCACAAGTATCTAAAATACAGAATATTGCCAAACTTAACTTGTTGAAAATGAGAGTGGGATGTCGCTCAACGCGACATCCCACTCGGATTCCACTATATAATAAATTCACTATTGATATTCAATAATTTACAAAAATACTCCCATGAATATTGAGACATCAATGGAATTTAGAAAATGTGAATGCTGACAATGCATCAATTTCCATACCAAAAGTCATGCGTGTAATGTTCCATTAAGGAAAATCAAGAGAGCTACTTTCATTCTCATTAACCCCAAAATAAGAATTAAAACTTAAACTTTCTTCAAATTGGTCTATACTTCGCTTTTTAGATTCTGCCATACTCTTTAAGTCATCAAAATCATTAATCAACTATAGGGAAAAAGAGTCTAATTTCGCGTCTAATCTCGCGTCTAATTTTAACATTACTTTACATTTCGCGTCTAATTTCGCGTCTAATTTCGTGACAAGTCTATAAATCTATAGAACGCAAGAAGCTATGGCAAAATACTACTGGACATAACGGGTCTTATAAAAAATTAACCTGACACCAAACGGCATCAGGCTATACAATTCGATATTACGAATCAGTAAAATCGGTTAATGGGTCTTTGTATACTCCATTCCTTCCCTTACGTCTTTTATCACATCCTTTCCGAATTCCTTAAAGACTATATATAGTTCCTTAAACATTTTGCCGATTCGGTCAAACAGCTCTGTGAAGATTTTATCAATCTTTATTATTAATGCCGGCAGACTAAACATATTGCTTCGATTATATTATGGTTATATTGTAGTTTACTTCAAGGGTAATAGTTTACTATCGGCATGACACTCCAAACACTCTTTCTCGCGTTGCGCCTGATATATTTTATAACGTTTATGGCTAAATCTTACTAACATATAGATTCCTATAACCATATATTTTACAACCATACGCACAGACCATAGAATATATTTTACCAATGGAGGTATTATATACAAAATACCTTTTACTATTCTTAAAGCAAGTTCAAGAAGTAGCAGAACGCACAACATTATTGGCGTCAATATTATCTCTATGAGTAAAAATACCATTGCAAATATGAATTGAATTAGCATAAGAGTATTTGTTATCTTTTCCCAAAGTTACTAAAAATCATTAATATATACAAATATTTTTACCGCTTTTATATTTAAAATATTTTTTTATTTTATCATATTAGATATAGGAATTGTCTTTTTATATTTACGCCTTTTTTTAACTTTTCTCATCTCTATCAAACACCTCTGGAATCGTCTTTATCATCCACCTCTTGTTGCATATATTTCATAGATATACTTCCGTAATATTCCAAATATCGGTTTCTATACCATTACAGAGCCGGAGAATGCCAATTGAAACATTTGTGTAAGGTATTTCGTGTTTCTCACCCCATGTGCTTACCTTTGCTCCCGATATCACCGGTTTTCATCATATTTAATTTCCCTCATGCTCCGCAGGAAGCAAGTTGTACTTTTGTCCGCACATTTCCCCGAAATCGGGGGCGCGGACAAAAGTCACTTGCCGACTGCTTCGCAGCGGGACAAAATCGCCTTTACAGGCAATTTTTTAACAACTATGCCGAACCCAACCCGAGACAGAAGAGTCTGGATAAGATTCTCAGAAGAAGAATATGCCAAAATAAAAGAAAGGTCATGTGCATTTCGCACCGTAAGTCAATATATCCGCGCATCTATAAAAGAGTTTTCTGATATAGATGCCAAAAGGAGTATTGATAATATGAATGCTTTAAGCGCATATTATAAAAAATACGATTCTATGCTATTTCACAGCGCAGCTAATCTCAATCAATACATAAAAAGGGCAAATGAGCTAAGTAGAGTGGGAATGTTAAATGAGTCTTTTATAAAAGATACTGTCTTACCTATTGTCTGTTCAACTCAACGTGATATTGCGTTCTTGCGTGATAAATTGGAGGAGTTATTAAGGGAATGTCTAAAGGACGCTCTTTCTTAATATTTGGCGCTATATTGAGTATGCATATTTTGGCTTTTTTATATTCTTTCTATATTTAACACATACCCTTTTTTATAATGATTGCGACTATTCTACCAAGCAGTAGCAGCTTTCATGCCGTTGGATATAACGAGCATAAAGTAGCGCAAGGGTCAGCGCGTCTTTTGGAGATAAAGAATTTCGGACCATTCGATAGTTTTACTAATTATACGCCCGAGGACTTAGTGGCATACTTGCAAAAATACTCTTCAAGTAATGAACGCATTCAGAAACCTCAATTTCATCTTGCGATATCATGCAAAGGACACGAGTATTCGGAGGAACAATTGGTCGAGTTTGCCCATAAGTATCTTGATGAGATGGGCTATGGAATGGATGGACAACCCTTGCTTATTTATCTTCATAACGACACAGAGAATCTCCATATTCATATTATAACCTCGCGAATTGATCCAACCGGGAAAAAGATAGATCATAATCATGAGCGCAGGAGGTCGCAAGCTGTCATCGATAAACTTTTAGGACAGGATGCAGTTCAAAAGTGTAAGGAGGATATTGAAAGAGCAAAAGAATATTCCTGTACAAAAATATCTCAATTTAGGGCACTTTTATCCACTATGGGATATGAATCTTACCAATGGCAGGATCAATTGGTAGTAAAAAAAGGAGGAAGTGTTAAGAGTCGTCTACCTCTTTCCGATATCCAAACTCTGATGATTGAAAATGAAAACCGAAGAAAGGAAATTGATGATAAAAAGAGAAGGATGCAGCTTAGAAGTATTCTTCAAAAATATCGTGATATTTCATCATCACAAAAAGATCTGAAAAAGGAACTGTCAAAATTATTCGGGATTGATTTGATTTTTATTGGTCCTTCAGATAAGCCGACCGGATATATCCTCATAGACCATAATAACAAGAAAGTCTATAACGGAAGTCAGATTCTTCGATTGAAAGATCTATTAAATTTTACATCTCAAGAAGAAAAAATAAAAGAGATTTCTTCTTTTATCCGGAAGTTACTTGATGCCAATCCGAATTATACAGCGTATGATATTAATAAGAAGTTGCGTAATAGGCTTGCATATATAAGAAAAGGAGTTTTGTATCATACTTCCCCATCCGAAAAGAAAGAAGAACTGGATGAAGATATAAGACAAAAATTGGATCATAATTTCAGGACCGAGATAGTTAAGACGTTCCGACCGGCAACTACTGCCGAAAGAGAATTGCTGTTGCAGATCTACAAACTGAAAGATTCAGATGCAGATATCCCTCTATTCTCAATACAGGACAAAAGAGATAGCGATATAACCCGATTGAGAGAACTCTTTACACTCTACCAAGGCAGAACATTGAGAGACTATCTAAAAGAAGAGGGTTACTCTACAAAACGAATCGGAGATAGAGTTGTTGTTTTTGATTTAAAGCTAAAAAGAGTCTACGACCTTAAATCCTATGGAATAAACCCGGAGAAACTATATGTAAAAAATCATTCGGCAAATTACCCCCTTAAGGATAAAAAGACTGCCATTGATGTATTACCTGATAAGATTAATCCGGGAAGAGGCTCTGCTTATAGTGATAGAGAATGGGAAGTGGGTACTGAAAAGGACCGGGATAATGATTTGAGCCAGGGAGGTGTATATTATTAAATGTCGCTCAATATCCTCTTATTTCCTCTTATTTCCTTCCACGTCTCTTCTTTTCCTTAAACCGCTATAAATAAGCCAATTATTAATGTAAAAAAATTTGTAAAAAATAGTGTAAGGTATTTCTTTCAGGATATTGTCTTTTACTACCTTTGCCACAAACATCATTTCAGCGATTATGTCAGGTAGTATTTCATATCCCACGATTCTTACTTTTTCCAATCAGAAAGGAGGAGTAGGCAAAACAACTTTATGTGCTTGTTTTGCAAATTTTCTTATTTCTAAAGGGAAAAGAATTAAGGTGTATGATTGCGACCGCCAGTTATCTTTAAGCAAAAGCAGACAAAGAGATTTAGAGAAGAATCCCGAGGTTGAAGTTTTTTATGAAGTTATCGCATTAGAACAATGCGATAAGCCCTCTATGCTTAAGCTTATTCAAGAGGTATATTTCCTGAAGGATTATGACTATATCCTTTTTGATTGCCCCGGCACATTGTCGGAAGCTTGGATAGCTCCATTGGTATGTAATTCCGACTACCTGTTAATTCCATTTCATTATGATAATGTAACGATCGCGTCCACCTCAGAATATATACTGTTCGTTGAGACAATTCTTGAAAATGTAAATCGCAAGGACAGTGTGGGAATGATATTTATTCCGAATCTCTTTGACAAGACGGTTGGGTTAAAAGAAGAACGCATCCGATGGGAAAAATATAAGAGAAAGTATGAAACGCGCGGTTTTGTCTCGTCACCCATTAGTGATCGTGTAGCATTGGAAAGATTTTCAACTATTCAAGATAGTCAGGAGAGGAGCGCTATTGTGAATGAATCCTTCTCCGAGATTCTTAATTTAATTGAATCGGAAAGATAACAACCTAATAAATATGAAATCACCAAAGGAAATAGTAGATCCGGACTTAGTTGAAAATACAGGTCCGACTACAGATGAGTTAAAAGATACAAATATATCTGATATGCCTGATATATCAGATGAGACTCAGGAAACATCCGCCCCAGCGATTATTGAGTCGGATGAATGGTCTACATTCATGAGTCTTATGCTCTCTCCGAAGCCCGAATCTGAATCACTCAGATCTGAAAGGAGAAAAGGGATAACTTGTAAGATTGATCCTCAATTGGCATTTACACTTGATGAGTGTAAGATTGGCGTATGTCACCGCACTGAGATGATAAATAATGTCCTGAGAGCTTTCATTATGTGTAATATTGACAAGCTTAAGGAATTGCGCAAACAAAGGAACTCATTACTCTCATAATTTAATCTGCTATGTTCGGAACTATAATGACATATCTCATTCTTGCAATGGCATTATACTATGTAGGGATGATTGCTTACGACACCATTGTTCAAAAAAATAAAGAATCCGAAAATAACGAACAGGAGGAAGAAATAGATATATCCGGTGAAGCAAATTCTTTCGCTGTAACTCATATCTCCCGAAAACCGACAATTGTTCAGCCTGTCCTCTCTTCTCCGGACCAGATAGAGGAAGAGGAAGATGAAGATGAAGATGAAATTGAACCTAAGGTTTCTGAGCAGGAAGAATTGAAAGTGACCGATGAAAATATTGACGAATTGCTGTCAGTATTAGGTGCCATACCCGATGAAATAAGATTTGCAGAGGGTAATCCCACTAACTTCCGCGAACCTATTATGACCGGCTTTATGTCCCCCGATGAACTCGTAGGTATGGTTCAGGAAAAGGCAAAAGAAGGAAATTCTGATATGGGTGACATCATAGCAGAATGTCAAAATGCTGCATAATGATTAACTAAATTAAATAAATCTTTCATTTATGAAAATGCTAAATTCTTTCATCAAAAGCGTTCGGAAGATAGGACGAAGCTTTTTTACAAATCCGCTTTGCTTAAGGGTTTCCTTAGCACTTTGCGCGATGGTATTATCATTTAATTCTTATGCTGTAGATGCAGGTGCAGGTGCAGGTGGAATTGACAAAGCGACTACTTCTATTGGTCTATACAAAGAGCCGGTGCAAAGACTGATCTATGCAATTGCCTGTGTAGTGGGCTTGGTTGGTGCATTCAATATCTATTTCAAGATGCAAAATGGCGACCAGGATGTAAAGAAATCTATAATGATGACTATTGGTGGTTGTATAGCCTTAGTATGTTTGGCTGAGGCAATCCCCTTATTTTTTAATGTATAAATGCAAACATACCCAATTTTTAAAGGCTTGCAGAAACCCTTAGAGTTCATGGGAATCAGAGGTCGCTTTTTGACTATAGCTGCTCTTTCTATCGGTATCTCATTGCTTGGATTCTTTGTGGTATCCGTAGTTTTAGGTAAGGTAATAGCATTCATATTTATGTTGATATGTATTGCAGTAAGTATTCTGACAATCTTTATTAAGCAGAAACAAGGGTTACATAACAAGAAAAAAGCAAAGGGTGTTTTTGTTTATCACTCTCTTTTTAGAGGTATTGATTAATTAATGGCAAAGAAGAAACAGAAATTCAAACCTATTTTCTCTCAACTGCAGGAAGTTGACGGCAAGTGCGTACTTTTCGATTTGAAAGGTGCGCCTTCCGTCATATTCCGTATTAAAAATCCAGTGCTGAAGTTTTCAACAGATGTTTCGTTATATATGGAATTTCATGATGTTCTGTCGAATATCGTTCAAGTATTGGGAGAAGGGTACGCTTTGCAGAAACAAGACATTTTCTCACGGCAGCGCTATCATCATGACATTGATGATAATGCAGAATTTCTGTCTAAAAGTTATTTCAGATATTTCGAGGGAAGGGAGTATACAGAAATCTCTACTTATCTCATAATTACACAAGAGCCGATAAAGAGTAGGTTTGTAAAGTTTGATGAAAAGCTCTGGGAGACCTTCCTATCCAAAATTGATAAAGTAGCAGATCTTCTTACAGAGAGAGGTATCATATTCTCTAAGTTAAAGTATAAAGAGGTTAAGGAGTACATTCACAGGATTATGGCATTCGACTTTCGCGAAGGTCCTTTTGCCATGAATAACATTAAAGCTTCCGATAACTGTCTTAAGTTTGGAGATAGAGTTATGAAATCTATCTCATTGGTGAATATCGATGCAATTGATATGCCGAGCTATATAAAACCCTCGATGGAAATCAATGTCAATGGTTATGCTGTATCTCTTGATCTTCTTTCATTCCTGTCAGATATTCCGGAAGCCGAATGTGTAATCTTTAATCAGGTCGTTCAGATTCCGGCACAACGCAGACTTTTGCAAAAACTTCAGGGTAAAGCCAAACGCCATACTTCCATGCCCGATCCGAGCAATAAAGTTGCAGTAGCCGATATCCTTTCGGTGTTGGATATGTTGGCTGTGGATTCAAAGCTTTTGGTACATTCTTTTTTTAATATCATGGTCTGTTCCTCTCAGGCTTCAATTCCTCAGATTACTTCATTTATTGAGTCCAAACTATATGAAGTCGGCATCACTCCTTCAAAAAGTGCATTCAACCAAATGGAATTGTTCAGAACATCTTTCCCCGGATGCAGCTATTCCATTAATCCGGACTACGATCTATTCCTGACTCTCTCCGAAGCTGCTCTTTCTCTCTTCTATAAAGAACACCTGAAGGAATCTGAGATAACCCCTTTGTCAACCTATTATACCGATCGGCAGGGTCTGCCGGTCTGCATTGATATTACAGGCAAGGAGGGCAAGGTGAAAATGACGGACAATGCCAATTTCTTTTGCATCGGTCCATCTGGTTCAGGCAAATCTTTCCACATGAACAGTGTTGTCAGGCAACTCCTTGAACAAGGCACGGATGTTGTGATGGTGGATACAGGTGATTCTTATGAGGGAATATGCAACTATTTCAAGGGTGTCTATATCTCTTATTCAAAAGAGAAGCCTATCTCTATGAATCCCTTTAAGCTAACCAAAGATGAATATAATTTAAACTTTGGAGAAAAGAAAAACTTCTTAAAATCCTTGATTTTCTTAATCTTTAAAGGCAGCGAACCTCCCACCAAGATAGAGGATATGCTCATCAATCAGGTTATAGTTGAATATTATGAAGAGTTTTTTAATCCCTTCACCTCTTTTTCAGAGAGCCAACGAGACGATCTGAGAAAGCAACTATTGTTATCTTATAAGATGGATGATAATTATGAAAATATGGTATCATCTATTGAAGACATTGATGAAGAAATAAATCGTGAAGCTCCACAGATTGAAAGTAAGGCTTTGGCTCTCCCCTCGGAGGAGCGTCGAGAAAAATTACTACGTCAGTGCAGAATGTTTCAGGCTATAATTAATGATAAATCTGCCACTGACAACGAAAAACAGACCGCAAGAACTCAACTGGATCTTTACAAGAAAGAGTTGAGAGAAAATACTATTTTAGCAAAGATTGAAAAACAGATAGATCATATTGAGCAACAAAAGAGGCGACTGAAAGTCTCTAACCTATCGTTCAATACCTTTTATGAATTTGCCATAGAGCGTATTCCGCAGATATGCACTAAGGAAAAAATCACCTTTAACATTCGTGATTTTGCAGCTATTCTTAAACAATTCTATAAAGGTGGCGAATTAGAGATAACTCTCAATTCCGACCTTGATATAAATCTTTTTGATGAGAAGTTTATTGTCTTTGAGATTGACAAAATCAAAGATGATCCGATTCTATTCCCTATTGTAGTCCTAATTATAATGGACGTTTTTCTGCAGAAAATGCGTATTAAGAAAGGAAGAAAAGCTCTTATCATTGAGGAAGCATGGAAAGCAATTGCATCCCCGACAATGGCGGAATATATCAAATATTTATATAAGACTGTCAGAAAGTTTCATGGGATTGCCGGCGTAGTGACTCAGGAACTGAACGATGTTATTGACTCTCCGATTGTCAAGGAAGCCATTATCAATAATTCAGATATTAAAATTCTTCTTGATCAGACTAAGTTCAAAGATAGATATGATGATATCTCGGCTATTCTTGGTTTGACCGATATTCAAAAGCAACAGATCTTTACCATTAACTCCCTTAATAATCATGAAGGACGCAATTACTTTAAGGAGGTTTGGATATGTCGTGGACAAGTTTCTGATGTTTTCGGAGTAGAAGAACCGCCTGAATGTTATTGGGCATATACCACTGAAAGGTCTGAAAAGGAGGCATTGAAAATTTACATTGCCTACTATGGGAATATACAGAAGGCTATTACTGCCATCGAACGTGACAGAAACAAAGCCAAGGTCGGAAGATATCTTGACTTTGCCGTAATGGTGAATAAACATCAAAAGGTCTACAAGCTATGGACAAATTAAAACTTTTTCAGCTTCTGATACTGCTATATTCAGGACTTACTTTTGTATCAGCTAACGCACAGTATGTGGATGTAGTGAACGATACCAAAACGATTGCTACTGTCATGAAAAATACTGCTACTATGGAAGCCAATTGGCAACTTCAGAAGTCGCTGTATAATAAGACGAAAAATCTGCAAGAGAAAAACGCAGGTTATACTGTGGATATGGCGGTGATAGCAGAGGTGTACAGAATCAGTATGCAGAATGTAAATGGATTCGGCTCTGAATCGAAATACTATCAATATATTGGTGAATCAGCTATAGATATTGCCACCCGATTGCCAAATTTGATTTCTGCCGTAGCCCATGCTTCTTTACCGGGTAAAGCTTTTGTCTTGACAGAGCTTCATAATCTATATGGGAAATCTTTTCAATTAGTTTCCGACTTTATAAATATTGCCACCAATGCCAAGGTTAAATCGCCATTATCATCTGTGGGAACTTCGGAACATTTAAATGAATCCAAGAAGGGTGATGGATATAATTTATTAGATAGAAATGATCGTCTGACTATTGCCATAACTATTCATTCCGATCTCCAGAGATTAAGGTATAAAATTATCTATCTTGAATGGATGGTGAGATGCGCTTCGTGGGGGGATCTTGCTTTTAAGTTAGATCCTCAAAGTTGGGCGACCCTTATGTCCGGCAAAATTATAGCGCAGAATTTGATAAGCCGTTGGAATCGCCTTTGATATCTAAAAGATATGAAACTGACTTATACTATTTTATTTTTTGCGTTCTCTCTTTGCATTATATTTAACTGCAGTAGTATTCATGCGAATGTTATTACTCCAAATGATTCACCTACTGCCGAGGCTCTTATCCAATTGCATAAGGATCTTGCAAAGCAGGAAAAAGAAGCAAGGGATAACTATACATTAATGACCGCAGGTCAGGAATTGGTTACTAATGTGACTGATAAATTCAAAAAAACTCGTTCTGTATTGGATTCAAAACTCAACGATCTGAATCAATATGTGGATTTGGCAGCTTCAATCGGTGTAACCGGTATTTCTCTCTATAAACTAATTGATGAATATGCCGACTTTACATCAAATACTTATGCATACGCTAAAAAAAAGCCAATGGTACTATGGTATTACAATAATGCCAACAAAGCCATAGCGGATGAAGTTAAACATTGCCAAAAGCTTTATGCTGTGATGGCAGCCTCCGGGGTAACTCTGATCCGCTCCTCTATAAAAGAGAAAATCAACCTGATATATACAATTAAAAGTAGTGTAGAGAGGGCACGTTACATCCTTTGGAGAGCTAATGTGTATTGCTCCTTAATGGTATCCGGCGGATATACTCAATTATTCATACAGGACGTACTTGATGAAGCTGCCAGAACTAAAATTGCAACCAGTGTTATACACAACTGGAATAGATAGTCAAGCAGCAATACCGCCCAGTATTATTAATAATATATAAATATATAATTATATAAATATAGTATTTATGGAAATATATAAATATATAATCACATCAAGTTTACTTTTGGCAAGCTTAATGTGTAAGGCTCAGATAGTTGATATGACTTATCATGATGAAGAGCTGAATAAAATATGGACTTCGATCGAAAATGGAGAATGGAAATTTTCTCCTAATTTCTATTTTCATCTTTTTCATAAAAACTATTCCGGAGCAACAGGTGGTATTTTTGGTAAAGGTTATGACGTCAGTAAATCAAATGTGGGGCAGCTATCACCTGTACGGGCGGAGATAGAAACTTTACTATTTAGAATACATGATCGAACTAAAGAGGAAGAAGCTCGATTAAAACCACTATGGGAAGAAGATCAGCTTAAACAGGCAGACCGAATGGTTGACCTCATTTATCCCATGTATCAGGATATCTTTAATGATATGCAGAACAAGATATCAGATGCCTTGACATTATGTATTCATTATAGCAAGGGCAAAATGCAATGGCAGATTCAGGAAATAATCAAGGATAATGACATTCTTTGCGCAAATATAGAATATTTGCATAAGAGCGGTCCGGGAAATGAGTTGTCCAATTCTCGCCGACAACAGGGATATGAGGATAATAAAGAGGCTATGAACAAACTTGTAGGTCGAGCTGCAATTTTGGCAGCTTTGGCAAAATCACTATATGATAAATAACTATGATACTGAATGAAGTTTTATCATCCCTTTGTACAATGGGGTTGCCTGCATTAGATAAGGCATTACAAGTTCTTCTTACCGGAATGGATATTAGTCCATTGACATTTGACTTCACCATATTGGCGAGAAACCTTGGAGTTACCTTAGCAATGGGAGTTGGCTTAGCTGAATGTTTTCCCATGATACTTGGGAGAAGACCTATAGATGTTTTAAAAATTTTGAGAATAGTAATTATTGCTATTTGTATCTCGCAAAGTGGATGGATTGTGGGCGAGCTAAACTATATAGGAAGTTATTTCCAGCAGAAGACACAGGCTATGGCTGAAAATAAATTTGATGAAATTGCAAAGCATCAACTTCTCGTTGCTGAATTACAAGGAAAGTATCTTGATAAATTACGTGCAGCCCAGGATTCCATCGCTGAAGCTCAGAAAGTTCAGGAAATAGGAGAGGATGCCAATGCCGTACAGGAAATCATTTATAGTGTGTCTCATTTAGGAGATTCGATTAACAACAATTTGAAACGTGCTACTTTTATAGTAGAATCGAAGATAAGTGAGGTTATTAATGATGTTATCCGCTTCATCGGTTTAGTGATATTCCAGCTTTCTATTTATGGAATTATTATAGCTCAGATGTGTTTCAAGTCAATTTTGGCTGCTTTTTGCCCGATAATGTTTGCGTTATCTCTGGCACCCCCATTTAGAAATGCATGGAGTCAATGGTTATCGAAATATGTTTCTTTGTCGCTTTGGGGATTTGTGGCTTATGCGGTTATTTATTATGCCGGAAGTGTTATCAATTACTTTATATTGCAGGATGAAGAGGCTTATTTGCAACTAACAGGAAATGTGAGTGCAAACAATTCTTGGGAGTCAATTCTTGCCTTGGGTGTGCAAGGTATCGGAACTACCTGTATGTTTGTTGTAGGGTTACTTATCGGTGCGTTCATGTTGAAATTTGTACCTGAGGTTGCGTCTTGGTTAATACCCGGCGGTGTTAGTTCGAGTGCCGGAGCCGGTGCAGGTGGTGTCGGAACGGTTGTTGCCAGCGCAGGAGCGAGTGCTGCTGGTGGTGCTATTGGTGGAGCTTGGGGAGCTGCTACAGGAACAGCTAAATTCGGCACACAGGTAGTGGGAACTATGCATCAAGGTGCGGGAGTCGTAAGTTCAATAGCACAAAATACTACTTTAGGAGAGAGGTATGACAGGGGAAGACATAGAGGTCTGTCCGGACAGAAACCTAAAAACGACCAATAATTTTACGGTAAATAATTATGATAATACAATCTTTAGAGCAGAAAACCCGCCTCGCACTTACAACGGTAATCATTACCGTTGTGGGTTGCGTGGCGATATGCGGTTTTACTATATGGAAATCTTTGGAAATGGTAAACTCCGAGCGCAATCAAATCTATGTCTTGGATGGTGACATTCCCTTTCTCGCAGAACGCGCAGAACAGGAAGCCAATTTTGAGATGGAGGCGAAAGCCCATATACAATTATTCCACCAGTACTTCTTCAATCTTCCTCCTGATGATGATTACATAAAATGGACTTTGGGGAAAGCTATGTATATGGCGGACGCCACAGCACTTAAACAGAAAGAAGCATTACAGGAAAAAGGATTTTTCTCGGATCTTGTTTCTTCTTCTGCAGTATGCATATTGAAATGTGATTCCATAACACTTAATCATGAGACAAAGGAATTTACATATTATGGAACTCAAAAGATTAAGAGAAGATCGCGGGATCAGCGCCGAAGTATGGTGACAACCGGATATGTCGAGAATGTGCCCCGTTCACGAAATAATCCTCATGGTCTTTTGATAACCAACTGGAGAACTATTGAGAACAAGGATTTACGTTATTAAATCAAATATTATGCGGTCCATAAAGAAGAGTGGAAAAAAGTCTGATTTCTTTTTCAGCAAGATAGGAGATGTTGCGAGCTATTACCTCAATAAATTATATCAATTTTTGAGATGGGAACCAAGGAAACGGCTGATGAACAGGTGGGCAAGAAATCACCCGAAACAATTCTTCGGAATCACAACCTTTGCTTTTTCCCTCATTCTGATACTCTCAATATTTTCCGGACAACCTGCAGATTCAATGAATCAAATTGATAAAAGTATCAAATCTCTTCAAAGAGTCGACCAACCACTTAATCAATTTCAGGCTATTCAGTCCGTAAAAGAAAAGCATAGTAAGGAAATGGCGCAATTGATTTATGATGGAGGAAAAATCCGCAAACAATTGGATTCATTAATTGCTCTTCCTCAAAAAAGCCATAAGGATTCTCTTGAGATTATCAGAAAACATAAGCAATTGAAAATTATTGTCAACACTTTAAAATAAACATCATGAAAATTAACTTTCGTCAACCGAAGTATGTACTTCCGCTCATCGTATTTCTTCCATTATGCGGAATAATCTATTTCGTTTCCGGTATGTTTTCATCCGAGGAAGAAAATATAGTACCGACCGATCAGATAAATGCCAACCTTCCCGACCCTTATCTTCATGATGAAAATGATAAGATGGGCGCTATGCAGAATAGGTATGGAGATGATGATGAGAATTATACTGCCGTCGGCGCGTTGGGTCAGGAGGTTGAAGAAGCCGAGATTATTGAACATGGCTATTCAGAGGATGAATTAAACAGAATTGATGCAGAAGAAGCAGACCGTATCAGACAACAGAAGGAATTGGAAGAAATGCGTAAATCTCTGGCAGAATCGCGCAAGCATATCAATTCCTATGGCAACTCCGGCAACAGCGGTAATTCAGTAGGACAATCATCTTATCAGAGTAGCCCGGATTATTCAGATCAGTTGCAGAGATGGGAGGATCAGAACCGTCTGAATCAATTACTATATGGCTCCCGCAATCAAGAGGACCGGGAAGAACTTATTGCACAAAGACGCAGAGATTCAATTGCAGAGATTCAGAAAATCGAAAGGGAAAGAAACAGACCGAACCTCGTATTGAAATCGCAAGAAACAAATGCGGATAAATTCAATACAGTCACGGAATCGTCTTCCGGAAATAACTCTCCCCTTATCAGAGCCATGATTGATAAGACTACCAAGGCTCATGAGGGAACAAGATTGCGCTTCAAACTTTTGGACGCAGTAACGATTAAAGGCATAACACTCCCTAAAGGCACCTATCTTTACGGTACTGTCAAGGGCTTCGGTCAGCAACGTGTCAAAGCTTCTATCAATTCTATTCTTATAGGGAATAAGTTTATCAAAGTCGATCTTTCAGTTTTTGATAATGATGGGATGGAGGGATTTTATGTACCTGAATCTGCCTTTCGCGATTTTATGAAAGAAGCCGGCGCAAATGTGGCTCAGCAAAGCATTCAGTTTGATTCAGGCACAAGTGGCTACGGAAGCGGGATATCGGGAGAGGCTATTGCGCTTCAGGCGTTGCAGAATATCTATAACTCCGCATCTTCGGCAATCAGCGCAAACATACGCAAGAATAGAGCAAAAATCAAGTACAGCTCTATCATCTATCTTATAAATTCAGAAGAATCTCGCTAATTATCAATCTATAATCAATAATTTAAAACACCAATGAATTTAAAAATGAAACCTAAATGCGTCTTATTTGGGGCGCTCCTGCTTAGTGCATCTTTCGCACAGGCTCAAAACCGCAATGTAATACGCGTGAACTCGGACGTGACAACACACATTATCATGCCTGAGAACTTGAAGATGGTTGATATATCCACTGACCGTATTATCGGCAATCAGTGTGCAGACAACATGGTTCGTATCAAACCCGCAAATCCGGACTCTATTGATTCCCATAGCTACTGGAACAAGGAGTTTCTTGGCACAATTACCCTTATCGGAGAACGCCATATCGCTCAGTATGATGTCCTGTATGACTCCAAACCGATGTGTGCTAACAGCATCTTCAATGTGCAATACGATCAGACTCAGGCATACAATAATCCGGAGGTTTCCATGCCTGAATCAGATATGGCTCGTTTCGCATGGGCTATCTACGGTACAAAGAGAAAGTTTAACAATATCCGTACAAAGTCCAATGGTATTAAGGGTTCTATCTTTAACGTTTACTCTATCGGAGACTACTTCTTTATAGACTTCGGTCTGGAGAACTGCACCAACATTGAGTATGATATTGATGAAATCAATGTCTCGCTCAATGATAAAAAAGAGAGTAAGGCTACAAATTCTCAGACTATTCAGCTCTCCCCTGTCTTCATGCTGAATGACGCTCCACGTTTTAAGAAATCCTATCGTCAGGTGATGGTGCTTGACAAACTCACATTCCCGAATGAAAAGGTTGTCAACATCACTATTTCCGAGAAGCAGATAAGCGGGCGCACAATCACTCTGAATCTTGAATATGACGATATCCTTCATGCTGACGGCTTCGATATCTCTAAAGCTGAAAAGAATGCCAAGGTTAAGTATGTCCCTTACCGAATCAATGATAAGTCCGGTAAAACAAAAGTGGAATCTACAACAGTCACGGTTCAGGATGAATCAATTCTGAAAAAGAATGCAGAGCTTGAAAAGAGTGTTACTTCTCTCAACAAACGCATAAAGACTCTTCTTAAAGAAAACTCCAATCTGCTCACGGAGCTTGAATCTTCCAATTCAAAAGTAAGTAAGATGCAGAACGAAATCTCCGAGTTGAATGTGTCTCTCGATCGTTTGCAGACTGCGTATGACGGAGCTAACAACACAATTAATAAGATGTTGGGAAAATCACGTCAGTAATACATAAATATATTGTATTTTATTTATGTAAATATATATTTATATATTTAATATAAGAATTATGAAACGTTTAATTATTCTTTCAGCTTTCATTATCGGCTTTGTTATGGCAAAAGCAGGAGAAGGCGATCAGCATCTGACTGTTAATGTCGGCATAATGGCTCCTTATACTTTGGATGCAACCATAGGTTACGAACATCCTCTCACTACAAACAGTGCTATTGAAGTATATGGGGAAGCGGGCGATCATTGGCGCACACCTGTATGCCATAACTTTTGGAAGGGTTGGTTTTGGGATGGCGGAGTCCTCTATAAACATCGTTTGGCAAAATTCAAAAATGGTTCATTTAAAGCTCTTGGAGGACTTCAAACAGGTCTTGTCGAAAAGAAATATTTCTTCGGCTTTGAACTCGGATTTGAATATGAATATGTGTTCCGCAACAACTGGGCGCTGTCAATACGTCAGAAAAATACAGTCAACTTTCTTCATGGTGACACTTTCAGATCCGGAGGTCTGATAGGCATTAAGATCCCTTTCTAATTTAATAGATGTTATGGCTTTTGAAGAGACCAGGGAGCAACAACAGATCTATAATTATTTTCGGTCGTGCATATGGGTATTTTTGATAATCGAAATGATTGTCAATATACCCATATCCTCCGATAATGCTATTGCTGCTTTCCTTTTGAAATTATTGGAAAGATTCAAGATTTTTAATACAGTTGCAGGGTGTAAAATATGTGAGCTTGTCTGTATTTGCATTGTGGCTACCGGCACGACCGCCAAAAAGTCCTTGAAATTCAATTTAAAGACAATGGTGATATATCCCTTGATAATTGGGGCTGTCTTTATTATCTTTTGTTTTGTTTTTCATTCGACACCGATACGAGGTCAGCTTTTCGGTATTCCCACAAATAGAGCGCTGTATGCAATATGCTCTATTCTTGGAACTATGCTTATACAGCAAGGTTTGGATGCCATTGCCAGATATTACAATCATAAAGTCGGAGAAGATAGATTCAATTTTGAGAATGAATCTTTTGAACAAACCCGGGAATTAGTGGAGAATGAGTATTCTGTCAATATTCCTATGCTCTACTATTTCAAAAGAAAAATGAACAAAGGTTGGATCAATATCATCAATCCGTTCCGAGGCACAATCGTTGTGGGCACTCCGGGTTCGGGTAAATCTTTCGGTATTATTGACCCTTTTATCCGGCAGCACTCTCGAAAGGGCTTTGCAATGATGGTCTATGACTACAAGTTTCCTACTCTCGGCAAAACTCTATTCTATCAATATTGCAAGAATCGCAGATATGGGAGACTCCCGGAGAATTGCGGATTTAGAATTGTAAACTTTACTGATGTTGAATACTCATCTCGAGTGAATCCTATTCAGAGTAAGTATATCCCGGACTTGGCAGCAGCTTCCGAAACAGCAGCTACACTTTTAGCCTCTTTGAATAAAGGAGGTGGAGAAAAGAAAGGGGGTTCTGAAGCTTTCTTCACCAATTCAGCGGAGAACTTCCTTGCTGCAATTATTTACTTCTTTGTTAATTTTCATCCTGTCGGATTCCGTAATGGTAAAAAACTTAAACGGTTCATTCAATGTAAGGATAGAAAATTGGAAGTTAATATACGGGGATGGAATAACTTGGTTGCGTTAGATAATAAGGGCAACGTTATACTGAATTTTATAGACAAGACCGGTAAAAATATATCAACTGATGAAGATGGGCTGTTCGTAGATCTGAATGGTTTTAGTTATATCGACTTTCAGGGAAATGAAGTAAACATCACTCGTAGTTGGTATGAGGATGAAAATGGTAATGAAGTTGAACCGGATACAATAACGGGTGAATTTTCGGACATGCCTCATGTCCTTTCTTTCTTAGGCAGACCTTACGATGAAGTTTTTGAAATTCTTATGCAGGATGATAAAATTTCTTCCCTGATGGCTCCATTTGCTTCTGCACACAAGAACAAGGCTAACGATCAGTTGGAAGGTATGGTCGGAACGTTGCGTGTCAACGCAGCCCGACTCGTTTCTCCTGAAGCTTATTGGGTGTTCTCCGCGGATGATTTTGATTTAAAAATTTCTGATCCCAAAAATCCATCATATCTCGTTATTGCAAATGATCCGGAGAAGGAGCAAGTAATCGGTTCGTTGAACGCTCTAATCCTTAATCGACTGATAACGCGAGTAAACTCACGAGGGAATCTGCCTGTCAGTATTATCGTTGACGAGTTGCCTACATTGTACTTCCACAAAATAGATCGTCTTATCGGTACGGCTCGAAGTAATAAGGTTGCCGTCACTCTTGGGTTTCAGGAGTTGCCACAATTGGAAGCCGACTATGGCAAGGTAGGTATGCAGAAGATAATCACTACATGTGGTAACATCTTCATGGGCGCAGCGCGAAATAAAGAAACTCTGGAATGGGCACAGAATGATATTTTCGGAAAAGCAAAGCAGACTTCGACTTCCATCACTATCAATGATCAAAAGGTCTCAACTTCTATTTCTGAAAAAATGGATTATCTGGTGCCGGCAGCCAAAATTGCTGACATGGCTACAGGTTGGCTTGCAGGTCAGGCTGCCAGAGATTTTACGCAAACAGATTTATCTTCCCTGCAGACCTTCAATATTGAGCAGTCAGAAGAGTTCAAAACCTCTAAATATTTTTGTAAGACTCATTTTGATATGCAACGTATCAAAGAGGAAGAATCAAAATATGTTGATTTGCCTAAGATATATGCTTTCGACAATGAGCGGGAGAAGGAGATAATGCTTAACCGCAATTTCAAACGGATAAATGAAGAGGTTGACAATATGATTCGTGAACTTCTTAATAAAGGATGAATTTTCATTGGTTGATCGTTTAAGTTAATATTGAAATTAATGATGGTAATAGACCTGAGAGTATTTAAAGGCAAGTAAATGTTCTCGCAGACAGATATAGACCGTGAGGTTTGTATCTGTTTTGTTTTTTGTGTAAGGTATTTAGGTTCTGACATGATTCTTTATTACTTTTGTGCCATAAAAGTAATGTAGACTTTTTCATTTGAGATGTTATGTAGAACATTAATTGTTTTGTTGAATTTACTAAAAAAGTGCGGACCGTGAGGCTCGCACTTTTTTCTCATCTTATTGCTTCGTTCTAAAATTATTTCTATGCTCCTACTGTAGGAGACTGCAGAATCTGCCATTGCCAACAGGTGACGTTAGTATACCATCGCCCGTTGAACTCCGTACTGCTGAGTTCAATGTGAAAGATTCCGGGAGTCCCGGGAGTTAACTTCCCAAACTCCTGAGCATTTTTAAGATTGTCAAGAGCTACCTTTTGGGGATACATCCCCTCGGTTTCTATTACTATGGTAGCTTTCTCCCATTCTTTTCCTGCTTTTGACACTCCTTTCTGAATGCCAAGGTTCGCAAATACCTTTCCTTTGATTTCCATTCTTTTTGACTTTAATGATATTAAGTTAATACTTGATTTCTTTATAATTTTCTGAGAGTTCTAATTACCCGGGTAAGCGATTGAATATAATTGGGGGCTTCTGCGTATCCGATATCTCGCAGCCAATATAGATAATTTCCTCCCTTATATCGGTATTGGACTTTTGTGTAATAGGCTTTGACAGATTCCGTCCAATGTGAAAATTCGTAATATTCCTTTGTTCTCGGATTAGTCAGACCAAATAGATTATTTTTATTCTTACAGACAGGGGAAGTAAACCATCCCGTTTCAAGGATTGCTTGAGCCAGTACTATTTCAGGATGCTTAAGTTCCTGCTTCTTTATCTCTGCAATAAGATTCCCAACAGTAAGTTCCGGAAGATAATGTTTATCTGATAAAATAGCTTTGACGGAATCTTTTGAGTTTACAGACGTGTCCTTACGTAGCCTTTTCCTCTTTAGATTTTTATTACTTTTCACCGAATACCGCTCTCTCGCTTTTTTATAATCAAGGGAGCGTTCTCTTTCTGTACTTATTTCGACTTCGCGTTCTGCAGATAGAGTATCTGTTTCCGTCTGTGTCTCTTTCTGTCCTCTTATTTCCTCTTGATGCTTTATATTTCTTATATCATTGATTACTTGCTTACTATCTCTCGTTATAGTGTAAAATTGGGCTTTTCCCTGTGGTGTAAAAGTTAATCCGAGAATTAATGAAAAAAAAAGTGTAAGGTATTTCATCCGTACTATTTTATTTACTTAAATTTGCGTGTCATCAATAGATAACGATGTCGCAAAGTTACAAAAATATTTTATAATCATGCAAACACCTGACACCATTTCTCAAAACAATATGCCATACAAAGAACTTGAAAAGCTTGGCATTAATAGAGAGTTGGCAGATGCTCTTCCGAAGGATTTTAAGAATAGACTGTTAGCCGGTGAGATAACTCCGGTGATGCAGGCACGTATACCGACCGGTGATGGTCGTGTAATGCTTATTCCTGTCAAGCTCCAATTGGCTAAGGATGAGTTTAACAATTTGCAGCTTGTGACTTATCCTGTAAGAAGAGAAGTGTCACAGACGACATTGAATCAATTAGGATTGACAAATGAGCAGGAAAGACTTAATAAAGGTGAGATCTTTTCTCGTAAGATGGCGATGCAGGATGGCACCGTTAAGGATGTCTTAATTCAGATGGATCCTGAGACCAAATCGGTTTTAATCAGGAAATCCGAGGATATCTTGATGAAAGAGAGACTTACAGAAGTCTCAAAAATAAAGGATATCAGTCTTGGCACGGAACAGATGGAACGTGCAGCCTTGGGAAAGCCGGTGGAACTGACAGTGGGTGATCAGAAAGTGAGCGTAGGCGTGGACTTGAAAGAACCTCAGGGCTTTAAAGTTGTAAAAGGAGATTTCAACGAATGGAAACGACAGCAGGAGATGAGATATGATGTTGCGCATCCCGAATTTGTAGGTATTGTTCAGACAGACCGTAACCGATGGGAGTATCAAAAAATTGTAGATAAGCAATCTACTGAAAGAGCAATCAAGCTCGATCCCTCAGAAAAACGCAGTGAGTCAAATGGTCTGAAACTATAATGATGCCTGACAGATAAGGGCAGCCCGAAAAAATTTCAGGAATGATCTCAATATTCTCTATCAGGAATATAACTACTCTAAAAACAATATCGTATCCGAACCCGAAATAAAATCAACTGATATGCCAAGAAAAAAGAAAGAACAGGCTTCCGAACAGGAGCAGCCAAAGGCGCAAGCCAAAACAAAATCAGAAGATAAGAAAAATGGTTTGCCAAAACCCACTCTTCTCACACAATACGAAGCAATGAAGGCAAAACATCCTGACGCGATATTACTTTTCAGAGTTGGAGACTTCTATGAATGTATTGATCAGGATGCTATCAAAGCTTCTCAAATATTACAAATTACTTTAACAAGGTCTGCACATACCCCCCCCTTGCCCCTTGCAGGATTTCCACATCATGCACTTGACACATACCTGCCAAAACTTGTCCGTGCCGGTATGAGGGTCGCCATCTGTGAGCAGCTTGAAGATCCGAAACAGACTGTGAAACGTGGCGGAACCCCTACAGAAATTATCACACCCGGTCAAACTCAAAATGTTAAGGAGACCGCGACTGCAGCTGTAGAAAAAACTCCGAAAATTAAAGAGAAATCAACTTCTGAAATTTCTGAGGATAAATCCGTGGCTAAAGCTGAGACCAAAACCGAGGCGAAACAGCAGCGCCCCCCTCAGATGGTGACACCTAATGGGGAAAAAGTTACTCATGCCCATGCGTATCAGGGTAACACAAATCCGCTTAATTGGTATTTCACCGCTAAACTTGACGGCGTGCAGCTTAAACCGCAATTGATGACTGTCGAAGATGCAGCCAAGTACGCCAATAAGGAATTAAGCGTACCTGAACTCATGCAGAAATATTATCCGACTAAACTTATGGAAAAAGTGCCGGCTGAAGCTTATGTATTCCCTAATGTTATTGAAGGACCGGAAGGCAATATGACTGTTCATAAGTTTAATGTCTATAAGGAAACCAATCAGGAGCGGGAAGATTACGGCAAATATAAGTTCTATGCAAAGGTAGATGACAGGCAGATGTCGACTCTTGCTTCTAAAGAGGATCTTAATGCCTTCTTCGACCGTGTAATGACTCCGGGGCAATTGGTTGAAAAGAATTTCGGTGAAAAGCTTGGATTGGCTTCGGCTTATCAGCGTTATGTTCTGCCCGATGAAGTTAAAACCGAGCAAATCAGAATCAGTAAACTTAACGATAAGAACTGGGGTATTTCTGTAGATCTCGGAGAAAAAGGTAAGACCGCACCTAAAGTATTGTCTTACGATGATGCCCATTCTTATTTTCATTGGCATACCGCATCGCGCGAACAACTCGCTCAGAAATATCTGGGTAAAGAAATCGAACATTTGATTTCAGGAAAACTTTCAGTCAAGACCGCCGAGAAAACCGAACAGCAGGGCATTTCTTCCCCCAAAGGGAAGTCTTCTTATCTTGATGAAGTGAAGTTGACTGATTTTCTTAAGGCTCTCGGACAACCCGAACCAATAAGAAAGGAGAATCAGATTCTTACGTATAATGTTCCCTATTCCGCTTCGGACAAACATTATCTGCATGTAAATACCGTAAATAATTCTTGGATGGAGGTTAAGGGCGAATACGCATACGCAGCCGGTGGCGTAAGGGAGTTGGCAAGTGAGTTGACAAAATCCCGAGATGAAATGGCACTGACTATGTACGTGAAGGGTGTTATGGACGCATATTCCAGAAGTAACCCGAATAAGGTAGCCGTTACTGCCGAACAAGAGAATGAAAAACAGGGTAAATCCCTTAAATTATAACTGATTAATCAAACTGCAATGGATATTCAGAATACTGTCCGCGAACCCATCCCTTATGAAGAAAGAGTGGCAATGCTCCAAATGGGCACAATAGACTATCTTCAGTATGTTATGAATGGTGAACACGCCCGGGATTATCTCGAATGGTGTAGAGATCATAACTGCCAGCCGGATTCTACATCTGCAGAACTCTTTACAGAGATGGTTGAAATTGATATGATTGAGCATCAATTCATAGATGATGAATACTATGGAATCTGGAACTGATAAGCCTGATATCATATCTTCCGGAAACAAAGCATTGGATAAATTCGCTGAAATGATGATTTCGCGAATGGAAACCTTGCGCGACCAACCTTGGCAAAAGGAATGGATTACCCCCGGCACTTTTGCAGGTATGCCTCGTAATCTTTCAGGAAGATCCTATAATGGCGGAAATTCTTTTTTTCTGCTTTTGGATTCAACTATGAAAGGTTATAAGACTCCTGTATATTTGACTTTTAATCAGGTTAAGGCTCAGGATGCAAGTGTACTTAAGGGAGAAAAGGCTTTCCCTGTCACTTATTGGGATATTACCATAAAGGACAAAAATGGGAAATCAATAAAATTGGAGGATTTTGAGAAACTTTCGAAAGAGGAACAAAAGGAATGTAACGTTCGTTCTTTTCTGAAATCTTATAATGTCTTCAATATCGACCAGACTAATTTTAGAGAGGTCCACCCCGATAAGTACGAAGCCCTTTGCAAAGGTTTTGGTAAAAGGGATTTGAGAGATGAGCACGGAATGTATGTCAATCAGGAGATCGACCGAATGATAAGTAAGCAGGAATGGATATGCCCGATTAATGCAAAGGAAATATCCAAAAATGCTTATTATTCGCCCGCTGAGAATGTTGTGGTCGTGCCGAAGAAGAGTCAGTTCAATACAGGTGATACCCCGGAGAGAGTCTATGAAAATGGTATGTCCTTCTATTCTACCTTACTGCATGAAATGACACATTCGACTGTGCCTGTTCTCAAAAGAGAGGTTGGAAAAGTCTTTGGTGATCCTAAGTATGCAAAGGAGGAATTGGTAGCAGAGCTTTCTTCTTCATTGGTCGGTAGTTCTTTGGGTTTCAGCTCAAAAATTACTGACAACTCGGCAGCCTATCTCAACGCTTGGATATCAACGTTGAGAAAGGAACCTAAATTCCTTCTTTCTGTGATGTCTGATGTCAATAAAGCTTCGAAATTCATTATGGAAAAAATTGATATACAGAGAATGAAACTCGGCAATGACCCATTGCTCGTAACTTCTTCAAAGCAAACCGGTCTTTCGATGGATGATCCGCTGATGTACAAAGGTTCTTATATCTATCGCGATAAATACGACCAACATTCACTTAAGGGATTTTTTAATGGTAAACCGCTTGGTACCCGTCCCCTCCCTCTCGACCGTGGACGGATGTTTGAATCTCTTAAAGATACCCATGAGAAGGATGTCTTTCTGATGATGGAAGTTAAAAAGCATTTTTCCGCGGGAATCAATAAGATTATAGCTGAGAGTAATAAGAATCAATCTATTGAAGCTGAATCTCGCCCGAAATTAACCCGATAAACATTTGATCGATGAGTAACCTATATAATAACAATAGAGTCTCCTTTCAGGAACTGAAATCCCGAGTGGGCATTGATGATGTTGCCTATACTCTTGGATATCGTCTTGATCGTTCTGCAGGTGTAGGACGCTACTTTGAGATGTCTAAAGTTTTGGGAGGTCAGAAAGTAGACACTATCGTTATCAAGAATACAAATGATAAGGCTGCTCAGACTTTCTTCAGACGTGATGGGTCCCGAGGTGATGTCATAACACTTATTAAGGAGAATCTTAACTCATTCAATACTTTCGGACGTAATGAATGGGATCAGATAACGAATATTCTCTCCAAAATGGCACACATGCCTGTTAATGAGTATCGGGAGGATCTTAAATACATAAATTCAAATCAAGGCGAAAAACCTTTTGATGCTTCGCGATATATTGTTCAGCGCATTAATCCTGACAGAATCCCGAATCTTTTTACCCAAAGAGGATTGAATAAGGAAACCGTAATGGCATTCTCCCCTTTTATTCATCTCGTATCAGATACACAGAATAAAAATTTCAAGGGGTATAATATTGGTTTTCCTTACACGGCATCATGTCAGGAGGGTGTTGTAGGGTATGAAATTAGAGGTTATGGCGGTTTTAAGTCAAAAGCTGCAGGCACTAATTCCAACTCTGCAGCGTGGGTTGCGGATTTTTCGAATGGTAATAATTCTTTGGTGAAGGATCTGTATTTCTTTGAATCCGCTTTTGACGCAATGGCTTTCCATCAGATAAATCATCATAAAATGGGAAATGAGATCGCTATGGTATCAATGGGTGGTACTTTCTCAGATCGTCAGGTTTTGAGTATGATCGACCGATTCCCGAATGCCAGAATAATTGATTGTTTCGATAATGATTTAGCCGGAAGAGTGAATGCTGTAAGACTATATGCAGTTGCTTCCGGTCAGCAAATCAAAATCAGTAAAGCTGAAAACTCAATCCGTATCAACAAGGATGGAGAAATTCTTAATATTAATCCGGAGCTTCCGATTGTCGACCAATTGAAGAAAATCTATCCTACTGATGTGGCTATGGATCAACGCACACCTCCCGCCAATTTCAAGGATTGGAACGATTGTCTTCAAGGGAAAATGATTAATCCTACCCTGACAACATCTAAATATGAACGTGACGAGAATCTGTCTGAAAGACGCCGGATCTCTCCCAAATATTAATCTTTGATATGATGATATGAGACGATTAGCTTTACCATTCCTTATGACATTCCTCTTTGCTGGAAATTTTAATACTGATGCTGCTGTGGCAAAGGTTGATCCGGTACTGACGGCTGCCGTGGGTACTCAGGTCGGAGTCGAACAGCAAATTCAGAAGGAGCGAAAGAGTATGCAGGAAAAAATGATAACAGCTGAAGCCACTGTGACGGCAGCTTTGGACAGAGTGCATAAAGTCGAGAATCAAATGCTCGACTATCTGTCTGAGGCGTCATCTGTAATGTCAAATCTTTACCAGATTAAGAGAGCTGCTGAACTTGTGGGGGTTGAAATACCCCAAAATATTGTCCTTCTTACCAATTCGGTAAAGGGCAATTTAAAAGGTACTGCAATCGCTGCTATCGTGTCCGATGAAATAAATGATGTTTATGCTCAGATGGCATCTCTTTATCCCTTCATGAAGCAGCTCGTGACCTCAGGAACATACGAAACAACTGAGGGTGGACAGACCGTAAACAAGAAAGTAAATCTTCTTAATTCTGCGGAAAGATATTATATCGCCAATGAAGTTGTGAGAAGACTCGAGAAAATTAAAATAGATCTGTTTATTCTCGCGTGGCAATGCCGGACTCTCTCTTGGAACTCTCTATGGTATAGAATGGATCCGAAGGGCTGGTGTAATATTATGTCCGGCAAGATTACTGTGGAATATCTAATACGTAAGTGGAATCAACTCTAATAATCTTTTAACATCATGACAAAGACAATCGAATCTTCTATGCGACAGGTGAATTTCGGAGGAATGGTTTTTACAACTATTTGTCTGATGGTTCTTGCTTCTTTCACATTCTTATATGCCTGCGCATGTGATCCGAAAAGAAGCGCGTCCGAGTCTGCCGAGACAGCCTTACTCGCTACTGCTGTAAATCCTGATGATGTCAAAATTATTGCGGTGAGCAAACCGGACTCTATTTTTAATCATGAATTTCTTTCAACTAATGATAAGCAAAAGATCAGCAGCATTCTCATGGCTATTAATGACAAAGTAATGTCTGTCACTAATAATTTGGAATCTATTGAAAAATTAGATGATAATGTCAATGATCTAATGTTCCGTCAGATGTCGGCAATGTCGGTCCTGAGAAGTATGGATGCTCCTATGATTGAGCAGCCGACAGTGAACACAAGGAAATTTACCGGTTGGCGCGTAAAGATCGAATATGAGGGAATCGGAGCTTACGGCAATAAGATTCATTCCGAATACTGGGCACTTCTTGATAAGACAGGACACCATGTAATTAATTCTTTTGAAATTCCTCTTTTGTGAAAAAATAAATGAATATGAAAAAGACTTCTCTTTTTACTCAAATAGGTCTGATTATGACTTTTCTATTCTTTCCTTTTTTATCCTCCTGCCACTGCGACCATGAGACGGAACCCAAGCCGGATTTCAGATTAGGGCATGTATTATGCACTGATGGCACAATTCTTTCCCTCTGTGATTATTCTAATTCTCAGAAGGAAGCCATTGGAATAGTATTTTATGTTAACCCGGATTTGAACGCTGACCTTAAAGGGTATGCCGTGTATATTCACGATCTGCCTAAATATGCCTTTGCAGATAGTTGCGGAGTGGCACAGAACACTTCAAAATCTCTTCTTGAACTTGACGGAAATTCAAATACATACTCTATTTATACCACCGATGGCGTTTCTTCGCCGATGGCTAATGCCGTATTCGATTTATGGACTTTCGGACAATCGGCTTACATTCCTTCCGTAGCAGAGCTGAGACTTCTCTACGGTGTTAAGAGTTTTGTCAACGACAGGATATTTGCAGTAGGAGGTGATCCCATCCGGGATGATGATGAGAATTGCTGGTTATGGTCTTCTACCGAGGTTGAGAATCAGGATGCGGACAAGGCATGGCTGTTCTCCATGAATTATGGCAACATCCATGAGACACCCAAGAATCAGGCTCACAGAATCCGCCCTATTATCTCAATCCGTAAGTAATTCTTCATTCAATTTCCATAGTCATGATAGTAAAATCATTTTATAAATTCTGTCTTTTGATGATAGGTTCTCTGTCTTTATTGACAATGAGCTGCTCTAAGGAGATTGAGGAAGATGAAGATTATTGTATCAGACCGGACTATAAAGCCACTGTGAGTATCCACCTTTCAGTTGATGAGTCTCTATCGCCCTACAGATCTATTATTGAAGATGGCGTAGAACCCAAACTGACCCGGAGTAATGACGGATATAAGTTAAGATATTCAGTCTGTGCCTATCCTCTTGATTCAGCAGGCTCCAAGACCAAAGCAAATAGCAATGAGTATTTCGCGCAGTCCACAGATCCTAATATTGAACTGGCTCTTCCCTTGGGGAAATACAGAATTATTGCTTGGGCAGATTTCATTTCTGAGGACTCGACAAAGAAACCTTATTTCCATACTGATGACTTCTCAGATATGCTTCTTGTGGAGAAATATCAGTATCAGGGTTGCGATAACTTTAAGATTTGCTTCAATGGGGAGAATTACCTGACAGTATCTTATAAAACTCCTCAGTTGAATATTGATCTCTCGCCGACAATGGGTCAGTATCGTTTGATTGCTTCTGATAATCCGGATTATGAAGTGGGTAAAATCCGAATCAGTTATCCTTCCGGACTGCCGGCATCATGGAATCTTCTGACCGGGGAAATTTGCCACCATTGGCAGGATGTATCTTTCTCCCCTACTTGCGATAAATACATCGCTTTTGACAATGTATTCTCGGAAAACCTGTATAACATTGAGCTGCTTGTCGAAGTCTTTGACAAAGATGGAAAACTTAAGGCTCGTAGAAATTCAATTAAAATACCCATTAAGAAAGGAGGTGTCACTACTTACACAGCAAAACTTTTTACAGTTCTTGAAGACAATAATTCTTCAGTAACTCCCCCTGAAGGGAATAATGGAGGTGGGATTGATTTCAACTTTGGGGATACATTCTTTATCGAATTCTAACTTTTCAAAACTTTTAAACAACTCAAATTTTTTAAACAATGAAAAAACTTTTTCTGGCGCTTTCATGCGCAGTGTTAACCCTGTCTACCGTTGCTTGCAACAACGAGGAAGACATGCCGACCCCCGTAAACGGTCAGCAAAACGCAATTGAGGCTTCCTTCCCGAAAGGTGCAGAAGTCAAGACACTCAATGTCAATGTTTCCGATCTTCAGCGCACTCGCGTAACAGATATGGAACAAGGTCTGACTTACTGGGCGGGATATAACAGTCATGGTTTCAAGATTCGCTACGCGGTCTACACAGATGATTACAAACTTTTCTATTCATCCGACAGTGCTGAATCTGAGGTTACCACTCCCACGGGTTCTTTCACTCTGAAAGTCCCGGCACCAGCTGAAAAAACTGGATGGATCTTTGTCTGGGCTGATAAACTTGGCAAGGAAAGTGCGGATAAATATCAAGGATATCGAATCAATTGGGAAGATTTCACTGTCTCTATGCCAGCGGTTATTGGAGAAGGAGCTTTGAAGGATATGAGTAGATATGGAGATGCTTGGTGTTACTTCGGTAAACTTACTCCCGGTACCGACAATTTATCTCTTAAACGTAAAATGGGATCAATTATGCTTGCTACGGACGAATTTGAACTTCCTACCGTGGCTGAAAAATTTGGTAATAGCACCATTACAACCTCCTATTGGTTTGGCAAAGAAGGTGAAGAATGTTCTTCAGCAGAAGAGGGTTATCGTGTCGCATCGTGGAATTGGAAAACTAAAGAGGTTACGTTTGCAAAAAATCAATTTGCAGTTTTCCACACAGTTCCTATGGAAACCCGCGCTGAATTTACGTCAGGTAGTCGTACTTTCTATCCCCTGATGGCTGCTTACTACTTCTGCGATGAAGATCCCTCTCAAACCTATGCAAACCAACATCTCCTTAATGGTATAGATAGAATATTCTTTTCAATAAAGGATATTAATGGCTTTGAAAAGATAATTTCAATGAAACATGGTTCGATAGGAACATCGAATTTACGTTGGATTTTCTCTCCCAAACCTTACTCTTCTGGTGAAGGTGGTATATTTACCTCCGGTAATGGAGATATACATTGCAACGTTGATGAAAATTGGAATGGGACTATGGGAGCTCAAATAGACTAATAATCAGAGAATATGAATAAAAAAACCGAAGTCAATGCGACTTCGGTTTTTTATTTATTCTAACGTGATTTCTTCTGATAGGTCTCCCCGTTTGACACTCCAAATTATGTCTTGGGTCGGAAGGTAGAGTAGATATATGTCAGTCACCAGGAAGTAGGTCTTGTCTTCTTCATCAATTATCGAGAACTCGTAGACAAGATCAACTTTACCATTCGGACTAAAATCCCCCAATTCTTTTTGAACCTCTAATGCGACCCTCTTATTTTTAACCTCCATAAAGAACTCTAAATATTCATCAGTACGACTCCACCTTTCCGTAATATTTACAGTCTTCACTTTTACCAATTCTTTGATTAAATCATCATCAAGCCATGCAGAAAATTGTGAGGGGGATTTTTCATGTTGTGAAGGATACCCGAATATGTCAAGCATGGAAACATTAAATCCCTTTTTGGAGAGGTCATAATCGGAAATTTGTAGAGAAGATTTGCTAATACTATAATGCGGCTTATTAACTTTAATTTCTTCTCTGAGATCTCGCAAAAGAACTTTCAGGGAATCATATAATTCAGGTTCAAACTCCCGTTCAAGTTCACTTTTATTCGCCAAAGGTGTATTATAACAAAATAAATCAATGTCATTCCTTACAACACCCGCCATTTGAGCCTCTGAAAGTATCACTTCTTTTCCATTATAAGGAATAGAATACCATTCAATTATTGTTCTTAGATCATTTTTTAGAATATCTGCTACAGTCATACAATGTGCTTTCTCCAGATCTCCGACATACAGGACATCCTGCATCTTCAAACTGTAGCCGGGCAATACACCCAGTACTATGAGTTCGATAAGTAGTATTAGCTTTTTCATTTGTTGAGATTAGTTTGTTGTGGTCTTCAAAGGTAGTTATTATTTTTATTTCTACAAAATTATCCTCACTGATTTATTTTCTGATTTCTTTTCGCCTCGGCGTTTAATATTTACATATTTCTGTATTTATTGATATATTTCTTTATTGCTTTGTTTAAATAGTAATATATTTCTATATTTTAATATTTCTATGTTTCTATATTTCCATATTTATATATTTTTATATTTTCATATTTATATATTTATGTATTTATATATTTATATATTGATATATTGACATATTTTTTGTATCTTTGCAATATATTAATATCAAATATTATGAAACCTAAAATAATTTCAATTGCTAATCACAAAGGCGGTGTAGGGAAAACCACTTCTACAGCCTCTATCGGAGCAGCTCTCGCATTGAACGGACGTAACGTATTGCTCGTAGATCTTGACGCACAGCAGAATCTATCATTTATGATTACACAGCAAGAAGATCCGGAAGTCAGCGTTTACCATGCGCTGGTTAAAGATGCACCCTTACCTATTGTCAACGTTGGTGATAGTCTTGATATCGTGCCGGCTTCTCTTGATCTTGCAAGAGCTGAGATTGATATGGCAACCCGAATCGCACGTGAGGGTATCTTACGAGATCAGTTGAAGAAATATGCCACCGGTTATGATTACGTTCTTATTGACTGCCCTCCCTCTTTGGGAATTGTCACAACAAATGCTCTTGTTGCTTCTGATTTACTTTACATACCACTGACTGCCGAAGCCCTCCCTTTCAAGGGTCTCTCAATGCTTGAAGAAGTGGTAGGTGAAGTTAAAAGACGTGTTAATCCGAATCTTGAAATCGGCGGTGTATTCTTCACCCGATATTTCAATCGCAATCTCAACAAGGAGATTGTGAACATAATTACACAAAAATATGGAGATCGCGTGTTCTCCACTAAGATCCGGGAGAATATAGCTCTCGCAGAAATGCCCCTTACCGGTGTATCAATCTTTAATTACGATCCGAAGAGCAATGGTGCAAATGACTACATGTCTTTAGCTAAGGAGATAATTCAAAGGTGTGAGAATTAACTCTGAGCTTATGTATATATTTATGTATTTATATATTTCTATATTACTATAATATTATAAATATGGCAAAGAAAAATCTTGCTTCGCTGATGAATGGAATAATGGGAACTGAAAACAGTCCTCAGGAAGAGAATAAATCAGAGATCGGTCATAAGAATAATTCATTTGAGGAATCCCAACCTGCTTCAAAAGGTCGGGGAAGACCCAAGACTCAGAAGAGTTGGAAGGTAAAGCTTGCTACCTTTGTAACGGATGTAGACCAGATGAAAAAAATAAAATACATCTCTCTTGTTGATGATAAAATGCAAAAGGATATTCTGCATGAGGCTCTGGAGAGTTATATTGAATCGTGGGAAGCGTCCCATGGAAAGATTAATCTTCCCTGATAACATTCTTTTTCCTCATTACACTAATTGGCTGTCGCCACTCTTCACTAAAACAAGTTAAGCAGAAGAGAGCCTGACAGCCGATTTGGTAATTAGGAAGTTCATCTCTTCTCGTAATAGAAATTACATCAAGAGTCGCTGACGCTCCCCTTCAAGCAATTCCTATTGCGAGCCGGCTGAACTTAGTAGGTTGGAGGTATTGGGGCTGCGCATTTCGCGCCGAGATAAATAGAAATCCTTAGGTCTGCCCTTCAGGCAAGACTTAAGGATTTCTATTTATCTCCGCGCAGATTGGAAAGAATCGTTGATTGGATGGTTGTCTTACTTGGGAATTTATGTGATATGGAAATAGGGGGATAGTGAAATAGTGTGATATTAAAATAATGAGGGGTGGAATATCTAATCTTTGGATATTGTGAGGTCTTTTGGCTCTTTTGAAATCCTTGGGTTTATCTGACAGGTAATATTTTATATGCTAAGTTACAATCCCTGCCGGAGATGATGAAAGGAACGCTTACGCTTATTATCGGAAAAATTTGTGACAGCCTTCCGCCATTTTTCTTTTTCGCCCTTCAGGCGGAAAAATAGCGGTATTCCACAAATTTTTCCGATAATATCCTTGCATCATCTCCAACACGCATTGTCTGTACTTGCATATAAAATCTTCCCTGTCAGATAAACCCTTCGGGGTTCAAAAGGGAAAAAATTAAATCTTAAACGCTTACAACTATGAAGATTAAAAAATTCCCCTATAAGAAAGAGCTTGGATATGCCCTATTCATGTTTGGGTTTGTAGCTCTGACCTTTCTTTCCCTATACGCTTTCCTTCTGATGGGATATGCGTTGGGAATGCCAATGTAAGTTACTGTAGAAATTTGATTGAATATTTAGTTAATTGAGCAGTAATCTTCGGTTTGTGAAAATAGAGGATTATGACTGGTGAAATAGTTTAAGTGGTTAAAACCTCGCGTACCTTGCGAAAATGAGAGTTCGATTCTCTCTTTCACCACCACATTAAAGTATATTTATATGAATACAATTACAGAGGAAGCAAAGAAGAGACTTTGTCAATTCCCCTTATACTCTCAGGATGGGAAAGGTGATGAAGCCGTTTGCGTAGCAATTTTTGCTCTTGGGAGCATCCGATGGTTTATTCTTGAAGGCACCCCCGAAGGTGATGATATTACAATGTTCGGCATAGAAGTCGGACCGATAGAAGATGAGTATGGTTATTTTTCCCTCAAAGGACTGATGGAACTGGAAGCCGATCTCGCGCAGTATGGTATTGAGAAGAAATTGGCTGTACGCCTACAGGAAGAATTCAATCCGACTCCCCTAAAAAACATTTTGGATAATAGGCTTAAATCTTTGCTCGCAAGATTTAAGAAGGAGGAGACCTTATCATGTGAATGTTATGAAACACGATGATTTCAAAATCTATGCCGATGGAACATCAAAGCTTTATCTGCTTGTCAGGTTTTATTCCACCGGGATATTCACGATCGAAGACACTAATGGTGAACATGAGATTGGAACATGGGAAGAAAAGGAATGTCAGACTAAGAACAAATATTTCGTGACCCGAAAATTTCTCAAATATGATATCGTAAGCACCTATGATTCCATGAACGAGATGGCAGAAATGGTGGTATGGCTGGCTCTTCTTGACCGCACCATTGAGCCTTGCAGATGGCTAAAGTAGGGAATCTATTAATTCCCTGCTTTTTCATTAAGTTTGAAGCGGATTGAATAGTAGTGGGGCATCGCTGGTTAGATTCTGATAGCACGATAGGAAAAATGGGTGGGTGGCTGTCGCCACTCTTCACTAAAACAAGTTTAGCAGAAGAGTGCCTGACAGCCGATTTGATTTTTAGGAAGTTCATCTCTCCTCGTAATAGAAATTACATCAAGAGTCGCTGACGCTCCACTTCAAGTAATTTCTCTTGCGAGTAGGCTGAACTTAGTAGGTTGGAGGTATTGTGGCTGCGCATTTCGCGCCGAGATAAACAGAAATCCTCAGGTTTGCGCTTCACGCAATACTTAAGGATTTCTGTTTATCTCCGCGCAGTTTGGAAAGATTCGTTGGTTCGATCGTTGTCAGACCTGGAAGATTAAGTGATATGAAGATTGTGAGTAATTTTTATAATGAGGGGTGGAACGTATGATGTTTGGATATTGTGAGGTCTATTGGCTCTTTTGAAATCCTTGGGTTTATCTGACAGGTAATATTTTATATGCTAAGTTACAATCCCTGTCGGAGATGATGAAAGGAACGCTTACGCTTATTATCGGAGAAATTTGTGGCAGCCTTCCACCATTTTTCTTTTTCGCCCTTCGGGCTGAAAAATAGCGGTATTCCTCAAATTTCTCCGATAATATCCTTGCATCATCTCCAACACGCATTGTTCAAACTTGCATATAAAATCTTCCCTGTCAGATAAACCCTTCGGGGTTCAAAAGGGAAAAAATTAAATCTTAAACGCTTACAACTATGCACAGCTTAATTCTACAGTTATCGCTATCGCCAATCCCAAAGGATGAATATCTGAAGGATGACGTAGATTGCGTATCAGGCGGAACAAACGCCCCAATCATCGACTATGTGCAGCACATAACTGATGAAAATCGTTACGATGCCCTTAAAAATTCGACTCGCGAACTTTGCGCACGAATAGGTCTCCGACTTAATCCGGATGGGGAGTCCTTCACTTTGATTGGAGGTTTGGATGATTTCATCCGTAGCCATGTCAATAGAATCCACCGACTGGCATCTACTGTATCAAGCTATAATTACTTCAAGAACTTGGGACCGAGACGTATCTTGGAAAAATGCATCGCCAATCCTCTCGATACTTCCATCCTTTTTGTAACGGATTTCTACAATCAAGCCGGATATGCCAATCAATCAGCGGATTTTCTGGACTATATTCAAGACCTTAAAATCGGTGAGAAGCTCTATATCGGCGCAGTATTAGACTATCATTTTTAAACTATCGGATATGAATGAAGAAGCAAGAAAATTTTTAGAAGCAGTTGGACTTAACCCGGACGATGTTCCGGGTGGTCTGATAGCCTTGGAGCGGAGAATCTCTCAGCAAATAATATTTCCTGGTGTAATGGTAAATCAGGAAATGTCAGATGATGAAAAGTATGGGTTATGGGTAGTTAAGAGAATCTATGATTATATTACCCGGTCAGAGTGTAAAGAAGGGGAATAATATTTACAAGCATAACCACGTTAATCTATCAGTATGGAAACAAATATGGAAAATCCAAATATTAACTTTCCCGAGTATGGGAAACAGTGCGAGATCTTCGTACCATTCAGAGGTTACGAGAGAGGTACTATTATTGAGGAGACAGAGAGAGGTCTTATGGTGGAGCTCTCCAGTGGTGCGTTGATTGAACTTCCAAGGGATGAAATTAAGATTGACTGAGAACCCTCTTAAAATAATAAAGACCGAAACTCTTTTCGGTCTTTATTATTTTATGTCAGCGATCCTCCCGGACAGCTATCATGCAGTTAGATTTAAAAATAACGTTAACATAATGAATTTATCGAGATAAGATACAAATTATCTTTCAAGAACAAAGGTAAGCATATTTCATGAGGGAAAAGAAATACCTTACACTATTTTTTATTATAGATTTCAATCCTTTAGAAATAATCTGCTGAAGTAATACAAAAATAAATAAAATGTCGGGAGTAATCACTCACTCCCGACATCATCCTTAATTAACTAAACACTTACCTATAAAGGCAATCAACAATTTTAATTGGTATCTATACTGTCTGACTCTAATCCCTCAAAGATCAGATCAAACCGGCTATAATACTTTCCATTCTGGCTATCCCTATATACGGCATTTAGTCGGAACAGCTCAACTTCTACAATCTTTCCGGAACTTCTTAATCTTGCTTTCATCAGCTCTCTTTGTGGTGGTTTGATATTACTATAACCTTAGATTTAACATCTCGCAAATCCTGAATGGCTTGTGAGATTATAAAAGGGATTTCTCCTCCATGTGCCAAGTAATGTGCTTTAGTTAAACGCACTATTACGGCATCAATTTCCTTGATCGCTCTATCTGCATGTTTGCAGATATTATGTTTTCTTCGTTCTAATGCTGTTATCATTTTTAATGATTAAATGTTATACTAAATGTTTCGGGAGTGTCAACTTCGGGAAGGGCAGCCATGCCAGTAGTTCATCTCCCTTATGCATCTCCGTAATATCAGGTTCTTGCCAGTCTGATGCATCATGAATACTATGGATCGTGAGCCATCTGCCTTTATAATATGTTCTATAAACTGCTATTATTTCAGCATTAGCCTCGAATGTTGTCAATTCTCCGGGATCACGCCAAAGTCCTTCAATTGCATCTTTAGCACCTCTCAGATAGATATTTTCAAGTGCCTTCTTCCATTCATTCCAAGGCTCATTGCTAAATTTCATAGCTAATTCCGCCCATATTCCTTGCACATAATCATGTGCCTTTTTCTCAATAGTTGTCATCTTTTATTTTCTTTCATGAAGCATCAATAGTCAATGAGTATTGGCACGTTTGTCGGTTATAGTTTCAAAGTAAAACACAATCGGCTTGTTGACGCGCTCAATCAATCCATAAGCGAGCGACATTCTGCCTTGAAATGTCTTGCATAGCCTTTCCGCTTGTTGTGCTATTTGTTGGCGGAATTCTTCAATTTCTAATGTGCCCTTTCGGAAGTTGCACATACGACACGCAGGGAGTAGATTAGAAATATCATTTGTTCCTCGTGTATAACCGCCCATCTCAATTTGCCAATCGGGAAAGCCTCGAAGCATGGGTATAACGTGGTCTATCTGCATATCCTTGTAGGCTATTTCTCGTCCGCAGTAGGCGCAATGCCCTCCGCACTTGTCATAGACCAGCTGACGTATCTTCTTGCTGAATGCCATTATCGCTGATTTTGTCGGTAGAGATTAGCAATAATCCTATTTGAGGCTTCATAAGCCTTTGCATCTTTTAGATTTTAGCTCTACTACGCAATGGGGGCATAGGAATTTACCATTTACTTCTCTCCATCCGCGCATTTCTAAAGTCTCTTTGATTTCGTTGCCTGATAAGGTAATGTCTATGTCATATCCAGTCAACCAATCATTATAATCGCAATATTGCTTGACCTCTGAAACATCACCACACCGATCACATTTTGCTTCTATGTGGAGTGTACCATAGATTCTTAGATTTTTATTCATTTATTATATCTGATTTAAGTTAATTTCACGGGTTCATCCTCCCACGTCAGCGGTCGACCTATCAATTTTTCTATTAAGCCAGATGGGAGTTTAATGCACGGATTGCATATTTCCCTTCTGTTCCATTCTCTCAGTCTGTCATCCCAAAATCTATAGGGTTCATACTGGAAGATAAACTCCGTACCGTCTCCATCTACTGCTAACCACGCCATATCAGTCCTCCTTAAGTTTAATGATTTTGTTTTCCTGACACCAGATAAGAAGTGAATATAGTGCGTCTATGAGTTCGGGATTGACAAACGCACATCCGTGTTTTTCATGGAACTTAGGATAACCTACAAGGGCACCAAAATTATCCATTACTATATTCAAATCCTCTTTTTCGCCCTCAATCTCAATCTCTTTCGGGAGAATACTCATGATGTCCTCCAATCGGAACTTTGGGAACCATCCCCAAGGTTTAGCATATTCGGCATTACCTTTAAGCACTTCGGGATGGATGTTAACAAATTTTTTCAAACTTGCCATCTTCGGGTCAACTCCCAATTCTATCAGGCGTTGACTTTCTTCTATTGTTAGTGTTGTCTTCATTCTTCAAATACATCTTTTTCATAACTCAATCTGATATACATTATACTTGGCTACTGTGCAATCTTCCACCCACAACTCCCACTCTCCTTTGAACCTCATCTTGAAACACTCCTTTGCAAGAGCAATAATCTCTTCCTTAGTGTCAAAACTTGTCGTAAATGCGCCAAGCTGATAACCCTCCCACCTGTCAGGATCGTGATTAATCTCCTCCTGCGTTACAGGTCTTCGCAGATCAAATTCATACCTCCATTGATAGAATGGATTTATCTTTTTAACCTTCCAATTTGATGTTGTTGTTTTGGGATTATCGAGACGCTGAAAGTCAATGCCATCGGCATACAGTCTTCCGTAGTAGTGTATTGCGCCCCAACTTATGCCCCGAAACGAGGTTATCTCCAACTTTACACATCTTGTCTTATTCATTTTCTGATAGATGCCGGAGTTATGAGGTATTGCCTGCGTTTCTTCATCTTTGTAGTCCAATCCTGCCTTATCGTCAATATCTAAAGGGAAATCAAACTGATAGTTTCTCATATAGTCCCGGATATTGTCGGGAGTGATGTTATACTGTTTCATTATGCTGCTTGCTTTTTGTAATACTTATAGAGATCGTAGTCACGGAGTCCGGCACATAGAGCTTCACATAGTTTACGGGCGATTGTAACCTCAACCGCGTTGCAGATATACTTCTTTTGTTCTGCTTGGGTGCCTATCAATACATAATCATCGCTGAAACCCATTATGAGAAGGAGTTCCGGGATTTTTAGCATCCTCATCAATATATCTTCGATTTTATAGGCTGCCATAAACTCCTTTATCTTCACTGTCATTGGCGAATCCGTTTCATAGACCTCAATTATGGTTTCACCGGTCTTTGCAGTCACGATAAATGGCGGTCGTTTATCCATACGGGCAATAAGTGTAAAACAAGGCTTGTCAATACTGCTCCCGGCAGAAGAAAACTGGGGATTTAGTAAAAACTGGCTTTTTGAACGTTTCACAGTAACTAAATGCTGCTTTGGATTGGTGGTAACACATCCTGACACCGAATCTATGGAAGTGGGCTTACCATTGCCATACTGATTGTCAATAAATCGCACCGAGACTAATGAGAGTTTGTCTTTTGTCGTTACTGTGGGTGCCGGACTTTCCAAAGACACATTGAAGCCGTTTCCGTAATGCACGGAGACAAAAGCATGATGATCTATGGTAGTTATGGTGCCGGCAGGCTCATCAAGAGAGATATTTTTACTACTCGGACTCCCGCTATACTGTTTTGAGAGAAAAGCCTGCTTTCCACCGGCAACAAACTTAATAAGACCGGCATAAATACGCTCCAGAGTATTTTCAGAAAGCGGTGTATTGCGATTGAAAATACTTGAACCCTCATCCTCGAGTTCAAGTACTTCCCTGACCGGATTCCACTTGCTGATATTGCCAAAAAGCGTGGGTTCTCCGCCATTTTTGGAATGTGTCGGCTCCGGGAATACAATGGGGAGTCCCTTTTTGGCAAAAATTCCGAAAAAGCGCTTGCGTGATGTGTATGCTCCGAAATCTGCTGCATTCAATATCCGGAAATCAAACTCATATCCGTATTTTTTTACTTTGTTAACCCATCGGACATAACTTCTTCCTTTGTCTTTTGAGACTGGTTTACCATTTTCATCCACCTCTCCCCAACTCATGAATTCCACAACGTTTTCAATCTGAATGTAGTCAGGCTGTATTTCCTCAATGTAGCGGAAAAGATGCTCAGCGAGCGTCCGGCTATCAGCATCCCGGGGCTGACCACCCTTAGCCCGGCTGAAATTAGTACATTCAAGCGAAGCCCATAAGACAGTCAAAGCTTCCGGATTCTCGGCACGACACTCTTTCAGATGATTCATCAATGGAGTCAAGTCTAATGTCCGTATATCTTCGGTAAAGTGCATAGCCTCCGGATGGTTAGAGGCATGGGAGGCGATTGCATTTGCATCATGATTGACACAGGCAACAACCTTTGCACACTCCTCACCATCAAGACGGGAGGTGTTAACTCCAGTTGAAGTTCCTCCGGCACCACAAAACAGGTCTATATATAGTAGGTTAATCATACTCAGTCTTCGTTAAATATTTCTTATTCTTTATCTTCCTTGGTCGTTTTAATTTTAGCTGGATCTATCTTTCTCCATTTGCCCTTATTGTGATATCTTTGAACACAATAAAACGAAACAATGAAAAGATAGATGGGAAAAACCACCCATCCAATCACACAGAGAACTGTAGTTGCTTCCTTAGCATAGGGATAAGACCACAATCCATCCAGCAAGGCACTGATCGTCAGCAGAACCATATAGCTAACTGCGAGAATCACGATTCCTCTCTTTCGCAATTGATAGAGTAAATTATCTCGCCTTTTCCGACTTTTAGTATTCATTTTAGTCTATTTCTCTTAAGCTATTAATCTTGTAAGACACTTCATTAGCCATCTCTTCCTCAATATGGGTATCAATGAAGTCAATTACTTCGTGATCTTTTCTATCCCAAATACTGAGCGTCCTACCCTTATTTTTGGAAGCCTCCATAAGTTTCTCAAACATTGTTTCGCTCATAGTTGCATCAATCCGCATGAGGTGCGTGACACTAACTTCCATCTCTACTGTTTTCATCATTCTATTTAATTAATAGACATTTCAAGTCTTTTTATTTTTTTCCGACCTCTCTTATTAGGTACACCCATCTCCTTAAGAGTAATCAGCTGCGATCCTGCGAAAAGCTGACGTTTTCCGTTACCTGACTTTTGCGGTATCAGGATTTCTTTGTATTTTTTTATGTAAACATAAAACCATTCACGAGTAACACCGAGAATGAGAGAAGCTTCTATAACAGTATATGACTTCTCAGCAAGTAATACCGGCACTTTCTTCTTTTTCATAGCTATAGTGTTTTTGGGGGGATTATTCTCTGAATGAATCATCAGTAAAATCAATCAGAAACATCATATCGTCAAGTCTGTCAGAGATACGCTGACCGTATTTTCTACCAATATCTTGCGTTGAGAGATTTGATGATGCAAACATGTATTTCAGACGTGCGTAACGCATTTCAATGAAGTCGATTATTGGGGTTTTAATTGATCCATAATCATTCCATTCTGTTGCTTCATGCCCGATATCGTCAATCATCAGAAAATCTCTGTGCAAATAGGTACAAGCTGTGGCAATGTATTCTTTGCATATTTCCTTAGCTGTAATGATCGGACATCCGTTGAATATCCCGGTATGCTCTACTACCTTTCTATCCGTTTCAGCGAGAAAATAGAAAGTCTCCCGAATTGCATGAAGCATTGTAGTCTTACCATTACCAACCGGTCCTGCCAAGAATATTCCCAGACGATAATTCGGAGTCGTAAGATATCGCGAGATTGCCCAGATATTTTTTTCAAGTTCCGGAGTCAAAATCATTTCCTTCCCACGATTCAAAATTTCATTCGTGTATGCAGCGTAGAGTATTTTCGCAAAATATTCTACCGGAACATCAACATGTAAACCGTTTTTTGGGATTGTTCGATGATTGCCGAGGTGGCGCATCAACTCCACGTCTTGGATCAAAGTTGGTTCCGCCGAACGAGTTAGATATTTGGGGCGATTGCGTACGATTTGCATAACGTTGTAGTTTGTCTGAGGGGTGATAATTCCGGTTCTTATTTTCAATTTTTGAGCGAATCCAGTTGAAAAGTAAAGATTGAACCTCTTCCCTGCTCGATTTTAATTTCCCTTTAGATAAAAATTCACCAAACGATTGTTCTGCATATTTCTTTACTTGATTTACTGGTATGTCTAATCCCTTGGAGAGGTCTTCCCAAAATGAATCAGAATTTCGGAGTTCCTCAAAAAATTTCAAGTTTTCCTCTCGCGTGCATACGCGCGCGGTGGAGGAAGAATAATTATTATTATAAACTATAGGGAAAGAAAACGCGCGAGGCAAAAATTCGTTCGCGTCTAATTTCGTGACGGCTATTGATGTAGATGTTTCTGCAGCGTTGCCCGTAGATTCACCCTTCGTTAATTCCTGAGTCTTATTATCATTTTTGGACAAATTGGAACATTCAGCTAATTCTGAAGTTTCGCTTGTCCCAAAATACTCTTCAATTCCTATAATCGTAATTATTGAGAACCGTTCTGAAGGGCGCTCTCTTTTTATCATTCCACACTCTTCCAGTCTGGAGATGAATGTCAGGAGCGTCTGCTTACTACATTCGAGACGAGCTGCCAACGATTTCATAGTTATCGCAAATTGCCCCCTCTCTATTCGATATGTTTTATTGCCGATGACTTCAGTATGACTTAGTTCGGAAGCCATAAGTATCATGGTTAGCCACATCTTGAATTTACGTGGCTGCTGCCAAAGCCAGTGTGTGACAATATCACGTGGCAGTGTTATTTTTGTTAAGTCCATACTATTAATTTTTGGATGCCGGGAGACAATAATGATTCATACACTTGAGCACCTTATCCAAATCATAAAGTATAACTCGATGCATCTGACCTACAATCGCTTCGCTTAGAAGTCCATCAGATTTCCATCTACCGATAGTGCGTACACTGACCTGCAGATGTTTTGCTAAATCTTTGTTTCCTCTCACTATGTTTCCTCTCACTAACTGCATGATGTTGATTTTTAGTGATAATTAAGCACTAAGTGCTAATATTATTCGTTAATTCATTACCCAATACATATCGATTCGTTGACAATCAACGAGTCATACGACAGCTATTCAAATGGATTGTATAAATGTTTAATGGATTTTATGTATTACGATTTCCATTGATTTATTTGTATCTTATCCTCTGATTAGCTATTTTTGTATTGATTGATATTGCAAATTTAAGGTATATATTCCATATTTCATATATACTTTATAAAGTAAATGTGTTAAATAATGTTAATATTATGAATTTAGATAAAATTAAGGCTCTTTGTGAAGCAAAGGGCTCACGCTCTCAACTCATTCGTAAAGCCGGTATTTCTCGTCCTACAATAGACGCCATATTAGCAGGTGGAGACTTCAAAGTCAGCACCTTGGAAAAAATTGCCAAAGCATTTAATCTTCCGGTATCCTACTTCTTTGATGAAGAAATTGGAACAAATATACGTACAGCTGGCAGAGATTATCACGAGCAACATGACGAAGTATTCGGAAATAAAAGTTCACAATCCAATACCGCCAATGTTAGCCAGTCTGAGACTATCAAATTATTGCAAAAGCAGATTATAGCTCTTGAAGCGCATCTTAAAGATAAAGATCAAATAATTGAAATGCTAAAGGAAGCAAGAGGATGACTCCCATCACTCGATATATTGGATTTAAATTCCATGATAGGCTCCCCCTTAGAATAAGAGTCCGCTGGGCAAAATATGAAGTGCAAATAAGCGTGGGATTCGTGGTTGAGAAGGAAAAGTGGGATAAAAATCACTGCATCCGGAATACAACACATGGCTCAGGGAAAATCTCAGCTGCTATCATAAATAAGCGAATAGATCTTCTTCTTGATAAGATAAATGAAATATTTTATTCATTTGAGATAATTGATATTATTCCTACAAAAGATCAATTTAAGTCTCTATTGGAGGGCGAGTCTCAGCGCAAGACTCCATCTTTAGAAGCAGCTTGGAATACCTTTATACGTGAAGGGGTTGCAATAAGACAATGGGCACCAAATACGGTAAAAAGCATTAATCAAGTAAGGGATCTATTCTTAAAGTTTAATAATAAAATTGAACTCCATGATCTTAATGAGGATGTCCTTAACGATTTCATTGCTTTTCAGCAAACTCATCAATTACTTAACAACCACAAAGGGTATGCGAATAATGTAATCGAAAAACATTGCAATATTCTTAAACGTTTCTTGAAATGGGCAGTAAAAAAGGAATATCTGGAGAGAAAAATAATTGATTTTTGGACTCCCAACATCAAAACTATTCCTAAACCAATTATTTTCTTGACGTGGGCAGAGTTAATGAGGGTATATGAATTAGATTTATCCCAATATCCCATTTTGGAGGTTGATAGAGACATCTTCTGTTTTATGTGCTTTACGTCCTTGAGATATTCGGATGCTATAAGTCTGCGTAAGGAGGATATTCAGAATGGGCAGATTATCTTGAATATTAAGAAAACTTCCAAAAACATTAGAATAGAGTTAAATAAGTACTCTATTGATATTATGATGAGATATATGCGCTCGTCACAATCCGGACTACTTTTCCCCCATCGAGATAATCAGGACATCAACAACAACCTTCGTATTATAGCCCGCATGGCTAAAATAGATAGACCTACATCCGTATCTCAGTATTATGGCAATCAAAAGGTTGAAAAGACCGCTCCAAAGTATGAGTTCATAACTACACATTGCGGAAGAAGAACTTTTGTTTGTAATGCACTGATGTTAGGGATACCTCTGCACATTATAATAAAATGGACCGGACACTCTGATATTTCAGCTATGAAACCTTACATGGATATCGCTGATGATATGCGAAGGTCCGAAATGGGAAAATTTGATGAAATCTGAAAGGGCACATAAAAGTTTCCCAAAAAATTCCCAAACGTTCCCAAAATCGTCCCCAAAATTGGGACTTTCTTCCCAAAAATTGCGTCTTTTTAAGTCTTTTCCTTAACCCTTAAGTCTCTTTATGTCCTTTAACTATTTAAATATAAATCACGCTAAATCATCCACTTAGAGCTATAACTTATTGAAAATGAGAGTGGGATGTCGCTCAACGCGACATCCCACTCGGATTCCACTATAAACTATATCTAACTAAACTTTACTCGCTTGCATTTATTCTCTCGAACCGATGCAGACTTTTCAATTGCTTTTGTACCATTAAAACACTCTCCGTCTGCATTGGTTGAATGCGTTTAGTCAGTTTATACTTATTCAACATTAGTTAACATTGCAACCTCTTTTTTTGTTATCCCCGCTCTACATAAAGCGATTGCCGACAGAATCATAGCTGAAACCGGCTGCTGCCAGCTTCTGCTTCAGTTCCTCTTCTGAAATACCTAATCCATTGCAAAGAGATGGAAGATCGGAATATTCATCGCGCAGCTTCATATTCACCAGACTATAAAGCATGAAGGGATCGTTTGGTAATGACATAATTTGCTTGTTTATTTTTTTAGAATTATCTTTGTAATATGAATTATCTGTCTTGTAAACGTATATTTTTCTCACTTTGTTGCATTGCATTCTCTGCAATCGAGGCTTCGCCATGCACCTCGGCTATCGTGGCTGCAGACGCTTCTGCCTCGGGCAGACCGCTCCTATGGAAACATCGCGATACATCTAACACTGATAATGTCATTGACTATATTCCGGGAAAGGATGGCGAACATTCTTATGTTGCTTTGTATAACGCCACAGACACTAAGCGTGATGAAGCATGGATTGGAATGAACGAAGTCGGTTTCGCAGTCATGAATACGGCATCTTATAATATCAAGGATGACAAGGTGCCTCAGTCTAAAATGGATCGTGAGGGATTCGTCATGTCTATCGCACTGCGTTCCTGCACCACTGTTGATGACTTCGAGGCTCTCCTCAATTCCCTCCCCCGCCCGATGGGAGTGGAAGCCAATTTCGGTGTAATCGATGCTTACGGCAATGGCGCGTTTTTCGAGACAAATAATCATTCCTACGTTAAGTATGACCTTTCGGATGCACCGGGAGGTGTGCTGATCCGCACTAACTACAGTCATTCCGGCAGAAAAGGGGAAGGCTATGGCTACGTTCGCGAAGCGAATGCGAATCATATCCTCGCTCCTTACATAGAAGAAGGTGGTATCACTCCGGAACTCCTGACTGAAAATCTGTCACGTAATTTCTATCACGACGTAAATAAGACCGACGGACTTTCCTCATCTACCCGCTGGATAGTGGATGAAGATTACATACCTCGCTATAAATCTACTGCTACCGTAGTAATTGAGGGCATACAGCCCCTTGACCTTAAGGATACTCCTCTCCCGGAATTTATTATACCTGAATACATCATGTGGACAGGACTGGGCTATCCCCCCTGCTCGGAGATAGTGCCGGTATGGTGTCATGCTGACGGGGTTGACGATGAACTGAAAGCCATAGCCGCCGGAGGCACGTCACCCAAAGCCAATCTTGCGCGCAGTCGACGAGATATCGTCTTCAATTATCCGCAGGGTAAATCAAAGAAAAGAAGCTCAAAGTATATTGATACGCGCACCCTTTCAAACTCCGATGGCACAGGCTTCATTCAGGTTCTGACTCCTGAAAACCTTGAAGTCTACAGACTCATCAAGGAGAAACGCGACAGGAAGGCAATTGATTTCAAATATTGATTTCTCTCTCATACTCCATATAGTCCACCCTGATTGAAAGATGGAAAAAGAATCTGCGGAATACCGATTTAAAGTTTCAGGAAAGTCTCTGATCGGGTATCTTTATCTATCGCGACTTAAATGGACTATACTCCCTATTGCGGCAATTTTAATCTCGTTGCTGCTATGGGCTATTATTGCCGGGGATATCCGGCCCGCAATCCTGATGCTGATGGTGGGCTTCATTCTGATTCCAATGATAATGGGATTTGCGTATATTTCATTCGCTCTCCATCCTGATATTGCTTTCAACTCTCTTCCCCATTCTGTAAGCGTATCGCAGGAAACTGAATGTCTGAGGATCACAATCTATCCCAAACCCTTCAGAGAGGAGACTGAGAAAAACGATGAGTGCGTAGAGGAACCCGCCCCTGTCGTAAAGACAATCTCTTTACGTTCGATTATTCTGCCCCCTTACAGAGGCTTCAACGACTACATATTCCGCTTCGACAAACACGGACTTCTCTTTATTCCCGAAACCTTATTGCGGAATAATTCAGAGCTGTCGCAGGCTCTCTTTCAAACAATTAGCAAATAACTAAGACAAAACGATATGCCACATACTGAAAACCCGATTTTCTCTCTTGAGATGGAGGTGCGAGATTATGAACTGGACACCGAACAGATCGTCAATAATGCCAATTATCTTCACTATATGGAGCATACCCGCCATAAATTCTGCGAAGCAGCCGGCGTTCGCTTCATTGACCTCCATAATGATGGCATTGACGCAGTCGTTAGAAAAATTGACATTGAGTATTTCTCACCGCTCAGGAGCGGCGACATATTCATCAGTTCGTTGAATCTGGAGAGAAAAGGCGCGCGTTTTATATTTCATCAAGTAATCAGACGCAACGATGGCGAACTCATCACCAAAGGCGACATTACCTGCGTAATGCTCAAAGATGGCAAGATGTCGCGCGGAGATGAAGTAGCAGCCCTCTTCAGCAGTTTCCTTTAGGTAGGCAATGTATAATCATCTGCATGAGTACTAATAAGACTAAGTATATATTCATGATGAAGTTGAACAATATTTTTTATTTGTTGATGGGTTGTACAATGATGGTTGCTTCATGTAGTCAATCATCTAATAACACCCAAAAGACAGTGTTGGCAGAAGATGATAGACCTCCATTGGAATATACCGATGCCGACAGAACGTTTATTGTCGTGCTTGAGATTTCTTCCGATAGTCTGATGGCTTGTAATAATAATTTCTTAGGTAAAGATGATAATCCTTTGATATTGGATACAAGTAACCAGGATTTTCCCGATCTATTCTCCAAGTGGTTTGCATCAATGGATTCTACTCAGATAAACCGGCTCAAAACCGGCTCGGAACTTCACATATCAGTACGCGATGGTGTTACAGACGCAACTATCGAGAAGGTTAAACATATCGTCAAAAAATGCGGTATCGAGGGTATGTCTATATCTAATTTTTGAAAACTACAAAACTCAATTACAACCGAATATCAAAACTGTTTTGTGTTTTATCTCACTGAGTACAAAAGAACTCTGCATCTTGAAAATGCCATGAACTTTCGTAAGCTTCTCGAATACAAAAGTATTGTATTCATCCAAATCTTTTAGCACTATCTTTAGAAGGAAATCATAAAAACCTCCGGTTGAATGAAACTTAAAATCACTCCGATGTCACGCAAGAATTTGATTTATAATGTAATGGCATTAGCGTCCATTATAGTATGGGGTGTAACATTCGTATCAACAAAATCCTTAATCATTAATGGATTAAATCCTGTAGAGATTTTCATAATCCGTTTTTTGATTGCATACTTCTGTACGCTAATACTCTGCCATAACAGACTATGGGCTGATACGCGAAAAGATGAGCTTATGATGCTTGCCGCAGGTATAACCGGAGGATCACTATATTTTATAGCCGAGAACTCTGCTCTTGGAATCACGTTTGCTTCGAATGTTTCGTTAATAATTTGCTGCGCACCAATCTTCACAATGATACTTGGTAAGGTGCTGTTCAGAGACACAATTAAAGTATCATCATGGATTGGCTCCATAGTCGCATTCATAGGAGTGGGAATTGTTGTACTCAACGGTTCTATGCTATACGGTATAAATCCATTGGGAGATATACTAACTTTATTCGCTGCCTTTTCATGGGCAGCTTATTGTCTTATATTGAAAAGGATTAATTGTAGATACAGCAATTTATTTATTACCCGAAAGGTATTTACCTATGGTGTTATCACAGCAATACTATATTACATTCTTTTTCCTTCCGAACACCAAAGCAGGCTCGCTGATTTAAAATCTATTATTGCCAATCTTGCGTTTTTAAGTGTTGGTGCATCATTCCTATGCTATCTCATGTGGAATACAGCGGTACGCTATTTGGGAGCAGAACGTACGTCCAACTACATTTACCTCGTTCCAATAGTTACAATTATTTCATCGTCATTTATACTTGATGAACCATTTACTCTCACAATGGCCATTTATACATTATTAGTAATTGGAGGAGTATTCCTATCTACGAAATAATATCGGAGGTCTGATCAGATTAGCCTGACAAAATATCAGCAAGTTAGTTCAAATAACACCAACAAAGGTTATCACTGTTCCGGGCACAGATAAAACGAGATAACTCATTGGAAATCCAATAGTTATCTCGCTGATCTTTTATTCAATTGGCAAATTACTGGCAAATGCTCAATTTCTTCAAATATACCATTTTGCCAGTAATGCGCATTAAAGGTATTTGAGAGTAATCTTTATCGCTATAACTATCATTCGCAAATAAGGCGTGTCATAATTCCTCGTAAATAGTTTTGCACACTTGACATACTTTAGCTATTCTGTCAGTATGTTCATCACGGACTGTTGCTATCTCTCCACCACATTTGGGGCAGAAATAGTCGTCCTTGTCATTGTGACCATGCCCCAGTTTTTCTGATATTCGTGGCGGAATAGTCAGTTTGCGAAGGACATATTTACTCGCCATTCTTTCATACAAGGCATCATCACAACAACTAAGGCATTTAGGACAAATATGCCAACCATTGGGACATTGAGCGGAATCACGAGAGTCAATTAACCCAGTTTTACAGTGATGACATTGGCTAAGATAGATTCGTTTTCCCCTTTCTCCACAGGTTGGTACCCGACATTCAAAGTTATTATAACGATTAAAGTTTGAACCGCCTATGGGAAATAATATATGATTACACTCTCGACACCTTACACGTTTGAATAGAGCTGAAGCCTTGTTTACCATACCGATAAAGCTTCGGAGCAATTCTGACGCCTCATTCCCTCCCGATGTCTCAGTTATCTGAGGAAATCCCAAAATTTCCAATAAGTGTAAAATGGTGTATTGACTCCAAGTTTTACATGATGCTAAAGTCTGGTCTCCTAATGAAGTCTTGAAACACTCTTTACCTCTGCACCACATAAATGGAAGATGAGTTACAAAATTTATATCATTATCATATTTAGGGGCACAATATCTATCATATTTAGATTTTGTAGTAGTCATGAATCCGGTATTCCTTTCATTGAATATCGTGGAGTTTTCCTCTTCTTTGAGTGTGTAGAAGTCTGTCTTCAATTTACGAAGCAACTCCACATCATAAGGAATATGATATACCCCGTTATTATCCGGTTGTACGTCCAGACGTTCATTTAAGGCAGCAACAATACGTGGAAGAATTATGGCGTTTTCTTTCTCTTGGATTTTTACATCATTTGAAGAACGAATCCGATTTCTACGATTAAACTCCTCATCAATGCCTGTTTCCTTATTAAGTACACCTCTTCCGATATAGGCATTTCTTCTTGGCTCTATAGTACACCATGACGGAAGTAAGTAATCCCGAACTATTGAATTGTAGCAACTATCAAGATCATTCTTTGACCTCCACCCGGATTTTAATTGCCTTTTAGTTCCGGATTTTAATCTTGTAGTTATTCCTGGTATCAATTGTAAATTTTCATTGAGCCATGAAACTATACGTCGTCTAACTTCATCGGGGGCAATCATGGACTGCGTAGGTGCAACCAAAACAATTGATCCCGAAGTAAAAGCAGTATTTGTAAAGAACCTTAAAATAGTTCTTTTGTAATTATCACTATCATCTCCCAATCTGAGTTCAAACTTATCAAGGCGTTTAATGCCACTTGAAATACAATTATCACAAGCATGTACGTCCGCAAGAGATGCTTGACATTGCTGAAGTGTAGTTTCTTCATTGTGACATACAGGCTCTGTAAGTTGACGACCAAAGAGATTTAGATATTTTCTAAAGTTCTTAAGAATTGCCTCCGAAGTAAATTCCTTTTCATTTAGCGATAGTACAATCTTGTAGCAAATAAATCCAGCAAATTTAGCATTATTAGGCACGGCTCCACCATTACATACCGGTACAATATGTTTCAGTCCGAAGTCCACCTCCGGCGAGTTCGTATCACATTGTGCATAAGCCATATCCAAAGTTCCATTAATCGTCTGAAGTACGGTATTCCCACTATTCAAGAATGTCAAGATGTTATCACACAATAACTGAACGGCCAAACGTATAGGCTTGCTTGCTTCATGAGCACAATGATAATATGTGCCCCAGTTCTCAAATTTATTTTCCTGAAAACTTTTTAGCAGTTCTTGGTTAAACTGAACATACCCCGTTCTTACAGCGTGGAAGTATCGTTTTACAAGCAAAACTTGAACATCTGGAGAAAACAGTCTAAAAAGATTTGATAATGTATCAAAATCTGAGAATTGATACTCTGAATCAGTTAACCATTTTCGGATTTGTAGGAAGAAATTATCTGGATTATTTATTGACTCTGAATTTTGGTCAATTTCAATATCCTTATACTTTGCACTTCTGACAGCAATATATATAAGCTGAAAAATGCTTCGATTCTCATTCGAGAAGTCAATAGTAGGGTAACAATATTTCAGTGCTTCATTCAGCGATTGAGGAAGGTAGATATTAGATGAGACTCCTTTAGATGAAAGGAATTGCTGTATTAGTCTTTGTTTTGGTACAGACAAACACATGGAGTAATGTTTCAGTGCATTCCAGAAGAATGGCTGTATCGTATGTTGGTCAAAACTTTCAAGTGCTGCTGATAATATCGGTATTTCTATACAATATGAATTGAGCATCCAGAGAAACTCTCTTGCAGAAAACCTATCGGACGTATTGTATGCTTTGGTTAGGAATATTGTCAAGACGGCTTTTACATGTTCAATATTATTTGCGTCAAACGATTCAAGATCAAGTCGTATATAATCAGTGTTTCCGACGACTTGTTCTGGACTTGGCTTGCCAAAAGCAAACAGTATATCTTTGGTTTTAGACTCAATACTCTCCTTGAAAATTCGATTACTTCTGTCTTCTGATACATACACGGCTTCCGGAACCCAGTAATGTACTGTTTGACGAGTACTATAGTCCCATTCTTCAACAGCATTGAAGAAGAATAGCGGATATAGCTTAATCTGCTCATACGATTTTTTCAGGATGTCAATTGTAGCCATATCTATTTTATCATGCAGCGGTTATAGCATTGTGCAGAAGAGAAACAAATTCACCGACTTTGTGGAATTTGCCGGGGAAAATGCTGTCTTCGTCGGCATCATCAAAGGGTGACTCGGTGAGCAATACATCGACCTGTATGTCTCCATTCTGGCAAACATAGTTCAGTATTCCCTCAAGGTATTCTTCCTGCTCCGTCGTGAGCTGATTGGCAGAGATGAACTCTGTAAAAATCTCTACGGCTTTCTTTCTATCCACTCCCTGCAACTTGCGTATGAATCCACCGATCGGGATGTTCTCATCAAGTTGCTCTCGTTTTACAAATCGTTCATAGTCATCCTTTGTGCCTAATTCCTCCCAGAATATCCGTTCAAGGTCATCCACATCCTGCGACGTAAGTTGTTCTATATTCTGGATTTTCTGAAGCACAGGCATATCGCGATGTTCAGCAAGAAAGTCAAGCACCTTCTGCCTGTAGGTCATAGTGGGGTTTATCGCACCGGCTTCTCCTTTGAATGACGATTCATCGTTGATATTAACATCAAACGTTCTGCCCGAGTTCCCCGTAAGGAATTGTAATAAGTCGCGCAGTTCAAGACGCATCTTCTCTATGGAAGACAACGATTTGTTATCCCAGAAATTAGGTGTCAATACCTCATTGATTAGATCTATCTTTGACATGACCTGTGGCACTGTGCCAAGTTTTCTCAATGCTTGTGCGATTACAGTAATCTTCCCCTCATATCGAGAAGCATCGAAAGAATCATCAAGCAGTGAAAGCTGGACGTAGAGAGAAAGCATATCAAACTTCAGTGCCGGTTCATTGCCGCCCATTGTGGGCAGTAACGGAGCTATTTCTCGTTTCATATCATCGACCCCGACAGCATTCAGTACCTGCCAGTTGGACTTGTTACGATAAAAAGCCACGGTTTCCCAATGTTCGCGCACTGAAATATGATTGTCGTTGAGTTGCATGAGCTGACCATGTAATGTCTCCTTTAGCTTGTCGTGCCATTCCTTTTCCCAACTACCATCCTCCTGATATTGCGCAGCCTGAAGCAGCAGTGCGATATCAGCGCGTAGCCCAAAGAGCCTTTCGGTAAGCGACTGAGTGCGCATCGGTTCAATCCCCATAGGATTTTGCCCGAAGAAATCAAAGTTGCCGCACCAGTCAAAAATGTAGAATTCCTCCTTATGCTTCCCGGGGCTAAATATATCCTCCGAAAGTCGTGTGCCTCGTCCTATCATCTGCCAGAACTTTATACGGGACCGCACACGCTTGAAGAATACGAGGTTAAGCACATCAGGCACATCGATACCGGTGTCGAGCATATCAACCGAAACAACAACTTGAGGCATACCACCACGAACCTCAAATTTCTCAATCAGGTCCTGCGCATACTTTATGGAATAGTCAATCTGCTTGCAGAAGTCTGGGCCAAGGTGAGGGAACAATATATTGAAGCGCGTCACAATCTTCTCGGCGTGCTCACGGTTCATGGCAAAAATGATGGTTTTTCCAATCTTTTCCCCGCTCTCTACGCGCAGCCCTTTTGACATTAGCTCATTGAGCATATTGTCGATAGTGGACGTGTTATAGACATACTTGAATATCTCGGAGTTTCCGATGTCACGCGGTTCGGAAGCTCGTTCCGGGTCGATTGCATCCTGCAACGCCTCCCATTCCCAAATCTGCTCCATCTGTTCACGCTCCTCTTCCGAAAGGTCATCGTACCGTATGCCGTTTTTCAAAACATCCGATTCATATTTGAGTCCGCGGTAAGGCGTGAGGAAGCCGTCGTCTACAGCTGTTTGATATTCGTATGCATAGTTTGGTTCACCCTGCTCCAGCTCGAAGATGTCGTAGGTAGAGCGGTTCACCTGGTCGCGTGGCGTGGCTGTAAGTCCCACGAGCATGGCATCGAAGTAGCGGAAAATAGCTTTGAACTTGTCAAATATGGAGCGGTGAGCCTCATCAACAATAATCAAGTCAAAACGCCCGACGGAGAACGGCTTTACGTCGGCATCCACATAGTTTATCATTGTTTGATATGTGGAGAAAAGGATACGGGCGTTCTTGTTGTGTTCTGTGGCTGTGAGGTCGCTGCACTCAACGTTGGGTAGATGCTTGGCAAATTCCCTGCGGGCCTGTTTTACGAGCGAAGTACGGTCAGCAAGAAATAGTGTATTCTTCACCCATCCGGCACGCATCAGCAGATCAACAAGTGATATTGCCGTGCGAGTCTTGCCTGTTCCAGTGGCCATTACCAAGAGTCCCTTACGGTGTTTCTTGTTGAAATGATCGCAAAGAGCATGAATGCCGGCTATCTGATAATAGCGTCCCGATATTTCCTGTTTGACCGACATATCGGTGATGTCGGCTCGTCCCTGACGATGATGAAGCACCTGCAGATCTTCAAGACTATGAAATGCCGAGATTTCACGTTTTGGGAATCCAAGGCGGTCAACTACATAATGCTTGAATCCGTTGGTGAGGTATATCACAGGGCGCACACCATATTTCTTTTCCAGACAGTCTGCATAGAGTTCAGCCTGATGCTCGCCGGATGTGGGATTGACACTTGTTCTTTTAGCTTCAATCACGGCAAGAGGTTTCCTATCCGGTCCGAAAAGTACATAATCTGCATAGCCAACGCCCTCGTTGTTAGGCATACCCTGAACCTCGATTTCAACGCAGGCCTTACCGGGCTGTATATCTCCATCGGTATCAAGCACATCCCACCCAGCTTCCCTAAGCATAAGGTCTATAAATCTCCTACGAGTCTCTGCCTCAGAGATGTTTGCCCAAGACACAGCAGGGCTGACGAAGGAGGCCTCGCTGACCGTTTCCGGATCTACCTGTACTGCGAAATCCTTAGGTTTTTCAGGGTCAACCTCTTTTGTGGGTATTGATAACGTCGGAGCTTTAGGCAACAGTTCCTTGTCAAATGGTAGCAGTTCGTCTATCACTCTAAGTTTAAGCAGTATTCCACCTATAAAGTTATAGAGATTAAGAACTGCAAAGAACGATTCACTTCGTTTCACATTCCTGATATGCGCTCCGGCATTTCCTATCTTGCGGATATAATGCACAGCCATCATCAATCGTTCATCATTTACAAATTCAGTAAATGTTGGCGACGTCACCATGTCAAACAGAGAGAATCGTTCAGGAATCTCCATATTTTTCATCGTGAAGATGGCGCGCGCCATCCATTCAAGGGCTCTGCGTGCATTCAGCGCCGACATTTCAGGGTCGGCATACTGATTTCTTTCGGCAGAATCACAATAGCGATACATCGCCGAAAGTTCCGGTATATCTTTAAGATAGTCAAAGTTCATCATAAGCAATCAGTCATTAAACCAGTAATCCATGCGGCTTGCAAGGAGAGTTTCCAAGTCCGCAATCGTTGATTCAATCAGCCTCTTCTGCGCCTCAATCGCCTCTATACGTTTGGCAAATTCCTCTTGAAGTGAAATGGGAGGAAGAATTAATGGGAAATTTCTAAAAACCTTCAAATCCACTCTTGGCATTTTAGCTCCAGCAACTTTTCCACTAAAGATTGAAACACAAGTAGGTAGCCTTAATAAATAAGAAAGAAATATCGAATTTAAGATTCCATTCTTAGGATTTAGGGGAAGTAGTTCTGATGTACAAAATCCTGAGTGATTAGCAATAACAACCTTATTGAGGTTAGGTCGTAATTTTGAAAACAGCACCTGACCTGGTCCAATCTTATAAACTGAATTGCCAATTTCATCAGCTTTAACATAGAGATAATTGATAATCCTTCCAGTATTTTTCTCAATTATATCTAAATTCAACAGCCAATACATACCGTTATTATCTACTATCTCCCCTTCATATTGTTGTTGGGGAGCTACATTTGATAAGGATTTTATTTCCCATTTTTTGGGATTTTCAATTGGATCACCGAAAGTCTCGTAAAATAAAGATTGTGCAAGGATATCAAGATCTTTAAGCTGTATGCGCTTTAACTCAATCAACTCGTTTAACTTATCAAGTTCAGAAGCTATCTTTTGTTGTAGTATAGGGGGAGGAACAGGAATGACTAATCCCTTTACAATATCGGAGTTTAAATTGCTCACGACTCCACCCTTAACTAATCGCTCAAACTTCGAATAAGTTGTTGGAGATGAAAGAAAATAGAATAAAAAATCGGGATTAAAATGCGCATCTACATTTTTAATAGCCAACCATCCATCATGAATACATCCGTCAATTTTAAGAATATAGGGACGACCAAAACTCATTGAATTTGAAAGGATAAAATCTCCCTTAAAAACTTGCCTTGTTTTCGACAAACCCTCAGGCTTGATTTTTTCTTTGGTTGAAGTTATGTATTTAGATCCGGGGGCAACATCTCCAATTTTTATCCAGTTTAATCCCTCGACAGAATCTGTGAGATAGGATTGAATCGGGCGTGGCGAGCCCCCTCTAACGATTTCGCAAAGGTCTCCAAATCTAAACTTTTCCCAGCCGTGATTCATTGTGCAAGCATCTTTTGGAGCTCCACCATACCACGGAGAAAGTTCTCCTCGGTAGAATGAAGTCTGTTCATAATTAACTCAGAAGGCTCAAACTCTATCTTTTCGCGAATGGTCTCTTTGTAGGTGTTGAAGGCAAGGTCGTAACCGTTTTCGATAATCTCACTCTGAGGAACAAGGAATGATTGCTCCGTACGGTTACGATCCGCTTCAGTGCTTTTACGATTGGGGAAACGTGAGATTATATCGGGAATATCATTCTCCGAAACTTCATTGCGCTTCTGGTCGAGTGAAAAGCCGTCGGCTTTCATATCATAAAACCACACTTTGTCCGTTCCCCCCGCATTTGTCTTTGTAAAAATCAGGATTGCGGTCGAGACGTTGGAATAGGGCAGAAAGACTCCGGCTGGCATAGAGATAACGGCTTCAAGGCATTGGTTCTCTACCAACTCCTTCCGTAAGTCCTTATGTGCTTTTGATGAACCGGTCAGCACACCATCGGGAACAATAGACGCGCAGCGTCCACCCACACGCAATGAGCGAATAAACAGGGCAAGAAACAGCAACTCAGTTTTCTTGGTCTTTGCAATTGCCAACAGACTCTTTGACACTGCATCATTGTCAAGACTTCCGGCAAACGGAGGGTTGGCAAGTATCAACGAATAACGTTCTGTATCTGTGTTGTCGGCTGAAAGAGAATCCTGCCATGCTACTTGCGGATTGTCAACATCATGGAGCATGAGATTCATAGCCCCGATGCGTAGCATTGTGGCGTCAGTGTCAAATCCATGAAGCATAGTGTTACGGAAATGTTCCTTTACCGAGTTCTTGGCAAGTTCCTTTTTATAATGTTCCTGCACATACTTGGCACTCTCCACGATGAAACCAGCACTTCCCATAGCAGGGTCGCAGATAGTGTCATCAAGTGTGGGCTGCATCAGTTCTACCATCATACGTATGATATGACGCGGAGTGCGAAACTGTCCGTTGGTTCCGCTCGCAGCCATTTTTCCAAGCACATATTCATAGACATCGCCCATAGCATCACGATTGTTCATATCAAGTGCGCTGATACCATCAACTACCTTGACAAGCGTGCGGGGATTCTGAATCATAAAGACTGCATCCTTCATGAAGTGTGAATAAGCCGACTGCTTGCCCCGATTAAGGTGCTTTATGTAGGAAAACACATCCCGACTTACAACGCGATACATCTTTTCCGGTTCAAAATGTCTGAAATTGCTCCAGCGCAAATCTGACATCAGTACATCTTGGTCAGTGTCAGGATTGTGCCACGTTCCATAGTCAAACATTGGCTCTCTTACCTGTGTGCCTAATGCGGAAGCCTTACTTTCCTGACGGATCTGGGCATCATCAAGCATCTTCATAAATAGAAGATAGGTCATCTGTTCAAGAAGAGTTATAGAGTTGGTAATACCTCCCGTCCAGAAGGTTTCCCATATTTGGTCAATCTGCGATTTAATCTGTCCTGTAATCATACGTCAGAATTTTGAATTTTTAAGGGTCCAAAATTTTACGGCATTCATTTTCTCGTCTGGATTAGCCTTTACAAAATTATCATACCATAAAATGAAATCACATAATCCCATTGCAAGTGAACGAAGCATGTAGGGAGACCTATCTACATGAGGAAGATAATTGTCAAGATTCATGGCAATTTCTTCTTCTCCGGTTGAGGTGTGTACCGCTCCACCTGCTTGGAACACCGCTGACTTTAACCATTCAGATAACTGCTTTGGCAAAATAGGATTCTCGGTATTACGAGTCACCTTGTCCCAAAATTTCTTTTCGCTGTCCAGTAAAACTGAGAGATTTTCGGGTTGCGAACCACCAAGGAATAAACTGCTCCATGACAGATTGACATTCTCCTTTTTATTCTTTCCGACAATAATCGGTGGGAGAAGTCCCATCTTAATCATATGACGGAAGATGTGTTCCAGAGACTTGCGTAGGTCAACATATCTTCGATTGTAGTCTGCATTCGACGTGCCCTCGAAATGGATAGGTTCAAGCAGAGGCATAAGATAATATCCAACCTCTCCGGCTAAATCAAGTCGGTCAAGAGCAGAGAAGACATCCGGGTATAGATTGTGTTCAATCTGCATCTCATGGCGATAGTGGGTCACTTGGGTCTTGATTCTATTAAAGAGAGCATGACGCTCGTGTTTTTCAACGCCACCAAGAGTTACTTTACCATTCTTGGAATAGAATCGACGGTTGACAATCCTCAGCCAATCAGCATCCCAGTCATTGGTATCCGGAATGAGATCACGAATATCATCCTCCCCTTGACCGGAGAGAACATACCAAGGTATTGTTCGGTTTTTGCGGGCTGCAAGAGTCATTATCTTCGGAAAGACGTGACTTAGGAATTTCTCTGCTTTGTCTGCATCATCTTTTCGATACCTACATTTGGCATCCAAGATGATGGCATCCCATCGGCCATAATTATTTTCAAGTTCCGCCTCTGCATCTTCCCAGCATGGAAAAGCATGAAGTTCAATACCCGCTACCATATCTGCCTCATTAGGATATGCAGAAGTAATCAGAGGATCGTCCTCAACCCATAGGACCTGTATGTATTTGTTTTCGCGCATAGTCGTAATATTTTTAATCTTCAAAAAGATCAATAGTCTCAAAATTGGTCTTCTCAAAGGTGAGTTTGTAAATCACAGGGAACTCTTCATCAGGTTGAGATATGACCTCTACTGTTCCGAGTCCCTCCATAAGAGACTTTATCTCGAAACCTCCTTGACCGGAATGGAGTGTTCCGTCAGATGCATCCTCATTGAGTGCAGTGGTAAAGCCACTCATTAAGACATCGTCTCCAGATACACCTTCTTTTAGGGGAAGTCCGTTATTGGCAATCGTGATCACGATACCCGAATCTTCCGACTTCCAGTCGAACCGAATCTCATTATTCGTAGAATCAGCAGTAAAGCCATGAGCTTTTGCATTAGCTACGATATTGTTAAAGATCCGTTCAAGTAACCTTACGGGAGCATAGAAGATTTCAGCGGCATCGGAATGTTCATACTTTGCTTCACGGGTCTCATCGGCGAAGTAAGGGAAGTCCACAACATTGTCATTGCCGATGTTCACCATTCTAACAGAAGGAGAAGAATGGGTGGCAATATAGTCGTTGATGAACTTATAAGGATTGATTTCTGTATCCTTGCCCCAATCCGGTTTCTCAAAGCGCAGAGATTCAACCTGTCTTTGAAGAGTGGACATGGCATATCCGATACTTCCCATCAAATCCTTGACAGAAATCGGATTGATACGGCCAATAGTATCAGACAACTTAATGCCCTCGTCATGAAGTTCAGCAAACATCTTCAACTGTTCCCAGTTTGAAGATAGTGCGGAAAGAGTCTGGATCATGGCGTGGCGGGTGCTTCGCACCTCACGTTTTTGATTATCCAGTGTTACTTGCAGTTCACTTTCCAAGTCGCTCATTTCCGAGGATAGAACCTCGGCAATAAGCTGTTCTCTTTCCTCAACCGTACTGTGATGAGGTATAAAAATCTGTCTCAGATCCAGTTTGTTCAAGCGTGGAATTATTGACCCAACAGTCTGAGCCTTGATTTGGTCTGCCACTATCTTTGTCGAAAGTACGGCAGCAAGGTATTTAGCACTGATCCCGTTGATAGGTTTCAGCACTCTTATTAAACCTGCGGGGAACACTATCTTCCCTGTGAATCCCTCGGTATAGACAGTGCGGATATTGCCACTGACGATAGCGAGTATCACAGCATTCTCAGGCACTTGTACGTGTTTCTTTGCCGTTGAAACCTTTCCATCTTCTACCTTTACAGGAACGAATGGTTTACGGTGCATTGCCGCAGGAATAGACGAACCTGTAAGGAAGTATTCGGCTGAAATATCTTTGCCACGAAGTTCTTCTACCTCAGATGCTATTTCAGATAGAGCCATCCCATCTGAAGGTTTGGGTGTCAAATAGCGTGCCGGAGTCAGATCTGAATCAATAAGTTCTGAATAGTCAATTGACGCTCCGATGGTTGTGTCATCAATTGTACGACCTCTTTCAAAGTAATTCACCACCTCATCTTCAAGGTCTTTAAGGAATTGGTCGGAATCAAAGGTCGTTGCACGATATACACTTTTTGCAAAGCGAGTATATCCGGTAGCATCGGCAAATAATATTTCCTCATTGGGAATACCTTTAGTAATCACAAGTGCTGCTTGTGAAACTCCGGTACCCGTGAAGATATTTGAGGGTAACATGATAACCGACGAGATTGCTCTGTCTTTGATGAGTCTATCTCGAACAGTACGCACTTTCCGATCTTTACGGAAAAGGAATCCGGCCGATACGATACAAACCAACTTACCTCCATCCTCTAATTTGTCATAGAGCATATTGACAATATCGGAGATTTCATGTCCTTCTTCTATGAGAAATACCGGGGAAGTGATAATTGCCGAGAATTTTTCGGGGGAACCTATAGAGGTAAAGGAATCTCCTAAAGTAATATCAGTTCGTTGTTCGGCGTGATTTGCGAATAAACGAATCTGACCGAGTGCCCATGTAGTGCTATTCAATTCTTCTCCAACTACATGGTTCGGAAGTGCAATCGCATATGAGTTTGAACCTGCGAAAGGATTATAAACGGTCACGTTTTCCGGGAACGAAGCAATTTTGCACATGAAGTCAGTTACTTCCTGCGGCTGAACAAATCCATCAGTTGGATGGTGTGTAATCCCATTCGAAGATATTACCAATGTAAATACATCGTTGAGATGTTTGGAAAGAAATGTGAGTTCTTTTTGTGAGAGAATATCTTTTTTGAACTCATATTCTTTGAGTATATTCAGAACTTCAGGTTTAGCCCAACTTCCGGCAGCAATACGATATACTTTGGCAAGAAGCCCGAGTCCATTCTGACGGAAGATTCCTTCCTGACGTGTGAACATCATATATCGGTTCACCAACTCGGTTACATCATATCGTTTCTGTTCAATTACAGCGTCTTGCTCCTTAGCGGACGCAATGAGCTCTTTTTGCCGGGCTATCGTATGAATTGAAATTACACCGAGGCTGCGGATTAAATCCTCAGGAGTAAGCTCACTAATACCGGTCATGGGATCGTAGTTAAATATACCGACATTACTCCATGATGGGCAATAGTCATCAGCATCGATGCGGTTACTAAGCAGTCGCTCCCAAAGATTGAACTTGCAGGCGTAGAACATATACTCTGGAGAAACCTCAGGAGATATGGCAAATGCCATAATATATCCGAGATTCTTATCTTTCGTGTATTCACTCTGAATATACACAGGCATATCCTCAGAAGCGAGAACATACGCCATTTGGGACTTTTCAGATGTAATCAGAAGTGTTGGAGCGACCAACTTCCTCATACCCTTTGACACGTTTTCAAACTTCAAGTCGGAGGGATTGACATAGATTGAATCCCAACCCGACGCAAAATACTCGGGGGTAAAGATGTGACCATATTCAGAGTCTGCAACCTTTTGCCATTTGGCAGAGAGAAGAACGTTGGCGATGTTGAGCGACTGTGCTGCGGAAGTAGAGTTTGTGTTGAGCATAAGCTTAAAAAATTTTCTGTTTCGTTTTGATGCTGCAAAGTTACAGAGGACTTTTGCAGTCATTCTTCAAAAGTCCATATTTTTTGCAACTCTCCTTCATTATCTCGATTATCTCTTGTCGCAGATGCTCCGGTTCAAGCACTTCAACGTCTTTGCCAAATCCAAGGATTATGGCTTCAAGTTCTTTATTGGGTATTACTTCAATGGTAATAGTACCGTTAATATCATTAGATTTCTGTGTATGATGAATTGGTTTGGCCGAAACGTATTGATAACGCTTTGGAGAAAATTTCAAGACTACCTTTTCAATCTCGCCATGATTGGGTATTGTTGTACCAATCACATCGAAGAAGTAATCAAATGGGTCTTCAATAAGGGCATCTTGTATAAAATCAACGTTAAGAGATTCCACCTTTTTGATTCTATCAAGTGCAAAAATTGTAATGTCTTTGTACTCAGGGTTGTATCCGAGTATAAACCACCGATTATTGTATTGTTTTAGATAATATGGATGGATTTCTGCATCAAAAGCAGGTTTGCCGAATGGCTCGTATGTGATTTTTATTGGTTGTTCGTTGATGATGAAGTTGAACAGTTCTTTGAATCTGTCAATACCACGCAAATCGACATTTGAATCAAAGGATAGAATATTTCTCTGGTTTTCAGAAACCTTGTATTTCTTTTTAAGTTTTCGAATAATATCGGTCATCCAGTCGAACTGTGGCATTCCACGAAACGAGGCAAGCATGTTCACCGTAGCTTCAAGTCCCATCAGTTCATCATCGGTTAAATCGACAATGGAAAAACCTTCTTGTGAATAACGATAATATTTGCGTTGCCCATCTTGATATGCCTTAATAGGTGCTTGCATAGATGGTGACAGCTCCATCTCCTTCAAATCGGCATATACCTGTCGCTTACTTACAGTTGTTTCAATACTAAGTTCCTTTGTTAAGTAATCGCAACAAGCCTTCTGCAGGTCCTCTATGTAGAACTTGCGAGTAAAATTACTCAGACACTTGTCTAGAGCTTCGTAACGGAGGCGAGCGTTTTTATTAGTAGCCAAAACAAATATTATCGTTAGTCGGAGACCTTAACAGAGTCGTTAAGTAAATCCTTAACTTTGACTTCAAGGCATTCAGCAATAGAAAACAAGGTCTCGACACAGGGTTGAGCGGAATTGGTACACCATTTAGAAACCGTCGCGGGATCCTTACATAATTTCTCAGCTAACCATTTATTGGTACGTTTCTTTTCTGCTAAAACTACTTTTATTCTATTAAAGTCTCTTTCCATGATTCAATAATTGAATTTGACGCAAATTTACTGAATTTTTCAGAATTGACATAGCGAATTACAGAAATTTACATCAACTTTGCAGTTGGATCCACCCTCCGACTCCAGGCAGCCAGAATATCCCCGGATTAGAAATGAATAATGCCATCCAACAAGACTTCTTTTACACCCGAAGATATTGCTAAATCATAGACTGGAAAGTTTCACTTCAAAAAATAAATGCGACGTCCCTGTGTGGCAACAGCAGATGGATGAAATTTGACTTTTACGGATACAATTTGTTTGTTTCTTTATACAACGAGTGAATGTAAGCATACGGTGAAGCGCGTATTGGACAATTGGACAAAATAGCACGAAGAAGCCCTAACGTTGGGGATGTTCGGGCTTCTTCGTGCTATTTTGAGGATGTTTGTTGGCGTTTTGGTCTGTCAGGGTCAGGAAGATTCCAAGGTTTAATTTCATACCGTTTGGCATATTCACTCGTCAGGAGGTCTTACATGGATTGACCGGTCTTTCTTCGAGAGGGTATCTGGATAAGAACATGAGCAAGCCACTATCAGGAATCGACATCAGCGACTCGGCATAGGCTATTTTTAGCGGAGTAATAGTTAATTTTGTGGGAATCTCAGTAGGGTATCCCGGTGTCTGCAAGATAATATTTGCTCAATGATTGCAGATAGGTTTTCCCCTTCACGTCATAATGTTTAGCTTCTTCAAACACAAAATCAATAATATTTGCAGTCGGATCGATCTTATGGATACAATCGGTAAAAGCATTCAGAAGCTTTGATTTTCGTGAACGTCTGATGCTGTTCACAATCTTTTTATAGGGAGTATTTATTACTCCTGATAATTAAGTGTGATAGTGGTGTGGTCCGCTAATTAGTCTCATTCTTGCTCGTTTTACAAACTGAAAAATATTTTACTTTTGGAAAACGGGGCAAAGTAACGAAAAGTTCTTTGATTGGAGAACGAGATGGATTAATATTTAGCAGTATTGCTGATTGAGGAAGAAATATGGGGGGAGTGGGATAAAATATGGGCAATCCAACTTGTTGTGTGAACTTATAGTGTGACATTGTTGTATTTGTAATACAATTATAGTAACTTTGCACTATAGAATAATATGACTATGGATATAGCATTAAAAAAGAACCAGAGTTTCCGTCTGCCGGTAGACCTCATAGACCGTCTCAAGCAGCTTGCAAAACGTCAGAACCGCAGTCTTAACAACTATGTTGAGACGTTGCTTCTTGATGCAGCATACCACGAACCCAATGCCACTACCCTCGCAGCTATGCAGGAAGCTGAAAGTGGAGCTCTTCGCAATGAACCCGCTCTTGACCTGACTTCGATTCAAGCAATGGAAAAATCCATGGGCTTATGAAAAAGCTCAAACCTACCGGGCAATATAAGAAAGACTATAAACGCTTTCGCAACAATCCCAAGAAAGTTGAAAAGCTATTCAAGATCTTAGAATTACTGCAAAACGAATTGCCGATACCTGAAGAGAACCGTCCACATCCATTAACAGGAGATTACGCCGGGCACATGGAATGCCATATTGAAGGTGATTTTCTGCTAATATGGTTTGATCCTGACACAGATGAAATCAGCCTTGTACGATTGGGTTCCCATTCAGAGCTGTTTGGTTAATCACCAAAGGCGACATTACCTGCGTAATGCTCAAAGATGGCAAGATGTCGCGCGGTGATGAAGTAGCAGCCCTCTTCAGCAGTTTCCTTTAGGTAGTTGTTGTATCATCGTTTCCGCCATTATCTCAGTCATTGTCATTAGTCAGCTCATCTTCGATGTCCTCTATGGTAGGAAGTGCCGATGCTACGTCGTTGAATAGTTTTTCAGTCTCATATTGGGCTATACCCATCGGTTGGGTTATTCCCCTCAGTGCAAACTCAGCCTTTTTATTGCTTTTGCTGCGGCAAAGCAGGAGACCGATCGTTGGCTTGTCTTCCGGTGACTTCACATACTCGTCAACAGCGGAGATATAAAAATTAAGTTTGCTTACAAACTCAGGGATAAACTCAACAGCCTTCAACTCGACCACCACATAACAATGCAGTTTCAGGTGATACATTAGAATATCAATGTAATAGTCATCACCGTCAACCACAACATTATACTGTCTGCCGACATAGGCGAATCCATGTCCTAATTCAAGCAGAAATTCGGTCATACGCTCGGCAAGACATTTTTCAATATCTCGCTCATGCTGCAATGCCATAGTGCCTATGAAACTGAAATTATATGGGTCTTTGAAAGCGTACTGGGCAAGATCCGACTGATAATCTGGTAAGGTTCGTGAAAAATTTGTGATGGCTCTACCTACGGCTTTCATATAACCGCTGTTTATTTTTGACATCATAACATCCCGGCTCCACCCGTTGCGTGTCGTTTCAAGTATGTAGAAAGCACGTTCCGCGTCGCTCTTGATTTTGGGAAGCAGGGAAATATGATGATACCAGCTTATGGTTGTCAGGGGAATGTCTACAGAATTCTTTCCGTCTGCCAATTCTGCAAGTGCCGCTTGCGAAATTGGCAGATCCTTAAATTCTGCAAGTGACACTTGCAGAATTGGAAAATTAGGATAATTCTCAGCGAACCGCCTCATATAGTGCAAGTTTCTCACTGAGTAACCCTTATCTTCAGGAAACTTGCGTGTTAAATCCACGGATAGCTGTTCGATTACTTGCGATCCCCAGCTAAGCTCTTTTTTCTTTCTGATGATGTCGCTACCTATGCTCCAATACAAGGACAGCATGTCAGTATTCACATGGATAGCCGCATTGAGTTTTGCGTTCTCAATGAGATTCTCAATTTTACTACGCCATTCTGCGTAACCGTCCGGAAGGTTCTTCGTATCTATTTCCGCTTTCATAATACAAAATTAATAAAAATTGTGCCAATAACGTCCTGAATCCCAAATATTATGACTAAATTTGCAAATGATATGACTATGTTTATCGTAATTCTGACATATAAGAAGTCGCTTGAGGAAGTTGATCGTTACCTTCAGGCGCATCGTGAATATCTTGCGGAGCATTATGCAGCAGGCGATTTCATTGCGTCCGGTCCACAGACACCTCGCATCGGTGGCGTGATTATGATGAAAGGTGAAAACCGAACTGCTGTAGATGCTATCATTGCCCAAGACCCGTTTAAGATTAATGGTATAGCCGACTATCAGATTGTAGAGTTTACACCGACGATGTTTATTACAGATAATTTTAAAATGATTCTCGGATGATAGAAACATCTCGTTTGATACTCAGACCTTGGCGAGAAGATGATGCTGAATATCTTTTCAAATACGCGCAAGATCCCGATGTAGGTCCGATTGCTGGGTGGCAATCACATACCTCGGTGGAAAATAGTCTGGAAATAATACGGACAGTATTTGCTGCGCCTGAGATTTATGCGGTTGTTCTTAAAGAGACAAATGAGCCCATTGGCAGTTGCGGAATCATGTTCTCCAGCGATCTTCATTCCGATGAAATGAAAAGCGGCGAAGCTGAAATTGGCTACTGGATTGGTAAACCATATTGGGGACAAGGACTGATTCCCGAAGCTGTAAAAGCGATGCTCTCACGATGTTTTAATGAGTTGAACATTGATACAGTATGGTGTGGATACTATGATGGCAACGTCAAGTCAAAACGTGTCTGCGAGAAAAGCGGATTCAGATACCATCACACCAACAAAGACATTACATCTCCATTGGGAGATAAACGGACAGAACATTTCCACATTATGACTAAAGAAGATTTCCATTCCCTAAATATCGATGCCCTATATATAGATAGTGAGCGGCAAGCGGACCGCTGAACAGAAAAAGCTTCTGTGCTTATGTGCTTCTGTCCAAAAAGCTTATATGCTTCTGTCTATAAAGCTTATGTGTTATGTCTAAAAAACCTTTTGTGCTTCTGTCTAAAAAAAAAGCCTATCTGCTTCTGTCTAAAAAAGCCCATATGCTTCTGTCTACCTCAGCTACCGACTTCATAACGATTGCCGGGTAATTTCACCACTACGCCGTCGAACTCCAGTTCTCCGAGGAGACCCATAAGCTCCGGCATCGGAATGCGGAGAGTATGATGGATATTATCAAGACTTTCGGGCTCGTGTGAGAATCGGAGCATATCATAAATCCTCTTCGCATCACCCTGCAATTCCGGGAAAAGCGATCTCATTCCGGGTTGGATATTCAAACCCAATGGTTGCCAGCCGGTCTGCTCGATAATATCTGCCGCTCCGGAGAGCAGATGCGCCTTATTCCGACTGATAAGATGATTACACCCCGCAGATATAGGATCTGACACTCTTCCGGGAAGTGCAAACACTTCCCGATTATAACCAAAGGCAGTGTTGGCAGTTGACATAGCACCTCCCTTAATCTCGCTTTCCATAACCACTACGGCATCACTAAGGGCTGCCACTATTCGGTTACGCTCAAGGAAGCGCCCGCGATAAGGAGTTGTGCCAAAAGGATATTCCGACACTATAGCGCCACCCTCTTTAATGATTCTTTTTGCAAGATCCCTATGAGCGGCAGGATAAATAGTATTCAACCCGTGCGCCACGACCGCTACGGTCGTCAGTCCGTTTTCAAGAGCCGCAGTATGAGCCGCGGCATCTATACCGAATGCCAATCCGCTGATGACTCCAAGATCGGGAAAATACCCTCCCAATTCGGCGGTAAATTTTCGTGTAAAGTCAACTCCATAACCGGTGCAACGCCGGGTTCCGACGATCCCTACGGGATGTGCCATATTCAGGTCCGCCTCCCCGAGGCAATAGAGTGTCAGCGGCGCATCCGGTATATCTTCGAGACGCCAGGGATAATCATCATCGCCATAACAAAAACAGCGAATGTTATGACGCTCTAAGTTATCCAGCTCCTTTCTTGCGCTGAACATTGCCTCCTCCCGGCGATAAGAATCCAGAAAATCGGGATTGACCTTTTCGAGTCTCCCCTGTAACTCTTTCTTATCCCAATTAAAGAAATCTTCCGCGCTGATATTCTGCTCCTCGAGATAGCGTAGGAATGTAGCAGTGACCCCCTTCATCATGGAGAGGGCCACTTTATACACCTTTTCCTTATTATTGGAAGCGCTCACTTATCAATGGAATAGGATAATGTTCAAATTCTTTCGAGCACAGTCTCTACCAGACGCTTCACTGCCGGCTTATAGTCTGTGTTGGCTTTTGTCAGGCGGCGTTCAGCGATGATGCAGCAGACTGTCAGCGCCCTATGACCCAGCAACTTTGCCAGACCTTGCAGACACGCTGATTCCATCTCAAAATTTGTGACGGGTTTGCCCCGGAATCTGAAGGATTCTATCTTCTCGTTGAGATCGGGGTCAGCAAGAGGAACACGCACCATTCTTCCCTGAGGAGCATAGAATCCTACAGCAGCAATAGTGTAGCCATGAATCATGTCATCCTTGCCGATCTTCGTAATAAGTTCCTCATCCGCATCGACAGTGTAGGGAGCTGCCCAAGTGGAATTCCAGTCGGTATGCGCCATAAACTCTTTCTCAAATTCCAGGTCGCAGACCTTATCGCGGTCGGCATAGAAATTCAGGATACCGTCAAAGCCGGTGCCTTTCGTAGCCATTACGAAATCTCCTATGTGGATATCTTCCTGCAGCGAACCGCTCGTGCCGATTCTGACCATATTGAGGGTCCGATGCTCCGGACGCACCTTGCGTGTCTCAAAATCGACATTGGCGAGAGCATCAAGTTCCGTCACTACAATCTCGATATTATCCGGACCGATGCCGTGGGAAATGCAAAGAATCTCTTTTCCTTTATATTTGCCTGCTATGGCATGAAACTCACGCGAAGTAATATCATAATCAATTTCATCGAAATATGAAGCGACCATGTCCACTCTTCCCGGATCTCCGACAAGAATGATATTATCGCGAAGCTGATCCGGACGCAAGTGAATGTGGAACACACTTCCGTCGCCGTTGATAATCAGCTCTGAAGCAGGGATGATTCTGTCTTTTTCCATAGTAATAGATTTTCAGATATTTATTAAATGGGGGAAGCAATCACTTCCCTCCATACATTTCTTCATAATATTTCTCGTAGTCGCCGGATGTGATATTATCAACCCATTCCTGATTGTCGAGATACCACTTCACAGTTTTTTCTATCCCCTCTTCAAACTGCAGAGAGGGTTCCCAGCCGAGTTCTGCCTGAAGCTTGCGGCTGTCGATAGCATAGCGCAGATCATGCCCGGCGCGGTCGGTCACGTATGTAATAAGTTCATCGCTATATCCTTCCGGATTGCCGAGAAGGCGATCCACTGTGCGGATAATAACCTTGATAATGTCAATGTTCTTCCATTCGTTGAATCCGCCGATATTATATGTGTCTGCTATCTTACCCTCATGGAAGATAAGGTCGATGGCGCGTGCATGATCCTCGACGAAAAGCCAGTCGCGCACATTTTCTCCCTTTCCATAAACGGGAAGCGGCTTACGATGACGGATATTGTTGATGAATAGAGGAATCAGCTTTTCAGGGAACTGATACGGACCATAGTTGTTGCTGCAGTTAGTGACAAGGGTCGGCATTCCGTAAGTGTCATGATAGGCTCTTACGAAGTGATCGCTGGAAGCCTTGGAAGCGGAATACGGAGAGTGGGGATTATACTTAGTGGTCTCCACAAAGAATTCTTCTCCGTAGGCATGATGATGCTCGGAAGACGCCGCAGTCGTGAAAGGAGACTCGATACCCTCGGGGGCTGTCAGCTCCAGCGCTCCATACACTTCATCCGTGGAGATATGATAGAATAGTTTTCCCTCATATTTCTCAGGGAGAGAATCCCAATATTCCTTGGCAGCCTGAAGAAGTGCGAGCGTACCCATCACATTTGTGCGAGCGAAAGTAAAAGGATCGCGGATGCTGCGGTCGACATGGCTCTCTGCCGCCAGATGGATAACGCCGTCAATCTTATATTCCTTAATAATGCGACGCATCTCGTCGAGATCTGCGATATCAGCTCTGACAAATGTATAATTTTCCTTATTCTCAATATCCTTGAGGTTCGCAAGATTCCCTGCGTAAGTCAGTTTATCAAGATTTATAATGTGATAGTCCGGGTATTTGTTGACGAAGAGTCTTACCACATGGCTGCCGATAAAGCCGGCGCCCCCGGTGATTAAAATATTTCTTTTGAAATTCATCTGTTGTCGGTGGATTTTAACTGTGAATGAAGCGGAGAAAACTTATTTCATTCTCTCAAGACATACTGCAAGAGCATCTGTCCAATAGGGAATCTTCTTGCCAAATGTCTTTTTATACTTAGTCTTGTCGAGCACTGAATAACTCGGTCTGACCACTTTTGAAGGGAATTCATCCGAATGGCAAGGCTGGATATCGCAGTTGTCATGTCCTGCCTGGCGCGCGATTTCCTTAGTGAAGTCATACCATGAACATACACCCTCGTTTGAGAAGTGATAGATTCCCTCGTTGCCGTCAAACTTATTCTCCTCAATAATGCCAACGATCGCATCAGCCAGATCTCCGGCATAGGTGGGTGTGCCACATTGATCGAACACCACATTCAGCGCCGGCTTTTCCGACGTAAGCTTCAGCATTGTCTTCACAAAATTATTGCCGTATTCGCTATAGAGCCATGCTGTGCGAAGAATAATGGCTTTTACTCCGCTTTCCTCTACAGCCTGCTCCCCATGAAGTTTCGTAACGCCATACACCCCTGTGGGATTAGCCGGTTCTTCTTCATTGCGGGGAGTATTGCCGGAGTTTCCGCCAAACACATAGTCCGTGCTGACATGAATGAGCTTTCCGCCGCGTTCTGCCATAACCTCAGCCAGATTTCTGACTGCTCCGGCATTGAGAACCTCGGCAAACGCCGCATCATCTTCTGCTTTTTCCACATTCGTATAGGCAGCGCAGTTGATTATGAGATCAATATTGTTCTCATCTGCCATTTTCTTAACGGCATCGCGATCCGTAATATCCAATTCTGCCACATCAGTGAAGATGTAATTGTTGGAACTGCCTGCCGCTTTATCTCTGATGCAGGATCCTAACTGCCCGTTAGCTCCTGTCACTAATATATTCATAAATGCAAATAAGGGTAAGAGGGCATCCGCGGAATGAATCTGAGATTATCCACAATGCCCTGCAGATTAATATTCGAAAGGAGAATCGAAGTCATCAAGCAACGGATGCTTCTTATCCTTATCGGAAAGGATGGCAAGCATCGGATCCATGTGCCAGTCGATACCTAAAGATTTATCTTCAATAGATATACCTCCGTCAGCTTCCGGAGCATAATAATTATCGCATTTATACTGGAACACCGCCTCATCGCTAAGCACTGCAAACCCATGGGCAAACCCGCGGGGAATGAAGAACTGCAGATGATTATCCTCAGTCAGTTCCACAGCGACGTGCTGCCCGTAGGTCGGAGATCCTTTGCGGATATCAACTGCGACATCCAGTACTCTGCCACGCACGCATCTGACCAGTTTTGCCTGCGCATGAGGCGGCCGCTGGAAATGAAGTCCGCGCATCACTCCGCGTGAAGATTTGCTTTCGTTATCCTGCACAAATTCCACCTTCCCTACTTTCTCTTCAAACTCCTTCTTATTGAAGCTCTCAAAGAAATATCCGCGGGAATCATTGAAGATACGCGGCTTGAGGATTACGACTCCCTCTATATCTGTTTTAATAACTTCCATTTCTTTTGATTCTTTATTGCTGCTTAGAAGCAGTTAATCTCTTTATTCCGGGCTGTTGAATCCTTTTCTGTCAAGCTCATCTACCACTTTCAGAAGATATTGCCCATACTGATTTTTAAGCATCGGCTGCGCAAGCTCTATCATCTTTTCTCTTGAAATCCAGCCCTTGCGATATGCAATACCCTCCAGACACGCTATCTTAAGTCCCTGACGCTTTTCAAGCACCTCTACATAGATAGATGCCTCGGCTAATGAGTCATGCGTACCCGTATCAAGCCATGCGAATCCGCGCGGAAGCACACTGACCTGAAGTTCGCCGTCATTAAGAAATTCCTGATTGACAGTTGTGATTTCCAACTCTCCGCGCGCCGAAGGCTTTATAGTAGCCGCAACATCCACAACCTTGTTGGGATAGAAATATAACCCTACGACAGCGTAATTCGACTTCGGATTCTCCGGTTTTTCCTCAATTGAAAGACATTTCCCGCTCTCGTCAAATTCAGCCACACCATATCTTTCCGGATCATCAACCCAGTAACCGAAGACTGTAGCCTTCCCATTCTTTTCCGCATCCTCCACAGCCTTTTTGAGGATAGGCGTAAAGCCCGCTCCGTGGAAGATATTATCGCCGAGCACCAGACACGCGGCGTCATCACCGATGAAATCCTTGCCGATAATAAATGCCTGAGCCAACCCATCGGGCGACGGCTGCTCCGCATATTCGAATCTCACACCATAATCTGATCCATCTCCCAAAAGGCGTTTGAAGCCCGGGAGATCGGTTGGTGTCGAGATGATAAGTATCTCGCGGATACCCGCTTTCATAAGGGTGGAGATGGGATAATACACCATCGGTTTGTCATAGATGGGGAGCAACTGTTTGGATACCCCCTTGGTAATGGGGTAAAGACGTGTGCCGGAACCGCCGGCGAGAACTATTCCTTTCATATCATATCAACGTTTCTGATACGCCGCCCTGCGACATTATTGGTGACACAATCAAACACACCATCATGTAGAAATCGGCACATCAATTCAAAACGAATTTTAGAATAATTTATAACTTCTACAAAATTAACAAAATTTATTATAATTAGTTGCCAAATCCAAAATAAATATCAATCCCCCATTTTGATATTTGGGGTGATCGGGAATAAATGCGCCATGTTGCAATTACGGATTTACTAATATTTCTTTTAAACTGACAGTTTACCGCGGATTCTTGCGCAAGAAATATTTCTCGAAGTTTCTTTTTTGTATGCTTTTATGTTCCGTGAGCGCGAACCGGAGGTAGACGTCGGGCGTTTGAAGGGTATGAAACCGGAAGAATTACTTGATTTGAGCGGCATGGTGGCGATTGTCACCGGTGCCGGAGATGGAATCGGCGCCGGGTGTGCCGAGATACTTGCTGCGGCGGGTGCGAAGGTTGTAGTCAGCAATCGTACACTCGCCAAGGCAGAGAATATTGTAGCATCCATTAAGGCAACCGGAGGGGAAGCAATTGCCTGCACCTGTAATGTCCTCGTGGATGAGGATCTCGTTAACCTCATAGACTTCACTCTTCAGTCCTACGGCAAAATCAATATCCTCGTCAACAATGCCGGAGGCGGCGGAGGTGGAACCGAGAGCCCCTTCAAAATTGACCGCGCATACGTCGAACGAATATATTCCATGAATGTATTTGCCCCGTGGCGCTTATGCCAGCTTGCAACTCCTCACATGCAGAAAGCCGGCTACGGCAGCATTGTCAATATCTCCTCAATGAGCAGCATCAATCATAGTCCCGGAATAGCTATTTATGCATCCACAAAAGCCGCTCTCAACCATATGTCCGCCAACCTTGCCTACGATTTCGGTCCGATGGGCATACGCATTAACTGCGTCGGACCGGGAGCAACCCGCACTGCAGCTCTTGCCGGAGTTATGACCCCCGAAATTGAAGCGCGAATGCTTGCACACACTCCGATTCATCGTCTCGGAGAGGTCTCCGATATTGCTCAGGCAGTCCTCTTTTTTGCCTCCCCCATATCTCCTTGGATCTCCGGACAGACCCTGATGGTCAATGGCGGAGGTGTCCAAACCCTCGACTAAGCCCCCAACCTGTATTAATAGGTTACAGTCCGACACGTTTAGAAGCCAACATACCAAGCAATTTTTGATTCAGATTCAAAATAATTGATAAATCGTTGGCTAATTCAAAATAAATATCTAATTTTGTACGCTATCAAAAACGGATAGGAAAAGTGCCGGAGTGGTCGATCGGGACGGTCTCGAAAACCGTTGTACCCTTACGGGTACCCAGGGTTCGAATCCCTGCTTTTCCGCTAATTGATGAAAACCGATTTACCCTGGAGACACCGGGCAAATCGGTTTTATTACAATATATATTTGGAATATGGAAGAGAAGTCTGAAATTTGGGAGAAGATGATAAGTGGTGAGATTTATGATGCATCACATCCGCAGCTTATCGGCGAGTTGGAAAAAACTCGCGAGTTGATTTGGGAATTTAATAATCTTCGCCCGTCTCAAAAGAAAGAGATGCGCGCGATTATTGATAAGTTGTTAGGCTCTCATACTGAGAATTTCCAAATTAACCAGCCCTTCAGATGCGATTACGGCAGCAATATCCATATCGGAGATAATTTCTTTGCAAATTTTAATCTTACCATTCTGGATGAGGCAGAAGTAAGAATTGGCGACAACTGTTTTATTGGTCCGAACGTAAGTATTTATACGGCTTGCCACCCTCTTGATGCCGAGAATCGCAACCGGGCTCTCGAATGGGCAGAACCGGTCACTATAGGTAATAATGTATGGATCGGTGGCTCAGCAACACTTTTACCGGGTGTAAAAGTTGGTGATAATGTTGTTATCGGCGGTGGCGCAGTTGTTTGCAAGGATGTTCCCGACAATGTAGTTATCGGAGGAAATCCCGCTAAAATTATCAAAAAACTGTAGACGCGCTTTCAGACATAAGCCCATACTTTTTTGACATAAACACATAGGACTATTTTTCTTGACATAAGCACATAAGCACATAAGCCCATAAGCACATAAGGCTTTTTATGAATGCAGATATATCCTTTTATAGGGACGCATATCTGAAAAAACTTATGTGCTTATTTCTAAAAATCTTTTGTGCTTATGTACTTATGTCAAAAAACTTATGTGCCTATGTCTAAAAACTTTTGTGCTTCTGTCCATAAAAAGCTTATGTGCTTATGTGCTTATGTCAAGAAATTATGTGTTTCTGTGCTTATGTCTGAAAAACCTTATGTGCTTATGTCTGAGGGCTACTTTGCGCCGTCGGCATAGAGGAATTGCGGGGTGCGGTGGCGATCGAATACTTTCCGTCCTGCCACATAAGTAGCGCGGTTCATATTGTCCAATCCGAGAGTCATGAGTACGAAAAGCTTTTCAAATATCCCTTCTGCGAAACTCAGTCTCCATTCGGCAAATTCAGTAGGAGCAAGGTCAATCACTGCCATATCCGCTTCATAGCCCGGGGCTATGGAACCTATACAATTGTCGAGATGCAGCACTTCCGCTGCTCCTCTGGTTGCCAGATAAAGACTCTGCACAGCACTCAGACTATGACTTTGCAGCATTGCCACCTTATAAGCCTCGCCCAACTGGCGGAAGATAGAGAAATTTGTACCCCCGCCGACATCTGTAGCCATCCCCACTTTTACGGGACGTTGCGGATTCTTAGCTTCCCAAAATTTGAATTCCCCATCGCCCAGGAAGAGATTACTCGAAGGGCAGTGTGCCACGCCACACTCCCTTTTATAAAGGGTTTGCCACTCATCCTCCCGGACAATACAGCAATGAGCCAGGACAGACGACCGTCCGAGCAAACCGTAATAGTCGTAAACATCCGTAAAATTCTTTCTATCCGGATATAATTCCGCAACCCAATCAATCTCGCTCTGAGCTTCATCAAGATGAGTGTGCATATACACTCCCCTATCAAGATTCCGCTGATATAACTCGCCGGCAAGCTGAAGCTGAAGTGGAGTGGATGTCGGAGCAAAACGCGGCACAATGGCATAAAGCTGGCGCCCTCTCTTATGCCATTTTTCCATAAGCTTCTCAGTGAGAATAATGGAGCCTTCAGTGTCGGGATCACGCAATGACTCGGGAAGATTCCGATCCTGAAGCACCTTGCCGCTGATGATACGCGTATTATATCTTTCACTCTCTTCAAAAATGGCATCCACACTCTCGGCGAAAGTTGTGGCGAAAATATTGGCGGAGGTAGTGCCCTGAGAAAGAATCTGACGGAAAAATATCTTGGCTACCTCATCTGCAAACGCCTTATCACGAAATTTACTTTCAGTCGGGAACGTATATGTATTGAGCCATTCCAGTAAGGATTTACCGAATGAGCCGATCATGGAACTCTGCACATAATGCAGATGACAATCAATCATTCCAGGAATGATGAGAGATTTTTCATGCACATCTATATCCTTGAGTTCCGGATACTTCCCCACAATCTCGGAATATTCACCGACATCTATAAACCGTCCGTCGCGTATCACAGCGAGCCCGTCCGTATAGAGTTTGTAGCATTTGGATTCATCATGCAGAAATGGATCCTGAGTAAAGGTCAGCATCAATCCGCGGACTCCTTTGAGCTCTCCTGTCTTGGGGGCTGCTGATAAATTTCGTGTATTCATTCAGACAAATTTAGTTACGGTTATGCGACTAAATAACAAACTTCCTTTAATAAAGGTTAACAATCCTTTCAATTTATGGTTTTATCTCCGAAATTGTTTTGCAGATATTTTTCTACACTTTCCCGGAGTGCCGGGGCGTCAAGAATTCTAATATGGTCTGCAAGGCTGACATAGAATCGGGTCAGGGGATCCGGAGATGCCACTTTTCCTGTATAATACCACACATTCGTGTCATTGGCGTCCTTGCTGATATCCTCTTTAGTGCGCGGATAACGTTCTACGAGGATATTCTTTGCATGAAGGTCAAGCTGCAGGGAGATGGTGTGTCGCTGCTCACCCGAGGTGCGGAAAGCATCAATATTCATCGGCAGGTGGAAGCGTTCGAACTCCCATTTCCGTGGAGTCACCTCCACATAGTTCATCCTTGAAATACTAAAGAACTTGCAGCTATTGCTCGCGCAGTCATAACATGCCGCCAATCCGTCCTCCGGAAGAATATCATAGACCTCTACTTCCCTATCCTTGATCGTCCCTCCGTTAGATGAGGCGTAGTCATGCAGTATCGCCCGGCATTTATTAAATCGGGATTGCTGAAGATTCACTAAATTATCTGCCTTCTCTCTATCCTTCAGTAATTTTTCGTGAGTTATCTGGGCTTTTACCTTGTCGGTCATTTCGCGGGTTTCGCGGTCGGCTCTAACATACGAGACTCCGTTGAGCTCCACTACTCCAAATGGGAAGGGATCCACCTTTATCACTGCCACTTCCCCATCAAAACCGGAGTCAATATGCACATACGTCATCACCTCTTTGCCGAAAAGCCGAATTAGAGGATCCATAATGTGCACGCGCGCATAGACATCGAAATTCTTACATTTGAGATAAGCGAAATCCTGCTGCAGACCGGTGACATAGCCCTGGTCATTCACTCCTATATAGAGCGTGCCTCCAATCGAAGAATTCAAAAATCCGCATATCCCTTTGAAAATATTATTCGACTGCAGCGTCAGATTCGGTTGCATATTATTATCCGGGGGATAGACCATTGACGTCTTGAACTCTACAGTCTGGCTTTCAGTACCGAGATATTGGCGGGTATCATCGTCGATTTCCACATCCTCTTCCGTCTCGATTGAAAGCGTCTTTACAATCTCTCGCTTCAGGGCATTCAAAGTCGAAGCGGAAAGAGTCTCTCGTATTGAATTGGCTGCCTGAATCAATCGGGCAAGTTTTGACACAAGTGGCTTTTCTTCCGGGTTCGCCAAGATTGCATCATTTAGAATTTCGGAATACTCTGATTTGCCATACTCCTTAAGCAATTCCAGAATATCACATCGCAGTCTGACTGATTCAGCGTCTTCAAATCCGTCGATATCCTCCAATTCTATATTATGGATATTATCATTAGAGGCAAAGCTGACTATCGCATTTAGATATGAAGCTGAAAAGCGGAGAAATCTCAAAGACTGCGAATCCGACGTAAATTGCGCCAATGCCATAGCATTGGCAAGATAACGCAATCGTTCGGTAGGATTCGGGAGATTTCGCTGATGAGCATAAAAAATGCGGATAATATAGGGAATGAGCTGAGGGTTCACACTCCTCAATTTTGAACTGTCATTCTCCGATGCATCTGCAGGGAGTGGCGTGGATTCTATAAAATCGCGGATGGTCTGCCGTCTGATCTCCATCGCGAAGAATGGATCGCCGTATTCGTTCTCAATCTCCTCCTGCGTTGCAGACCTTAACACGACAGCATTGATTTTTCCATAGTTCTTACTATGTTCGAACATCGTGATCCGCAGACGCGCCAGATCCTTCACCTCATATCCGGGAGTATTATAAGTGCTTATTGACGCACCATTCTCCCCCAGCCAATTAAAATATTTATTCACTTTGCTGACCAATTCGGCATACATTTCTCCATCCACATCATAAACATTTCTGGTCTCTTCCACCAGAAATTCCTTGAATGTCTCTTCGAAAGAGAAGGTCTTTAACTCCTGATCCACTACGATAGCCCTGAAGCAATCACCCTTCCTGAAATAGCGATAGAACAGATCTGTGATATAAACTCCGAGATAAGGACCTGTAAACACAATCCTGCCTTGAATCACGTTGTAATCCGGATCAGTCGTCTCGACAATAATGTTGCATTTATTAATATCTCCATCCACCATCTGGAGATCCACTACTCTGACTATGACTTTATCGCCTGATGAATAAGCGAGATTTTTTGTAAATTTTTTCTTCCCTAAAGGGACTTCCTGCATCTTCAGAAATTTCTTGATGAAATCCACCATCTTTGGGAAGAGCGAAGATTCCGATTTCTTTAATTGCTCACCCTTGAATGAACCGAGTCGGCAGCCGTTGCCTGTTTCCATTGAGAATGCCAGAGCATCTATGCGTTCCTTTTCACATTTCTCTCCCGGGGCAGTGATTGTAAGCCCCTCGGAGGTCTGCCATATTCTGCCCTGCGATTCCAGCACGCCGGGAGTAGAGAATAAATCTATAAATTTAGTATCGGACGATAATTTATAAGCGAAAATCTCTTTTTGGAAATTTATAATATCATTATATGTAATTCCCACTCTTTCTATACGTTGATGACGCAGGCAATCTCCGACTAATTTAATAAGTTCCTCACTATATTTCGGCACGAGTATTCTGAGATTATAAAGCAGCGCGAGCATTACGCAGATTCTATCGGAAGCGGACGGGAATGTAAGCAGATAGCAAGCCAACAGGCGGATATTAAATATCATCTCTGCCTCCGAAAAATCATTCTCAAATACAGGACGCTGAGAAATCAATCTCAACATATCTTCCACACGCGCCCGGATTAGATTCAGGGTAGTTTCATAAAATGGATCTGAAATAGTATTATTTTGAGATCTTAAATAATTGTTATTATGAATATAATGCAGCAGAGCTTCAAAATTATCATCCACATATTCTTTCTTAAGATCCAGCCATATCGGCTTCGCATTATTAACCTGAGTCATCTTTGAATAAAGTTATTAGTTATTAGTTTTAACATTTATTAGTTATTAGTTTTAACATTTATTATGAGAACGCATTTCTATGTAAATTATTTGAAGAAGTGTGTTGCAATTGCCTTTGCGATTGCTTTTGTTATTCTGGGGGCAGCTATGGCGGGGTCAAGAGGATTTACATCTGCCGGCTCGCCGGCATTGATATCTATTATGTCTTCGTAGCCCATCTTGCGGAGAAGCGGGGCTTCCGATATTTTTCCGGCAATCAGCAGACACGGAATTCCCCTCTCTTTTGCTAACTCCAGGACTCCGGCTGCAACTTTCCCCTGACTTGTCTGGGCATCGGCATGACCCTCCCCTGTGATTACCATATCAGCGTCCTCCAATCGTTCATTCAACTTCGTCACTTCCATGACATATGCTATCCCTCTGAGCCCCCTCACTAAGCATACGCCATTGAGGAATCCATATAATCCACCCCCGGATCCCCCCGCAGCCCCGGCTCCGGGAGCGGTAGCCGGCGAAAAACCGGTCGTCCGCTCAACAATCTCTTCCATTCTCTTCATTGAATCATCCAATAGCGGCAACTCTTTCTTCTGACACCCTTTCTGTAAGGCATACAATCTCACTGCGCCCCCTTCGCCACAAAATGGAATGTCGGCATCATATAAATATGTCAGCTCTACGTCACTCATTCTTCGATTCAATTCTTTGATATCGAACCCTCCTATCTTGCAGAGATCTCCTGCACTGACAGGGTGCTCCATCAGATTGCCATCGCGGTCATACACTTTCAGTCCCAACGCCTGCAGACCTCCGAGGAACATATCATTCGTAGCGCTCCCTCCTAATGTGATTATAATACTTCGGATCCCTTTATCAAGTACATCGCGTATCATCCTACCGACTCCGTACGAACTTGCCCGCATCACATTCCTTTCCCCCTGCGCAAGCATTTCCAATCCTGCTCCGCGTGCAAATTCAATATATGCTCTCCCCTCTCGACTCTCACAATAAAATGATTTCACATCTCTTCCGAGAGGATCCTTTACAATCAATTTGTGTTTTTTCATCGGAATATACCCGGACAGCACATCCAGAGTCCCCTCACCCCCATCGGCAAGAGGGAGCGTTACGACCTCGGCATCCGGAAGAACCGACCTGAGTCCTCCCTCCACAGCATTGCAAGCACTCCTTGCATCCATACAATCCTTAAAAGAATCCAACGCTACGACTATCTTCATCTCATCAATATATCATCATTTACAAAATTAATTTTCATTACTTACTTAATCAAATTATTTGTCTTTAATTTTGTTTGACAAAAATTAAATTTTAAGTAAGTAATGAAAATTAAACGATATTATGAAAGTAAGAAATAAAAGCATATCTTGTGTAATAAAACTTAATCTTTTTGGCTAATTTCCAATTGTCAGTCAGTCAGATACTATCGTATCTTCCTTTCTTCCGCATGGAAATTATCTCAAAAATCTTTAAGTTTTAT
>JAAVBC010000016.1 GCA_014803765.1 Bacteroides sp. | reverse complement strand
TTTCACGGATCTTTTTTATATAATTTCTTGCTGAAGTGGTCGGATTTACACTGACACTTGGCTTCGCCTCGTGTTTACGGGATCACACGGATAAGACAGAGAGGACAGATCCGCCAACCGGAGCAGGCTGCCCTGCTGCGGTATCAACGCTCAGTGCTTATCGGCGTTGAGTTTCCCTGTGAGGCAATCCACCTCGCTTTGCGGTGTAGGGGAAATAAAAAGGATGCATCCGGGGAATGCATCCTTTTTTATTGGAGTTAGGAGTTTTTAGTCTTCGTGGGGGATTTTGAGGTCGGCGAAGGGACGGTTGCCGTCACGACGCGGACCACGGTTGTTGTCGCCTTCGCGACGCGGACCACGGTCGCCGCCTTCGCGACGCGGACCACGGTCGTTGCGCGGACCGCGGTTGTCGCCTTCACGACGGGGACGCGGACCTCTATCGCCACCTTCACGGCGCGGACGTGACTCGCGCTCTACATAGCCTTCCGGCTTCTCTGTCAGCACGCGCATTGAAAGACGATACTTGCCTGTCTTCTTATCAATCTCAATAAGCTTAACCTGCACTTTGTCACCCTCCTTCAAGCCACTCTGCTCCATAGAATCCAGACGATCCCATGAAATCTCGGAGATGTGGAGCAATCCGTCGCGTCCGGGCATGAACTCTACGAATGCACCGAAGTCGAGAATCGAACGGACAGTGCCTTCATAGACCTCACCCTCCTCGGGCTGAGCCACGATAGCTTTGATGCGCGCAAGAGCAGCATCGATGCTTGCCTTATCCTTAGAAGCGATCTCAACGCGACCAACGCCGGTCTTTTCATCTTCATCGATAGAGATTGTAGTGCCGGTCTCTTCCTGCATAGCCTGGATAACCTTACCCTGCGGACCGATAACGGCGCCGATCATCTCCTTCGGAATCTCGATTGTCACGAGACGCGGAACGTGAGGTTTGTAGTCCTCGCGAGCCTCGGGGATTGTGTCGTGAATGATATTGAGGATATGCATTCTGCCCTGACGAGCCTGCTCAAGAGCCTTCTCGAGTACTTCGTAGCTCAAGCCGTCGACCTTGATATCCATCTGCGTCGCAGTGATACCTTTTTCTGTGCCAGTCACCTTGAAGTCCATATCTCCGAGATGGTCTTCATCGCCGAGGATATCGGAAAGGACAGCGTATTTCACATTGTTAGTGTCGGAGATAAGTCCCATTGCTACGCCGGCTACGGGACGCTTCATCTTCACGCCGGCATCAAGCAGGGCGAGCGTACCGCCGCAGACTGTAGCCATTGATGACGAACCGTTGGATTCCAGAATGTCGCTGACTATGCGGCAAGTGTAGGGGAATCCGTCGGGGAACATGCGCTTGAGCGCACGATGAGCGAGATTGCCGTGACCTACTTCGCGTCTGCCTACACCGCGCTGCGGACGAGCCTCACCTGTAGAGAAGGGAGGGAAGTTGTAGTGGAGCAGGAAACGCTCCTTGCTCTGATTGAGCACGTCGTCGACGATCTTCTCATCAAGAGTTGTGCCGAGAGTTGCAGTGACGAGTGCCTGAGTCTCACCGCGAGTGAAGATAGCCGCTCCGTGAGGACCCGGGAGATAATCGATTTCGCACCAGATGGGGCGGATCTCAGTCGTCTTGCGTCCGTCGAGACGTATACCCTCGTCGAGCACACAACGACGCATCGCCTCCTTCTCCACATCATGATAATAGCGCTTCACCATTGCTATTCTCTGCTCGGGAGTGTAGAGTTCAAGCTGCTCGTCGGTCATCTCGGGGAGATTCTCGATATATTCATCGCGAATTGCCTTGAAGGAGTCATTGCGCCAGTGTTTGTCAGCGCTTCCTGCCTTGGCGATTGCGTAAGCCTTATCATAGCATTTTTCGCGGACGTCCGCACGAAGTGCGTCATCGTTGATTTCATGGTTGTACTCGCGCTTCACTTCTTTGCCTGCCTCTTTCATGAGTTCCATCTGCACGAGACAATGCTTCTTGATCTCATCATGAGCAACCTTGAGGGCTTCCAGAAGTTCAGCTTCCGAGACTTCGTTCATCTCGCCTTCCACCATCATGATGTTGTCGTATGTGGCGCCGACCATGAGTTCGATGTCCGCACGCTCGATCTGATCGAATGTGGGGTTGATGACCCATTCGCCATCCACACGCGCTACGCGCACTTCGGAGATCGGGCCATTGAAGGGGATATCCGAACAAGCGAGGGCTGCTGAAGCCGCAATACCTGCGAGGGCATCGGGAGCTTCATTTTCATCTGCCGAATAAAGAGTGACATTTACGAATGTCTCGGCGTGATAATTATCGGGGAACAGCGGACGGAGCACTCGGTCGACAAGGCGTGATGTCAGGATTTCGTAGTCGCTCGCTCTTCCTTCTCTTTTAAGGAAGCCGCCGGGATAACGTCCGATGGAGGCATACTTTTCTTTGTATTCAACTGTGAGGGGCATAAAGTCAACTCCCTCATTTGCCTCCTGTGCGGAGCATACTGTGGCAAGAAGCATGGTGTTGCCCATGCGTACTTCCACCGCGCCATCTGCCTGCTTGGCGAGCTTGCCCGTCTCGATCGTAATCTGACGCCCGTCGCCCAGGTCGATGGTCTTTTTAACCGGTTTAAGCATAAAATTCTTTATTGTTTTCTATCGCTGCGATATAGTCCGGCATAGCCGGACGCGTTCTAAAATATAAATTTCCACAAATTTAATAATTAATCCGCTATTCTGCAATTATTTTCCACGCAAACTGATTTCCGAATCAGGAATCTCCGGGAATTTCCAGGAATGGAGAAGGGAGGGAAGGAAGTCTCATTTTTATAATTGAGAATTAATCATTACTTTTGTGGTTAACATTACTTACTTATACATAAAGCATTCCCTATGAGCAAGCAGCCGATAATCAAATACCCGATAGGTGAACAATCCTTCGAACTTCTGCGAAAAGAGGGCTATCTCTATGTGGATAAGACTCCATACATAGAGAAGATTATCACGGGTTCTAAATATTACTTCCTCGGGCGCCCCCGACGCTTCGGCAAAAGTCTTTTTCTGGATACACTCAGATGCTTCTTTGAAGGGAAACGGGAACTGTTCAGGGGGCTCTATGCCGACACGATGGATTGGGACTGGCAAGAGTATCCCGTGCTTCATTTAGACCTTAACACCCTTAAATATAATTCCTTACAGGAGTTAGATTCTCTTCTTGACCTCCAAATGAGTAAATGGGAGAGACAATATGGCGTGCACACCGATCAGACTATTCATTCCCTGCGTTTCGGCGAATTGCTGCGCCTGATATCCGAAAAGACCGGTCAGACCATTGTTATTCTTGTGGATGAATATGACAAACCACTGGTCAATAATATTCATGACATGGAACTTTTCAATAAGTTTCGCGACACTCTGGCAGCGCTATATTCCAACTTCAAAAGCGGGGCACCCTATATCCGCCTTGTTTTCCTGACAGGCGTAAGCCGCTTCAGCAAACTCAGCGTTTTCTCCGACCTCAATAATATCAGGGATATCTCCATGCAGAATATGTTTGCGGGAATTTGCGGCATTTCTGAGGAGGAATTGCTCAAGAATTTCAAGATAGGGATAAAGGAACTGGCTGATTACAATGGCAAGACTGAGGAAGCGACAATAGTTGAGCTGAAACGCCGTTATGACGGCTACCATTTCAGTCGGGTATGTCCGGATATATATAATCCATTCTCGCTGCTTAACGTATTCGCGGCTAACGAATATGCCAACTATTGGATAGCTTCGGGCACACCGAGCCTGCTTGTCCAGCAACTCAAGCGAACCCGTATGGATCTCAACAGGCTTGTGTCGGTGGAAGCCGGAGAGTCCGGACTGTCGGGCTTGGATATTGACAATATCCGTCCCGTGGCATTGTTGTATCAGTCCGGCTATCTTACCATCAAGGGCTACGACAGTAAATATGAGCTTTATCATCTCGGGCTGCCGAATGCCGAGGTAGAAGAAGGATTTCTTCAATATCTTCTCCCCTACTATGCTGATCTCCATCATGAGGAAAGCATGGTGTTTATAAGCAATTTTCGCCGGGAAATGTCGGAAGGACGCGTCGATGATTTCATGCGCCGTCTGAAATCTCTATTCTCCGACACGAGTTATGAGATGAAGATGGATGAGGAACGCAACGTACAGAATGCCCTCTTCATCCTTTTCCGCCTTATAGGACTTTCAGTCGATGTTGAATATCGCACCTCGGATGGTCGAATAGACATTCTTGTCCGCACGGATCGATATGTCTACATTATGGAACTCAAATACGATCACTCTGCGGAAGAGGCTCTCGATCAGATCAAAAGGAAGGAATATGCCCTTCCCTGGAGCGTCGACACACGCCTGACAATTGCAATAGGTATCAATTACTCCACGACCCGGCGCACCATCGACAGTTGGATGACTTCCCGCATTACTTGCAGAGGATAATATTTTTCCTTAATTTTGCATGATTCCTCAGAACAATACTGACTTAACCTAATCACTATGAATATTTCTAAATTTTCAAGAATCGCTTTTCCCGCGCTTGGCTTCGCTGCCGTCGTAGCTTCCTGCTCTTCGGATCCGGAGTTTTCTATCTCGGGAAAAATTGAAAACGCAGCCGATAAGACTCTCCTGCTCGAACGCCCCGACCACGCGGGAATATGGAACGCTATCGATTCCATTCATTTGAAAGACAATGGCAAATTCTCTTTCAAATCTTTCTCCCCGGATTCTCCGGAAATCTATCGTCTGGCTCTCGACGGGCAATATATCTATTTCCCGGTTGACTCTATCGAACATCTGTCCCTGAATGCCGATGCGCGGACATTCGCTACTTCCTATTCTATCGAGGGGAGCGAAAACGCTGTCACCCTCTCCTCTTTCGAGAAGGAATTACTTAATTACGCTCCGAAACTTTCAATCGCCGATTCCGCCGCCTCTTTCAAGCGCAAGGTCTATACGAAGTATCTTCAGGATGCCCGCGGAAGCGTCGTCAGCTATTATATTCTGACAAAGACAGTCAATGACTCCCCGCTCTTCTCTACTGAGGAGGACGGAAAGTATTTCGCGGCTGTTGCCACCTCTTTCAAGCAGTTCCGTCCCGACGATCCGCGCACTGCCCTCCTTGAGCAGACTGCCACCCAACTTCGCAGGCAACGTCTGTCAGCCAACGGTAAACGCACCCTGATTGAAGCTCAGGAAGTCAGCCTCTTCCCCATCAACCTTCCTGATGAAAAGGGTAACAATAAAGCTCTCTCGGACATCGTCGGCAACGGCACACCGACAGCACTTATCATCACGGATTTCACTGACCCGGACACTCCGGCATTCAACATCGAGCTTAAGAAACTATATGACGCCGGCAACCTCAAGGTCTACAACGTCGGCATTGACTCCGACCAGATCGACTGGCGAAATGCCGCGTCCAATCTCCCCTGGACAACCGTCTTCGCCACCCCGACACAAATCAATGACATCGCGGCAGACTATCGCTTCACAGAGCTCCCCGCAATCTACCTCATTGACCGGCAGGGCAACCTGACCTCACGCCATGCCGATCTCAGCTCCCTCAAAAAGTCTCTCTAATTCCTTTTCCCGCCAACCCGCAGAGCGGGTTGCCTAACCATAAACCGCAGGTTGAAGCGCAAAGCGCTGATACCTGCGGACTTGTAACCTGATATAGTATCTACCAACCTGCGGAGCGGGTTGGTGGCCTTAGAGTAGTCTTGAGATCCGGGGGTATCAGCGCTTCGCGCTTTAACCCCCGGTTTACGGTTAGGCAACCCGCTCCGCGGGTTGGTCAACGTTTCCTGCACAACCCGCTCTACTTATTTTAAAGCACACTACCCACTTCACTACTCACAGTTATTAACACCCATCTTAATATATTAAAGTGCATTTGTTATCGAATGTTAAATTTAGGTTAAAATATGTTAAACGGGGGGGGTATTTCTTTTCTTTGTACCTTTGCACTCGATTTTTCAAGAACTATGTAAAGTAAATTATGGCAATTTGCTAAAAATAACTTCCCGTCTGTTCTTCCAAAATCACTCTTCTCAACCAATTTATCTTTCTTCTTTTTTCTCTCCAACATTCAAACAATGGCTTGAGTCTGCAGATATTTCAGACTTATGAATTAACGTAAAGTACTGACATCACATAAACCAAACATCAGTGAAAAAAATATACACATCAACGTTCCTGTTGATCTCATCACTTTGTCTCTTCCCGGCAAAAGCTCAAGAAGTGGCAGTGAAGACCAACGCGCTCTATTGGGCTACTACCTCCACCAACCTCAGTGCGGAGGTCAGCGTCGCCCCGAAATGGTCGGTCGAGCTGATGGGTGCCTACAATCCCTGGACTTTCAAGGATGATAAGAAAATGAAATTCTGGCTTCTCCAGCCTGAAGGAAAATATTGGTTCTGCGAAGCCTTTGAGGGTCATTTCGTCGGAATCCATGCTCACGGCGCCCAATTCTTCGGAGGCTTCGGTTCGAAGCGCTATGATGGTTGGCTCGTCGGAGGAGGTGTCAGCTACGGCTACGACTGGATTCTCGGTCCTCACTGGAATCTCGAAGCTGAAATAGGCATCGGTTATGCTCATCTTTGGTATGATCAGAGCGACCGCATCCCCTGCCTTAAAGATAAGACCCACAAACATAAAAACTACGTCGGTCCGACCCGGGCAGCCGTGACTTTCTCTTATATTTTCTAACCCCCAACCGCCGATTAAATCATGAGACATATTCTTACATCATCTATCATTCTTTCGGCGGCAATCCTTATGACAGGATGCTCGTCGGGACAGAAAACCTTCACCTCTTCTCCCTCACCGATTACAGTAGAAGCAACCCGGAAATCGACGGTCGATATTGACGTGGATTTCAATATTCCCGCAAATTATATCTCCTCACGCAGTCGCCTCTTCATCACTCCGGCATATATGCTGAATGATGAAATCGTTAAGGAGTACGACCCGATTGTGCTTGATGGTCCGATATATACGAAAAAGCTGATTCGCAATGCAGTTCTTCACGGCAAGATCGACCCTTATTCGCTGACTGCTATACATGTGCTTAACACGCATAAACCTCACTCAGTGAAATTCTCCGAGACTCTCCCGATTCCTGCCGGAATCAAGGAGGGACGAATAGTAGCTGTCGCTTCTTCAGATGGTTGCGGTCAGTGTACAGGCATAGACACCATTCTTGTAGCGATGATCGAATTCCCGCGATTCGAACTCCCGAAAGCTCGCAAATCTTATATGAACCCCGAGTTTAAGGTAGTCCCGAAAATCCATCAGGGAAATGGCGAGGCGCGCTTGCAATTCATAGTCGATAAGTGGGATATCGTCCCCTCTCTGGCAAACAACAAGGCAGAGCTTGAGAAAGTACTCGCTACTCTAAACCCGATTCTTTCCGACTCGCTGGCTACTGTCAACAGCCTTAACATCTTCGGTTCGGCTTCGGCGGAAGCAAGTTATCAGCACAATGTCAAACTTGCTACGAATCGTGCGAATTCAGCTAAAAACTGGCTCATTCAGAATCTGAATATTCCTGCATCCGTAGGTAAGATTATAAAAGTGGGAGCGCGTCCGGAAGGTTGGGAACCGGTGGTACAGGCGATGATCGCAGCCAACGACCCCGACAGCATCAAGGTTCGCGAACTGATGATCAAATATCCAGGTCCGACTGATGATGCCGCCGAGAAGTATATCCGTCGCCTCCCCTGCTGGAAACGTATTCAGAGTAATTATCTGGCGAAAGATCGTAAGGTTATCTACGATTATACCTGGACTATCAAGAACTTCACTAATGATGAAGAGATGATTCAGATATATAAGACTCGCCCCGACGCTCTCAGTGAGGATGAATTCCTGCATGTGGCAACCCTCGCAAAAGATGACGACGATCGCCTGATGGTCTATCAGGATCTTCTCAAATTCTTCCCCGAGTCAATCACTGCTATAAACAATATGGCAGCAATCTACCTCGAAAAGGAGCAGCCGGCAAAAGCTGTTGAATTACTGAAAGATTTGAATTCCGACTCTCCGGAGGTGCTCAACAACCTCGCTATCGCTTACGCCGCATTGGAGGATGAGGATAAGGCAATCGAAATCCTCGAAAAGCTCTCCTCTGAGGACGCGAAATATAATCTCGAACTTTTAGAACCCAATTCGGCAAAAGCCGCAATTAAATCACAGGAGGACTAACAACACACATGAAACTGTCGCAATACGCCTATCTGGCTTTTACAATGGCAGGAGCTGTCATAGCATCCTCCTGCATACGCGATGAAATACCTGACTGCCCGGCATTGCAGGTAAATATCATCGTTAAGGATAAAAATTATTTCAATGTCGATAAGGTGGATCTCGAAGACCGCATATCCGAGGATCTCCCTTTCAGGGAATATGTCCCGACACTCTATTGGGTGCTTCGCGATGTGGCGACGGGTGATGTCGTCGATGGTTCGAACGGAGTTATCCGTGTAAATGGCGATGAAAAGTCAGTCACTCCATCGATATGCCCGTGTATCCCCCACGGAAAGTATGTCCTGACTGTGTGGGGGGGATTGGAAAGTTCAGAGCATCTCACAGAGAATATGGATCGCCTCAGCTTCCACCCCGGAAATACTCAGGGCGCAGACGTCTACATGACCAACGACACACTTCTCTACGATGCCTGGCATAACAACCACACAGTAGAACTCGAACGCACAAAGGGTAAACTTATCGTGGAGAAGGTCGGCATTCCCTCCTATATCGTCAAGACCGATAAGAATATCACCGGGATTTATGGCGACCTTCATCATCATAATTTCACTTATGGAGGTGAGACCTCAGTGAGAAGTCTGATGGATATTGCCGACCATAGCCGTACGATCTCCAAGACATTCCTTTCTCCCTCCGTGAAAAAGGATGGCTCGAATCTCAACATCCAGTTCCTCTCAAAAGAAGGATTGCCTGATATAAAATCAGGAAATGTGAAGATTAATATGTATCGCAACGAGCTGACCTGGGTAAGATATGTCTGGGATCCGGCGACCGGAAGTTTCAAAATCTATGTGAAGATTAATGATTCCTGGGAGCTTGTCAATAATATGGGTATTCTGTAAGCCCCTCTATTGATCAACATTCGGAACTGAAACAACACTTTTTTATCATAATTTTTAATTAATTAATTTATTTATCATCATGAAAAAGAGTAATCTTTTCTTCGCGATGGCTGCCGGCGCTATGCTTGTTTCAAGCTGTGCATCAGAGCAGGAGATGCCCAACTCACCCGTGAATAACGGTGAAGGCAAGCAGGTCATCGTACTTTCAGTCAACAACCAGGATGGCACTCGTGCAGGTCGTCCGCTTCTCAGCAGCGAGGCTGCTCAGAACATTGAGAACGTGAAAGTCATCATCACAGACTGTCAGAACACAGTCGTTTGGATGTACGACTACACTAAGTGGAATGACGGTCAAGGCACTGAATATGCCAATGGTCTTCAGGCTACTCTCACAATCGATAAAGATGAGTATAACTTCGTTGAGAAAGCAGAAGCTCTCAAGAACTCTCTTATCGAAGCAGGCGAAACTGACCTCGCTGAAAAGGCATCTGAATACAAGGTTTACGCTCTCGGCTGGTCAAATGGCACTGATTACAACCTCAGCGCAGTTGAGACTCTGGAAGTAGGCAAAACTTTCAATGAGGATCTCACAATTGCTTACACTGATGATTCTTCAAAAGGCAACCGCGCAGAAGAAATCTTCGCAGGCGATCAGACATTCGAAGCTGCTAACACTATCAAGGCTAACGTAGTGCTCAACCGTCAGGTTGCAGGTACATTCGGGTACCTCCGCGAAATCCCCTACATCGTTAAGGACGGCAAAGTAGGTCAGTACCTCCACCTCATCGCTTCTGACTACAATTCAGACCTCGTACTCGGTCAGTTCGCAAACAACGACCACGCAAATGGCGAAATCGTGAAATACGTAGTAAACGGCGTGAAGAACAAAATCAGCCCCGAGGATAAGATTGTCTACACAATCAACCTCAACGATTGGTTTACTAAACTCGAAGGTCTGGAACTTGAAGATGAGACAGTCATCGTTGACTACGCTAACTGGAAGAATCCTACCGACGCAACTCCGGCACCCATCCACTACCGCAAGGGTTCTGTATTCGGTGCTTCTTTCATCCACCCCTTCGCAAAGGCTGAGGCTAACACCTTCACTCTCGTTCTCTCAACTGACGAAGAATGCACTGATGCCCTTCAGGAATGGACTGTTGTCCTGACTGACGATGGTCAGATCAAGCCCCACACTGTATGGTCTTACAATAATGGCGCTTGGGCTTCCGAAGAAAATGTAGCGGATACTTATACTCGCTATAGCATCCTCCGCAACAACCTTTACTCTATCGGTGCTCGTCCCAAAGCTGAGCCCAAAGACCCCAATGATCCCAAAGATCCCGATCCCGAACCGGATCCCGATCCCAATGATCCCGACGATCCCACTCCCCTTAACAACAAGCAGCAGCTCGTTATCAAGGTGAACAGCAACTGGGAAGTTATGCACCAGATGGGCCTCATGTAATTCTCTGATTACTGAGTAAATTTATTTCCAATCACTCGTCTGATACGTCAGACATCCGATAACTACTCCGCCGGGAGAGTCTGCCCGGGTTTCCACACAAACCGGTGCGATGCCTCTCCACGGCGGAGTATTTAATCAGGGAGTCAAGGAGTGAAATCCTTTTCTCCCACTATTGGCAGAAAATAATTATATACCTAATCCTGCCTGCATATTCTCAACCTGAATCATGAAAAAGATATTTCTACCGGCTATTTTCATCCTTTCGGCTCTTCTCGGCGGATGCTCCGCAGAGCAGGAGCCGGATGCAGTCGTAATAAATGGAGAAGAACTCTATAAGGTCAATATCTCTTTTGATCTGACAGTTTCTCCGGCTACTTCCAATACACGTGCATCCCGACCCCTGGAATCTTCGGATTGCTGGCAGCGGGTGACAGATGTAAAAATCTACGTCTTCCGCTCCGACACCGGAGATGAGGGTTCTTATTACTATTATTATCCCACAGTCTATAATTCGCTGACAGATCAAACTTCCCGCCAACCTTACTTCAGTGTGGAGGAGTTCTCTCATAAAGATGACACTAACTGGGATGATCATATCTCCGGCAATGAAACTCACACATATAATATTACTCCCCTTTTGGGAAAAGGATATTATCGATTCCTTGCTGTAGGTCGTGATGACGATCCCGCCTCTACTCCTCTCTCCATTTCCTGGCGTCAGAATATTACGGAATGGAGCCAAGCTCTGATGGAGAATAATGCCGGACATCCGCGCGTCACTGAAATATTCTCCGGCTATCCTACAGAAAAGGGGTCAGCCGACGTCAAGACTTTCGTTGTAACGGAAAAAACGAATTTCAGCGATACTATTATTCTTCATCGCGCTGTCGCAGGCGTCCTGCTTCATGTGAAGAATATCCCGGTCACTCTGAAATCCGATTTCTCCTGGTATTCCATTGACTCCCCGACCGGAATCATCCGTCAGGATCTGGAAAAGGGTCAGGAGTATGCCGTGAATGAAGTGGCAATCGTCTGCGCCGGATATTATCCTACTCTTGATCTCGTCAGCCGCCGCTGGCATGAACCCAAACCTTTCCAACCCGATGCCTCACGCTTCTTCGCCACGCGCCTTACATCTATCTCAACGAAGGGTCTGACTCAGAAAATAGGTAACTATGGCTATCCTGTCTACTACGGATCGAAAGCTACGGGCAATTTCGTATTCCCCGCCAAACTCGTCGACCGAGTGTTCTATGCCGATTATTATGGCGGAGAGAAAGAGGATCCGGAAAATCTGACAGCATTCGATCGCAGTCTGTATCTCTGTTTCTATACGATTTCCCGTACCGGAGCCTACTATCCGATAAAGATGATTCCTATCAAGATCGCTCGCTCCTTCATTCATGATCCCGGTGCTCATGAAAATTGCGCAGGGGATGATGTGATTGATCCGACAGGAACCCACTTCAATCTGGTTGCCAATCATATCTATTGCCTGGGTATGAAAAACCACGGGGATGGCACTGACATTCCGATCGATCTTGAAGATCAGCTCAGCCATCCCGAACTGGAGATCACCGTCGTAGGAGCCTGGCAGGTTGACATCGATATCGACATGGATTTCTAATCGCTATCCCTTTTCATATTATAATTCTTTCTGACCGTAAGGTCTGACGACACCGACATCTGAAATATTACTCACCATAATGAAATTTCAATCTTTCTTTAACATAGGCATGACCCTTGGCGCCGCTTTCCTCACCGGATGCGCTGCGGATACTCCCGAGGAACTTCCGGGCATCATGCCCGATGCCACATCGGGAGAATATTGCATTGAGATATCTGCTGATTCTCCTTCGTCGATCGGAGGGACTACCCGCGCCATCGAAGAGCCCTCCCGTCCCGGAGTATGCGATGCCGACCGCTGTAAACTCTGGTTCTACAAAGGCACTCGCGGCACAAGCAACCTGTCTTCACAATCCTTCGGAGCTTCCGATGTTGAAGTGGTATCCTCTGCCGTCGCAGACGCCGAACGTTTCGGAGGACTCTACGCTCAGAATAAGCTTGCATCTTATCGATATGATTTTGAAGCAATCCGTGGAATCGGCTTTACACGTTATTACACTGCAATGGCAGTCCCCGCGCTCGGTTATACGGAAAAGGATATTGATAAATTTGTGACCGAGACTAAGGCTTACGGAACGAAGCTTAATAATCTTACACTAAGCCTTACCGGGAGCGAAACTCCGGAACTCTATTTCGGCAGACTCTCATTCCCGGTGTTTGAAGATGCGGAGAAGAAGTCGGATTCGATGACTCCTTCAAATGATGGAGTGTTCTATTATCGCGCAGGAGCCGCCAACTCTAATCTTCCTTTCCCGGAGTGCCCCGTCAACGGCAAGCTTTATCGCATCGTCAGCCAGATGAATATTATACTTAAGGATGTGCCGGAAGGTGAGATAGAAAAACTCGAACTCTATATTTCGGATTTCCCTGACCAAATGACTCTGTTTGGCAATCACGGCGCGTTTTATCACGTCTCGACAGCCTCACATCATTCCGGCTCGGAAAATGAATATGTCCATGTCGCCACATGCGATCACATTCATAAGGGTGAAGCCCGGCTTTCTACATTCCTTCTACCCTCCGATCTGGGATATCGCATGAAGATTCGCGTATATTATCCGGAGGGAAAAGTGTTGGACTCTGAAGGCAATCCGGTCAGATTCACAGATTGCGACATCCGCCCTGCAAATAGTGTTTTCATGCAAGGCAACGATGCAGAAGTCTATTTCGACGGAGCTGCCGCACATCTTCGTCAAGGCTCGGATCTATTTGTCTACAACGACACCGAACAGCGTTTCTATTCTTACTCTAACGTAAGAATCAATCTCAGCGGAGATTTCGACAATGTGTTGCGCGAAGTAACACCGGTCGACATCACGGTAGAGGTTTGCCCCGCATTCCAGAAGGATCATTACTTTGACATCGAATAAGGACGACTACATTCAATAATGCAATCATGAAAATATTTTCAAAATATGTTTTTCCGGCAGCCTCGGCAGCAATTTTCTCAATTGCTCTCGCGGCTTGCTCGGCAGATGAGCCGGACACCCCTGTGTTCCCCGAAGAGCCTGCGACTCCTCAGGAAGAAGTCAGTAATTCTCCTATATGCATCTTGATTGGCGGAACAGATTGGAATGTAGATGCTCCGGAGAATGATGATGTGACACGCGCCATGCCCCCGGGCACAGGAAATAACCAGCAGACTGAAAAGCCTGTCGACGGCTCTGCGGAAACTGCACTTATCGATAAAGTCCGCATCGTCACATTCCGTCGCGTCGATCCGGAGGAATATAAAGGAGATGGCGATAAAGAGAGCTATTACGAACAGCAACCCTTCGTCTACGACAGCTCCAACGATAAAATACTCCCCGTCCTGGAGGGCACGGATCTTCCCGATGCCGATCTTTTCCCGAGCCATGATGCGGAGCCGGGGCATACACCCCATAGATATGCCTCTGACAAGGAGGGTATCCGCAAGGTGAAGGGTTTTGAGTATCGAATTGTCGCAATAGCTTATAGCGATGATGCGAAATCAGCCTCTTCTTTTAAGGATATCAACCTCTCAAGCAGCGCTTCTTTTGCATTTCCGGATGGGGATAGCGGCAAATTTTCGCTCAACCTTCACGATGGTCTCACTTTTGAGGATTTTCAGGCATCTCTGACACATACACATATTGAGCGTTCCAACGATAGTTGGCGCGACTTCTTCGCGGGTCAGACCAGCGGCATCGCCGGCGCAGCCAATGGAGCACACCTCGGTTCAAATATCGTGGAAACTCCGCAGTTATTCTTCGGAGAATGCTACACTTCCTTGGGAGGAACCACTAACAAGGTCATAAAATATTCCGAGAATGATGCCGATGGAGAACTGACAAGTTCCCTTCCGATCGGGGGCATACTTTACCGCGGAGTGGCAAAACTCGAACTGAATATAGAGGTTTATGAGTACAACCCGAGTTGGCTCCTCCACTATTCTTCGGAATGGATCGCAATAATGGCAGATCAGGTGCCCGCAGGTGTAGGACTGACAAGCTACGACAGATTCCTGCGCCCGGAAGCTCCCGCGCAACCCGATAAATATGTTCCGATTTATCACACTAAAGTGGATGCCCGACAAAACTCGCCCCGGACAATCAAGATTGAGACCTACATTCTCCCATGCGCAACCCGCCTGGCATTCCGCATAAAGCATAGCGATGGGAGTGTTCGCAACGGGCAGCTTTATGCCAAAGACACCGAAACTTCGGGCAACGGCACCGGCATCATCTCCCCCGATTCTCACGAGGGAATCTACTATTTCCGACGCAATCATAAATATGTGATCAACGTCAAAAACACTGAAAATATCATAGATAAATATTCATTCAAGTAACATCATACGAAATGAAAAGACGATTAAGACTTTCCGCTTTCCTGGCTGTCGCCCTTGCTCTGACAGGGCTCGACTCATTTGCAGCCAATGGAAATGAGAATTTCTTCGACGACGTGTTAGTCAGGGATGAGCTCAGCCTTAAGGGGCGTCCCATCTATTTCGACAATGAGGAGTATGCCGATGCCTGGCACGACAAATGGGAAGCCAACGGCATGGAGGGTATCAACAACTACCTTCCCGAGGGTGGCAGACTCCATTATCTTTACCTTGACAATCGCCGCGCCCTGACAGGCGAGTCCTGTAACATCAACCAGACCGTTAACCAGGTCGTAGTTGGCGGCGCGACAATAGATCTTGGCAACATTCTTGATGATGATCTCACTAACTATGGCGAGGTCGATGCGGGAGTGAACGCGGACGTTACCGTAGGTCCCGTGCTGAGTGTACGCGATAAGAGCTGCTACTATGCCAAGGGGACTACAGCCGGCTTCACCATCGTAGCCGGATCGGGCGACACTGCGCTCAGTCTCTCCGTCATTCAGGCAATGGCAATCGGCTTCTATCGCGATGGCAAATTGGTCGGCACGGCAGCTGTCAGCAATGGTCAGAACGCCGGTGGAGTGAGTCTGTCGCTCGTAAATATTCCCGGTTCTTCCGACACAGGTTTTGATATCGAAGCCGAAGCTCCCGCCGTATTTGATGAAATCTCGCTCGACCTTGCAGGAGGTATTCAGGCAGGTGTCGGACGTGTCCTGAGAATCAAGTATGCGTATGTCGGAAAACCATCTCAGTCAAAAATCCGTCGCACGACTGAGGAAGGCTACGTACTTGATAATATAAAGGGCTACAACCCTGTAATTTTGGGTCTCCCTTTCCCCTTCGATAAAAGTCAGTATGATAAATTCCTTAGTGATGATGACACGGAAGGAGCAATCATGAGTCCGGTGCTCGGTCTTGCCTTCCTCGGATCGATAGAATATGTAATGAAGGATCCGAAGGATGAGGTCAGAGAAGTATATGAGGCAGGCTCGGACGTCACATTTGAGTATCGCTTCGTCGGCGTTCTATCCCTTGAACTGGGAAGCTATATGCAGATCGAACTCCTCGACCGCAAAGGTAAAACTGTCCAGACCTCCAGAGTGGAAGCCGGAGTGCTCGCTCTTGATGTCGTGCAAGTCGGCAAACAAGCTGTCACTATCTCTTCTTCTGTCCCCTTCTCGGGCGCGAAACTATCTTTCTACGGAGGTCTTAAAGTCGGCACAGGAGGCATCAGTGTAGTCGGTTCGTACGTGCGTGATAAAGCCGACATACGCCATCATTGCCCGATTGATCCTACAGGGTCAACTTCAGCCTGCTCTGACCAATCTTCGTTCCAGTTGCGCAGCAATCCTGATATCAGTGTGACTTGGGAAATCGTTGATCAGCCGGAAGGTTCGTCCGCACAGGTGACTCCCTCCGGAAAAGTGACCAATATGTTTATGCCGGGCGAATACGTCTTCCGCGCTACTGCAGCCGACGGTTGCTTCGACGAAACGACGATCACCATCTGGGATGAAAATAATGCCACAAATCAGGAGACGTGCGGTCTGCCGCTTTGGAACACCCCGGATGGTTTCTACGGCACTTACGAAGTTCGACAGGTCAGCGACTCCTCCCATGGAGGCTTGATTCCTATTGATGTCCTCGATGGCCAACAGTATATTATCGATGATGATCCCGACACGTACGCGACATTCACCGGAGTGAACGTCCTCGACAATTGTTTCCTCGTCGGCATCCAGCGTACGGATGATGTTATTTATGATGCTGAGCGCGAGATCGGCTCCACCGGCAAGCGCATCGGTCTTTTGGTCTCTTCTCCTGTAGAAGTGCTGAATCTTAATGTGCTTCAATTCGTTCAGATCAGATGCTATTATCAGGGAAAGGAAGTCTATCGCAATCTTGTTGATGAATCGAATGCTGTCTCTGCCGATGTTGGAGGTGCAAACGCAAATTTGAAGATGCGTTATAGTGTTGCTGTCCCGGATATTGACGATCATGGCGCTCCGACCAAGATTGATGCTATTGAACTCTGGACTTCCGGAGTAATCGGTATCACGGATAAACTCAACATTTATTATGCATTCATTGAAGACCTCCCCAATAAATCATCCTCTGAAGGAGGAAATAATGGCGGTGGTTGCAACAGTCCCTTCGGATGTCAGACCGACCTCCTCGGCTTTGACACGACTCATACTACTCTTGACTTCAATCAGATGAATCAGGGGGCAGCCCTTGAAGCAATAACCGGAGTTAAGGATTTGGACGCCTTGGTCGATGGCAATTGGGACACTTATTGTCGACTCTATAATACGTTGGGTGCATCCGGCACAGTATTCTACGTCAAACTCGGACGTACATTCGACTTCCGCCAGAAACTCGGTTTCGTCGTGGACGATAAGACATTCCTTGCAGGTGTCGGTGTCGGAGGATGGCTCACTATCGAGACCTATTATAACGGCATACCTACCGGGAATAAATACACGGACTGGAATGCAGTGGACGCTAATGTGGCAGGATATGGCGACAAACGCGTATTGTTCATCAATCCTACTGCTCCCTATAATGAAGTAAAAGTGACAATCGCCAACGTTCTGAATGCCCTTGACTTCGACTCGAAGTATTATGGGTTCGGCGTCCTTAGCGATATCGACAACGATGGACTCGCCGATTGCCGCGACACTAACTCCTGCCATGCCGACATCGATGGATGGACTCTCGGTGAAGTCTGCTCTCGTGATAGGATTGATATAGAGGCTCATGGCAATCCGGATGCTGAATATTACATCTCTTACGGACGTCCCGGCGACACTCCTGTCTTAGTCAAGACTGATATCAATGGTAAACTTAACGTATCTTTCGAGACAGCCGGACCCGGAATGTACACAATGATGTTCTACGATGGATCTATGAAACCCATCAATACATTGAGTTATGTTGTGCATCCCGAGGAAACTACCTGGAAGAAAAATGCTTCGAATAATGACTGGAGCAAATGGGATAACTGGACTAATGGCACTCCCTATTGCTGCACGAACGTGATTATTCCCGCCGGCGCGCGTATCTATCCCGATCTCGTGGCAGCCGAAGAAAATCACCCCGACCTCTTCTGCTGCGATAATATCCATTTCGAGCCCGGAGCTGAGATCAACAGCATCCAGAATCTTAACTATAGTAAGGCGTGGGTGGAACTCGAACTGACCCCCAACCGCTATCACCTCCTCTCGGCGCCGATGAAGGATATGGTGACCGGCGACATGTTCGTTCCCGAAGCAATGAAGGGCGTTCACACTGCTCCCTACTTCACCGAGCTTAATGAGCAGACCGCTCCGCAGAATCGCTTTAACCCGACAATCTATCAGCGTCGATGGTATAGCGCAGTGCAGGATCGTCTCTGGTCGCAGAACCCGGATAATATGTATCGCGATCTCGTGGAGCTCGAACAGATCGATGGAATGACCACTACTCTTTGGTCGAAGAATTTCAACCTTCTCAATTATGGTTATCGCCTTGGCGAGGGCTTCTCTCTCTGGGTTGATAATGGTGAACTTCCGGAATCAACCGACTTCCGTTTCCGCTTCCCGAAGACCCAGACTGAATATGTCTATTATAATGACTTCACAGGTCTGCCAATCGATGGCGTAAGCGAGTCAATCAGCCGAGATGAAGCCAACACTTCCCGCTTCATCTATGAGGATGCCGAGAACATGGAGACCTCTACATTCAAGACGACTATTTGCGAGCGTGAATATGACCGCACAGTCTTCAACGGAGCTGCCGACATCACTATCAACGTGAAGGCTGACGACAATACGGATTATTTCCTCTTCGGCAATCCCTTCATGAGCAGCATTAATGTGGAGAAATTCATTGAGGCGAATAAGGATGCGATCTCCGGCGTGATGGCTTATGACGGCAACACTATCTCTACTGTGCGCCGCGCAGCATCCGGAGCTTTCGCAAAGACCGCTCCTCTGGCTACTATCGCACCGATGCAGGCTGTATTCGTCATCGCCAACTCTGACGCGAAGAGCCTTGATCTGAAGATGAATCCTGAAATGCTTATGGGCAGCGGAATTGTCGGTGATGAGGAAACGGATGAGCCTTCAATTGCAACTCTCCGTGTTCGTCTGCGCGACGGTGTACATGAAGCTGCAACTATCGTAGCCGATGCGTATGACTGCCCGACTAACATCGCTCTCCTTGACAATGAAGTGGCTCCGTCGCTCGCCGTTATGGCAATGTCAGAGGGTATCTGCCATGACATTACTCCGACTGCCGACCGCATTCCCTTGACAATCCTGAAGGATACTGCTTCTGAGGCATGGCTTGATTTCAATGCTTATGATGACTTCAATGCAGAAGGATATGAACTTCTCGATGTCGCCGAGAATAAGACATATGATCTGAACGAACAGGTCTGCATCCCGGCGGGCACTTCGGCTTCCGCAGGTCGCTACGTACTCGTTCGCAAGACAGGCGTCTCTACAATCGTAGACATAATCAACGAGAATAATTCAGGTGTATATGCTGAGGTAATCAACGGCGAGATCCGCATCATCTCAAACGGAAATCATCTCTCGGATATCTTGATCTCTGATATGGCAGGTTCCGTCGTGGCAGAGAAGCACTCTCTGAACGAGTCTGAACTGACACTCTCCGTCGGCAAGGGAATCAGAATCGTCAGCGTAATGACAGCGGAGTCAGAACGTCCTGCAGTCTTCAAACTGCTCGTTCCCTGAGATACGCATTAGTTATTGATTAATATAAATTATAAAGGCTTGTCAAAATCGCGGATTTTGACAAGCCTTTATTATTGCTTTTTATGTTGCACAACATATTGTTTTGCAAAACTTAAGGATTCGTTATAATGTTTTATAGGCATGATTCCCGGATGGGAGTCATGCCTAACCTTTTAAAACTTTACTCTATGAAAACACTTCTACGCTATTCTCTCATCCTCTCTTCTATTTTATTTGCAGGTAATGCAGTCGCTCAACAAAAGGCAGGTTGCAAAGATCATTCTACAAATCCTGACCTCTATTTCCTTTATGAAGGGGATGCCCCCAACAGCCTTCTCATTCTCCCCTCCCCCCCGGATGCTTCTTCAGTGCAGTTCATGTATGACAAGGCACGCTATGACTGGGGTAAGTCTATCCGCAACACTGAACGCGGCGAACAGGCGTTCCGCGATGCCCGCGTAGAGGGACAGAACCTCCCGGATGCTTTCTCCGAGGCTTTCGGCGTCTACATCTCCCCGGAGACTACTCCCGAAATTTATAAACTCATTGTCGGCATGCGTGAGGATGCAGGCGACCTTGCCACCCGCGATGCCAAGAATCATTATAATCGTCAGCGCCCCTTCTCTTTCTATGGAGAAGACACCTGCAATCCCGAACAGCAGGCAGAACTTTCCACCAACGGCTCCTACCCCTCCGGACATACCTCTATCGGCTGGGCAACGGCTTTAGTCCTCACCGAACTTAACCCCGACCGCCAGAATGAAATCCTGGAACGCGGCTATCAGATGGGTGATTCAAGAGTCATCTGCGGCTATCACTTCCAGAGCGATGTAGACGCAGGAAGAATCACTGGCTCCTCTATCGTAGCCCGCCTGCACGCCAATGATGATTTCAATAAGCAGCTCAACAAAGCTAAAAAGGAATTTGCAGACCTTAAGAAAGCCGGAAAAGTTAAACCCGCCACTAAATAAATTTTTCTCTTAAAAGGAATATCCTCTAAAAAGAGTATTAGCCACCCCTTAAAATTTTATTACCATGAAGACTTCAATTGCTATGTTCACAATGGCGATGGCTACCATTGTTGTCTCACCGGTATGGGCACAGACCACTACTGACTCCCTCCCGAAGCCACAACCTGAAAAGACTAAGTTCGAGATTAAGCCTACAGGCAGAATCCTGCTTGACGGGGGCGCACTGATCTCACCCACTAAGGATATGTTCAAGTCCGGATTCAATCTTGTCGACGCCCGCCTCGGCGTGAAGATGAATTATGGCAAGTGGAATGCGAAGATTGATGTCGGGTTCGCCTATAATAAGGTTGGACTGAAGGATGTCCTCATCGGATATACTTTCTCGCCGGAGCATATACTGACCGTCGGCAACTTCATTCATCAGTTCGGTCTGCAGAGCGCTACATCAAGCTCCATGAAGCCGACAATGGAGGAGCCTATGAGCAACGGTGTCCTCAATGATTCCCGACAGCTCGGCGTGCAGTATGAATATAACGGCAATAAATTCCTGGCTACAGCCTCTATGCATGTCGAACCCTCTTCGACCACTATTCTGCTTAACCCGCAGCAGTTCACGCATGAGGGCTATGGCTTCCGCAGCCGTCTGGCATATCGTCCGTTCCATGAGCAGGGGAAAATGCTTCAGGTCGGTATCTCGGGAGCATTCGCAACTCCTCAGAAACATGGCGATCCTGACACTCACGATGGTTTTACATTCGCCGGCAATTTCCCGGTCCGCATAACTCAGGTGTCGGCAATCAGCGCGGATGTTGATCACGCCAAGAATCTTTTCAAGTTATCTCCGGATCTGTTGGTGAACTACGACCGCGTGGCTCTTGAGACTCAGTATTATTGGACTCACGTCAATCGCCGTAATGGTCTGCCCGCCTACGATGCCCAGGGTGCTTACGCAACTCTTCGCGGTATCCTCTGGGGTCCGGCTTACACCTATGACATGGTGGCAGGCGGCATTGCCACTCCGGCTCCGAAGAGTCTTGAACTCGTGCTTGACTACAACTATACGACCCTGAGCGATGTCTCTGCGGGAATCTTCGGGGGCAGAGTAAATGACTTCTCGGCAACCCTGAACTATCAGATCAACAAGTACATGATTGCGCGTCTGCATTACTCCTACACATATCGTTGGGATCGCGCCGGCGAACCTCCCGTAAAACTTAACGCCATCCTCGCCCGCCTCCAGATAATCTTCTGACGCAGTATAATCTTATAATCAATATTATACTGAATTCATGGACGCGTCATCAACCCGCGGGAGCGGGTTGCCTAACCGGAAACCGGGGGTTGAAGCGCAAAGCGCTGATACCCCCGGACTCGCAAATCCATCCCCCCCTACACCAACCCGCGGACGCGGGTTGCCTAACCGGAAACCTCAACGCCAACAAGCTACCTGCGTTGATACAGCAGTGAGGCAACCCGCTCCCGCGGGTTGGATGATACGTATGAGGTTACCAGTCCGCAGGTTTCAGCCCTTTGGGCTTCAACCCGCGGTTAACGGTTAGGCAACCCGCTCCCGCGGGTTGGTTACTATGACCCTCAATTTTTAGCGAACAGTAAAAATTTTAAACATATAATCATCATTTTAAACATATAATCCTCAATTATTTCAGGAATTATTTATTTTTACGATTTACCCCGAAAGTTATCTAAAAACTTTCGGGGTTACTATATTTTTATTAATTTTGTTTTTAGAGAAAGGGGCGGAGAGCCCGTTTCCTGCAGGTTTCGACGGAGCTTCTATACTCTGCCGAGGCTTTTTGCGTTAGTTATATAGGTACGAAATAAAAGTAGCAAGACAGTAAATATGAAAATCGAAAAGATTGTAGCCCAAGGTGTGGCAGATGCCGTGAAGGATCTCTATGGCGTCGAAGTTGACCCGGCGTCAGTTCAGGTGCAGCAGACCAAGAAGGAATTCGAAGGACACGTCACTGTTGTCGTGTTTCCCTACCTCAAAGCTTCTCATAAGGGTCCCGAACCGACAGCTGTCGAAATCGGCGAATGGCTCGTGAAGAATGTGGAGGCTGTTGAAAAATTCAATGCAGTAAAGGGATTCCTGAATCTCAGCATCTCCGCAGATTTCTGGCTCGATATGCTCCGCCACATCGAAGAGAATGAGAATTATGGCATTACTCCCGTCAGCGATGACGCGGAACTCGTGATGGTGGAATATTCCTCACCGAACACTAATAAGCCTCTCCATCTCGGACACGTCCGCAACAATCTTCTCGGCTTCTCTCTTGCTGAAATCCTTAAAGCCAACGGCAAACGCGTCGTAAAGACCAATATCGTCAACGACCGTGGAATCCACATCTGCAAATCCATGCTCGCTTGGCAGAAATGGGGCGACGGGATAACTCCCGAAAAGGCAGGCAAAAAGGGGGATCACCTTATCGGCGATTTCTATGTCCTTTTCGATAAGCACTATAAGGATGAACTCGCGCAACTCAAGGCGCAGGGGATGAGCGATGAGGAAGCGGAAGCCGCTTCGACACTCATGCAGGAAGCCCGCGAATTGCTCCGCCGCTGGGAAAAGGGTGACGAAGAGGTGCGCAATCTCTGGAAAATGATGAATGAATGGGTCTATGCCGGCTTCGATGAGACCTATAAGCGACTCGGCGTAGACTTTGACAAAATCTATTACGAATCCGACACATATCTTGAAGGTAAGGATCTCGTGCTCGGCGGCTTGGAAAAGGGTATCATGTATCGCAAGGAGGATGGCTCAGTTTGGGCTGACCTTACCCCCGACGGACTCGACCATAAGTTGCTCCTTCGCTCCGACGGCACATCCGTCTATATGACTCAGGATATCGGCACAGCCAAACTCCGCTTTCAGGATTATCCCATCGACAAGATGATATATGTCGTCGGCAATGAGCAGAACTATCATTTCCAGGTGCTCGCTCTCCTTCTCGACAAACTCGGGTTCCGCTGGGGTAAGGATCTGACCCACTTCTCTTACGGCATGGTGGAACTCCCCAACGGCAAGATGAAATCCAGAGAGGGCACAGTCGTGGATGCCGATGACCTGATGGACACTATGATTGAGAACGCCGTAGCGGCTTCCGCTGATCGATTCAAGGATATCCCTGCTGATGAAGCTAAGGAAATTTCAAGAAAAGTCGGTCTGGGCGCACTCAAATATTTCCTTCTTAAAGTCGACCCGCGCAAGAATATCCTCTTTAATCCGGAGGAATCAATCGACTTCAATGGCAACACGGGTCCCTTCCTGCAGTACACCTACGCTCGCATACGCTCCGTCTGCCGTCGCGCCGAGGAGGAGCTGAAGAGCTGTTCGTTTGCAGACGCCAAGCCCAATGAAAAGGAGCAGGTGCTGATCCAGAAAATTGCCGATTTCCCGGCAATCGTAGCGGAAGCCGGCAGAAACTACTCCCCTGCAGTAATTGCAAATTATTGCTATGATCTCGCAAAGGAATATAATCAGTTCTATCATGATTATCCGATGCTGAAAGAGGAGGATGCCGCTACCCGCTGCCTGCGCCTCAATCTCTCTCAGCTGACTGCCCGCACACTGAAGCAGGGTGTCGCGCTGCTCGGCATGGAGATGCCGGAGAGAATGTAAGATTTTCCGAATCTTAAACCTTCACAAAATTCGGGTATCTAAGTAAGTAATCAAAGAATAATAACCAAAACAAAATATTTTACGACAATGGATTATAACAATCGCCCTTCGACCCCTCCTCCCTTCTATAGCGGAGGGTCGTCTTCCAGCCTGACTACTCAGGTGAACGCCGTCATGCGCAAGGTATATGTCCGCATGTTTATCGGCTTATTGATTTCTGCATTCTGTGCTCTCGGCATAGCCACTTCCCCGGCGGCAATCTCCTTCTTCTTCGGAAATCAGATTGTATTCTGGGGTATGCTTATCGCAATGTTCGTAATGGCATGGGTTCTTCCGGCAAGATTCGAACGTATGAGCCAAGGCACAGTCCTGTTGTGCTTCTGCATCTTTTCCGCATTGATGGGCTGCTGGCTGGCACCGATTTTCTTAGTGTATAAGTTAGGCACTATCGTCTATACCCTTTTCATCACTGCAGGCACATTCGGAGCAATGTCGGTCTATGGTTATTTCACCAAGTCCGACCTCTCGAAGATGGGCAGCTACCTTATGATGGGACTCTTCGGACTTATCATTCTGATGATTGTCAACATCTTTGCCCACAGCAGTACGATTGAATGGATAGTATCCATCGTAGGTGTAGTCCTTTTCATCGGATTGACCGCGTGGGACACCCAGCAGATCCGCCGTATGTCGCAGGCAAACCTTGATCCCGCCATGTCCGACAAACTGGCTACAATCGGCGCGATGAATCTCTATCTCGACTTCATCAACCTCTTCATCTTCCTCCTCCGCATCTTCGGAGGCAGCCGCGACTAAAGCGCTGAGAAGAGTTGCAACTGATAAGGGGGCTATGTCATCTGACATAGCCCCCTTCCCTTTTTGATGAAATCAGATCAACCGAATATTGATCGGCATTGAAGAGTCAGAATGATGGTCGCTAAAGCGAACAGAGTGAAATAGGATGCAGCGTTGATAAGTTTTTCCTTTCTTTCGTTGTTGGCGATGCCATTTGTGAGATTGCGATAAATGTTCATAATTCTGTTAGTTTTGTCTACCTGTCCGCGAATCGGTTAAGCAACCTCATCTACGGCAGGCATGGGTTCTGATTTACGTCTGCAAAGTTAGCCTTATACACTGCCATAAGTTTGCATAAGAGTGCAAACAAATGTTAATATTGCCTATATTTTCCTTATATTGCCGCTGCTAAAAGTAAAATTTCATCTTCTGAATGTTTAAGACATATAGAAGTTATTTTCGTTCCCTGAATAACAACGCAAAGGTAGGGACGCACGGCTCGTGCGTCCGCCCATCGGCACATTGCCAGACCCGTTGGGAGCGGACACACGAGCACTAATATAATTGTGTAATTATTAAAACCAAAAAGATTATGAAAGACGTACTTGACGCTGCCGAACGCAGAGAATTACCTGATTCCCTTTATGGACTTCCCGAACGCAGAGAATATCCTATGCCCGATGCCGCTCATGTAAGAGCAGCCGAGGCTTATTTCCGTTATTGTCCGGAAGATTTGAAACCGAAATTAGCAAGAGCAATCCTGAAATTTGCGAATGAATATGGAGTGGACGTGCAGTCACCGACAGTGCTGCAATACGCCTCCGAGTAATTTTCGCTACCCGCATGGCGTAATAACCGACTGAGCACAGGTCGCACCTCGTCCTGCACAACCCGAGTCCTACACAACCCGCGTCTTGCACAACCCGAGTCCTACACAACCCGCGTCTTGCACAACCCGCGTCTTGCACAACCCGCGTCTTGCACAACCCGCGGAGCGGGTTGCCTAACCGTAAACCGCGGGTTGAAGCGCAAAGCGCTGAAACCTGCGGACTTGTAACCTGATATAGTATTATCCAACCTGCGGAGCGGGTTGCCTCACTGGGGTATCAACGTTTAGCGCTTGTTGACGTTGAGTTTCCCGGTGAGGCAACCCGCTCCGCAGGTTGGTGACCTGAGATTGATCCTGAGATCCGGGGGTAGCAGCGCTACGCGCTTCAACCCCCGGTTAACGGTTAGGCAACCCGCTCCGCGGGTTGTTAATCAGAGGTACGTCGTTACCTATTATCGGCCTTTTAGGTACTGAATGGCGCGGTCGAGGATGGCGTCTTTCCCTTCGGCTAATTCATCTTCGGGGGAGTGACATTCAAAGCCGGGGGTCGGGTCAATGCCGAATTCGGTGATTTCGCCGTCCGGACCGTAAAGCGGTGAGGCGGAGAAACGGATCGACCAACCGTTGGGCAACTCCTGCGTAAAGGGCAAACCACCTCCGCCGCCGGTGCGCGCACCTATCACTGTCACGTTCGGCAGCGATTTCATCACTGCCGTAAAGGCATTCGCCGCGCTGTAGCAGGAGCGATTCGTCAGCAACGCTATCGGACGATTAAGATAAGGAATGCGATAATCGGCTGCAGGCTTGTAAGTGAATGGATATGGTTCTGAAAAATCATCTTTCCCGGGACCTGTCTTATGAGTGATCGAGCCGCCCGGTATCTCATGATCTATGAATCTCCCGACCAACACGTCAATATTCGTCAGCAATCCCCCGCCGTTGTCGCGGATATCCAGTATCAGCCCATCCGTATCCGCCAATATCGCAAGAACATAATCAAGCGCCGTCGGAGAGATTCCCGATGAAAAGGAGGGATAATAGAGATATCCGATATTGCCCGGCAAAATTTTGTAAATCATCCCCGAAGTCGACATATAATCGAAATCAAGATAATATTGCTGGAGTGTCCGCATATTGAAATCCTGAGGATAATCGCTCCACCATTCGCGGTAATAGCTCGTATTGAACCGGGATATCAGATTGACATGACCATCCTTCAGTTCATCAAGCATTTCGGAGAATATGTCGAAGAGTTCCACTATCGTACGAGCCTTCGAAACTCTCGGACGATAACGCGCCTCGACCTCCTCCCAATCTATATTCTTTTCGGCAAGAAAACAATAGCGTGTGCGGATAATCTCCGATAGCGCATCGAAATTACCCTCCGGACTATCAGGATAGGAAATATCATCGTTGCAACCCGACGGCAATATAAGGGACATCAGCATCCCGCATATCATCAATATGGATAACAGACCTTTCCGCAGCATTTTTTCTTACTTTTCAATCCCATTCCTCCGGGAATTATATTGATAAAAAACATATTGTCAGCCACACGCTCTATAAGATGATTCGCCGAGGTCCGACGCCATTGAAGCATATACCCTACCTCCATAGCAGTTCTGCCGAAATCGAGCGCCACTGCCGCTTTCAGATTTATCTCCGGATAATTCCCGGGATAGAGCGCATGCACAAGTCCTCTTCTGTTGCCGAGATATATCTCGTAGAATGTCTCCCCATATTCGGGCATAAAAAATGCTCCTACGAGCGGCATCCTCATACCCACGCGCATGAGCATCGGGAGCCGGCTGATATGGGTCTGCCATGTCCCCTCGCAACGCGCATTGACGGCGGCGGCGATATTCACTGCCACCGGGTTATTACTGTTCTTCAGGAGTGCGGCAGCTCCCCCCTCTGCCATTATTCCCCCGCCGGCACTGAATGTGAAGTTATGAGGGAATCGCCACAGGCGCTCCAGCGTCCAGCTGAAGTCGACATCTATTTCCTGCATTGACGCTGTCGCTGCAGGATTAAGCAGACTCCAAACCCCGCCGACATTCCCCTCGAAGTGCATCTTCAGTCTGCCCCCGGCAAACGGCGCGACCTTATCCCATTCCCCACCTATAGATAGGCGCATACCGGTGTATTCCACCGGCGACAGATACGTGCTGACAATACTCGAACCTCCGATAGCCATGCCATACTTTCCTATAACCGGGCGCGACACCCCCTGCATAGCCGCTGCCACATCACATCCCCGCTCCTCCGCTCTTATCCCAAAAGAAAGAGGAAGCAGCAACCCTAAGACAGAGAGAATTCTAAATTTCAGCATTCTCATTTCCGACTATTCTTCAAATGAGAAGAGATCCCCCTGGATTGTCTCCGGATTAAGCGATTTCGGCGCTTCATCTTCGGGAGCATCTGCGACCTCTACCTCTTCCGGCTCTTCGGGTTCGGGGACACGGAGAGGTTCGAGTTCAGTAATCTTCGCAAGCTGATAGATTGTGATACGCTTACCCTTCGCCTTGAAACTTTTGACACCGATAAATTCCTCCGCCTCTATTTCCACCGGCGGACGCACTGCGTCGTTGCCACCGAAGGTCACTTCCAGACGCGGATAGGGAGTATCGGTCATCAACAGGAGTCTGGACGCCTCGTCACTCCCGACGAAACGCTGCGGACGCGCGGAGGGTTCGAAGCAGAATCGCTTGAGATAGGGGTTCCCCAATGCAGAGTCATAAAGAGCGACTGTCCACACCTTCGAGGGATCGAATTTTTCGATACGCTCGATATTGTCGTCGAAGTGATTGGCATCGGAGTATGTGCAGGTGAAATATTCCCCTTTATTGGTGATGACGAGCACAAGATCATCGCCCTGGAACACTCCGAGCGGTTCGCCGCGACCGTCGTAGTTCAATCGGAGCACATCCCTGTCAAACCATACCTCCCTGCCGCCGAGCGTCGACACGCCTTTCTTGGTGAGTGATATGGACTTCACGGCATAGCGCGTCACGAGATTACCCAATGACTCCTTACCCTTAATTGCAAGATCAGCGAAGTCCACCATCAATTCCGTATTGCGCGGCGAGCGTCCCTGCGAACCCTGTTCGCCCGTCAGTGTCACTTTCACTGTCTCGGCTTCTCCGTTGGGATTCACTGAGAGATATTCGATACGCGAACCGGGCTTCCCTTTTGTGATATCATATTCTTTCTCACGGGTCAGACCCTTGATGTGGAAACGCTTTTTATAATATTCGCCATCTTTGCCATTGCGATAGATGACATTATAGACTGTGCGTCGGTCATCTTTCTTAAAGAGTCCGATATGGAGCACCTTTGTGCCTTTCTTGCCGATATAGAGTTTATCCTGCACCTTTACAATTTTGTAGGTGCCGTCGCGATAAATTATCAGTATGTCGTCGATGTCAGAGCAGATAAATTTGAACTCACCCTCCTTGATACCGATTCCGACGAAATTCCCCTCCTTGTCGAAGTAGAGGCGCTTGTTGGCTTCAGCCACTTTCGTTGCCTCGATCGAGTCGAAACCTCGAAGGGTTGTCTGTCGCGGGAAGCGTTCGCCATATTTTTCTTTCAGATGTTCATACCATTTGATAGTGAACTCCGTAGAATGCTCTATATCATACTGAATCTGATCTATTTCGGATTGGAGACGCGCGATGCGCTCGTTGGTCTTGTCGGCATTAAACTTCAGGATACGCCCCATCTTTATCTCCCACAGGCGCATGATATCCTCCCGGGTCAGTTCGCGATAGAACTGCGGCTTGAAGGGGGTCAGCAGTTCGTCCAACCTCCCTACGGCAACCTCCATATCCTTTGCGTTTTCAAGCTTGGAGTCTTTATACATCCTGTTCTCAATAAATATCTTTTCTAAGGATGCGAAGAGCATTGACTCTCGATTCTCGGCTAATTTGATGCGCAGTTCTTCAAGCAGCATCTGCTTGGTGTGATTGACACTGAAACGCAGCAAATCACTGACAGTCAGGAAGTGAGGTTTTCTATCTACTATGACGCAGCAGCAGGGGGAGATGCTGACTTCGCAGTCCGTGAATGCGTAAAGGGCGTCGATAGCCTTGTCGGAGGATGTGCCGGGATTAAGATGCACGAGTATCTCGGCTTTGGCGGAGGTGTTGTCGTCCACTTTTCTCACCTTTATTTTCCCTTTCTCCATAGCGGAGAGGATGGAAGTGATGAGGGTAGCGGTAGTCTTGCCGTAGGGCACTTCCGTAATTGCGAGGGTCTTATTATCAATCTTTTCTATCTTCGCACGCACCTTTACGACTCCGCCGCGTGCGCCGTCGTTATATCGTGAGGCATCGAGCAGACCTCCTGTCTGGAAGTCCGGCAGCAGGCGAAATGATTCTCCTTTAAGATACGCTACTGCCGCATCAAGAATTTCGTTGAAGTTATGAGGGAGGATTTTCGACGACAGACCGACCGCGATACCCTCCACACCCTGCGCAAGCAGGAGCGGGAATTTAATGGGGAGCGCTACAGGTTCTTTCTTTCTGCCGTCGTAGGAGGGAGTCCATTCGGTAATGTCGGGAGAAAAGGCTGTCTCTAAGGCGAACTCCGAGAGGCGCGCTTCGATATAACGTCCGGCAGCAGCGGAGTCACCCGTCAGTATATTACCCCAGTTACCCTGCGTATCAATGAGCAGACCCTTTTGACCGAGTTGCACGAGGGCATCCCCGATTGAGGCATCGCCATGCGGATGATATTGCATGGTGTTGCCGACGATATTCGCCACTTTATTGAAGCGCCCGTCGTCGAGGGTCTGCATGGAGTGCAGGATGCGTCGCTGCACAGGTTTCATGCCATCTTCAATATGCGGCACGGCGCGTTCGAGAATGACATAGGACGCATATTCCAGATACCAGTTCTTAAACATTCCGGAGAGAATCGTCCGCTTGTCCCCCATGCCCGGGACATTGTAAGTCTTCACAGGGTCTTCGGCAGCCAACTCTTCCTCTTGCGCCTCAGTGGAGGCATGGAGTTCGGCAGCAATCTCCTCCCCCTCTTCATCGAGAGTAGATGGAGATGCTGAATTTATTTGGGAATCCCTGTCGGAATCATTGATATTATTAAGATTCTCCGCGTTGTTATTGTCCAAGTTATTATTGTCGGAATTATTCATGAATAGGTAAATGGGATAGGAGTAAGTTCATACAAAAATAACAAAAAATCCCAATTTCCGCAAATAAAAGACACACGCATCCTTTCTTTTAGACATACGCTTTTATTTTTCAGACATAAACACATGTTTTTCTTTCAGACATAAACACATGTTTTTCTTTTTGACATAAGCACATAAGCACATAAGCACATAAGCACAAAAGCACAAAAAGAACATGAGACCAATATACTTATGTGCTTATGTGCTTATGTGCTTATGTCAGAAGAAAACAACCTATGTACTTCTGTCTGAAAGAAAATAACTTATGTGCCTCTGTCTAAATTGCAAAAGACGCAATCCGTAATAATTTAAATGAAAGAGCTGTGTTCTCGGATTTATTATTTCCGTAATTTTCGGAAATAATTTCGATTTATTTCCGGAATTTTCGGAAATAATTTATAACTTTGTCCATATGAAACGGAAAGAAATATTTCAAGGAATAATAACGACGATGCAGAGGGAGATACCTTTCCCTGTAATAGAACGCGATCTTCAGTTGCCAATCAACACGGAACAGATAGTGGCAGTCTCCGGGGTCAGACGATGCGGCAAATCATCTATGATGAAGATAGTGGCAAATCATCTGATGGCGTCAGGCGTCGGAAGAGAAAAGATCCTATGGATCAACTTTGATGATGAGCGCCTTGACGGTATGCCGGCAGAGGAACTTGACGAAGTGATCCAAGCCTATCGGGAAATATATCCTGATATTCCGATATCGGAAACATACATTTTCTTCGATGAAATACAGACAATCAAACGATGGGAGTTGTTCGTACTCCGACTTTACAAATCGTATTGCAAAAACATATACATCTCAGGCAGTAATGCCGATATGCTCTCTTCACAAATAGCCACTTCATTGCGCGGGTGGCCCGTTGAATATCAAGCCTTTCCGTTATCCTTCAGTGAATACATAAGATTTAAAGGGATTGCCGCATCTCCTTTCACAGAAGAAGGACGGGCAAGACTTATCGCCAGTTGCAAAGACTACCTGCATTCAAGCGCATTCCCGGAAGTGGTGTTGATGGAAGAGAAATCACTCCAAATCAGGAAAGTACAGGGCTATTTCAATACGATGCTTTTCAGGGACCTTATAGACCACTATTCGCTATCAAGCCCTGAGACCGTCCGCTATTTCCTTAAACGCCTAATGGCCAACCTATCAAAGCCGACTTCGATCAACGCCATCTTCAACGACCTTAAGTCGCAAGGAAAGAAAGTTGACAAGAACAAGTTATACGAACTGGCCGACATGGCCTGTGATGTCTTTATGTTCTTCAGAGTCAACCGATGGTCGGAATCCATAGTAAAGGAAAACATGCGACTACCCAAATACTATTTCATCGACAACGGCATGCGAAATTCGGTGATCATGCCACAAAGTGACGATGACGGGAAACTGCTTGAAAACGCCGTATTCCTTCATCTGCGCCGATTCCTTGATCCGATGAAGAAGATAACATATTTCAATGAGGATGTGGAATGTGATTTTGTGGTGCAGCAGGATGAACATATCGACAAACTAATACAGGTATGCTGGACCCTGACCGAGGAATCTACTTTGCAAAGAGAGATACGGGGACTTACTAC
>JAAVBC010000015.1 GCA_014803765.1 Bacteroides sp. | reverse complement strand
TTCGTCAGATTCAAGGTATTCCTTGAAGCCGTCGATGTCGTCGTCAACGAGAAAATTTATTGCGAGAGGGTCGGAAATTACATATACTTTTACTGCCATATTCAGAGAATTTTGAAGTCATTTTTATACCAACAAAGGTACGAAAATTCTCTGAAAATTGCAACAAATTCGGAAAGTTATTTGCCTGAATTTGAGCAATTTTATAGGCGTGTATACTTGGGTTATACCTCGCCTGACATTGACAGGGCGAATGTAACGTGGTAAGGGAATTTCTCGCAGCTGATGTTGATGGTATGGAATTGATAAATCATTGAAGGCTTAATCCCCCTTCCCTCTTGAATGTTAAAGTCGCTTTATTAAAGCGGCTTTTCTTTTTTCGAGGGAAGCGATTCGGGCGGAGCGTTCTTCTTCAGTCTCGAGGATTGAACGATGGGCTAATCCGCGATAGATGTTATCTCCCTCTTTCAACGTTTTTCTTCCCTCCTCTTCTATATAACATTCCTGAAATTTCTCCCAGATATAGTCAAGAGCTTCCTCCGAAGGATGGGAAAGATCGGAGGCATAGAATCGATAATCGCGTAAGTCATCCATCATTATTTCGTAAGCGGGGAAGTAATGGCAGAAAGGATATTCGGCGCAGAGTTCTTCAACCGCAAGATGGAGAATAGCCTTTGACAGATTGTTGCCGGTCATACCATCTTTAAGATGGCGCACCGGACTGACGGTCAGTATTATTTCAAGCCGGGGAAATTGCTCTTTCAATTGCTTTAGCAGTCGCCTCCACACAGATAAAATTTCCTCCACTGAGATGCGTCTGCGGATAAATTTCGAGGATGGAAGCTTATGGCAGTTTGCCACGATTGCATCGGGAGTTTCCGATAGAAAATAGCACCATGCTGTCCCGAAGGTTAGAATCAAAATCCGGTCGTTCTGCAAAGAACTGCGTAGCGACTCGGAAGCCCTCAGAATATTCTGTGTGACTTGCTCTCGACTACGCGCTGAGAATGAGGAATCTCCGAGCCAAGTATGCAGGATTCCGCCATGCTCAAAGATGGATTCGTTTATTAATCTAATTCTGTCCTCTTCCTTCGCTAATGCAATATGAAACACTTTTGCAATTGACAAAGGATTATAGAGAGCTCCGAAAGGTGTGGCTGCTTCCCAAAGGGATTGCCGCATCTTGAGTGCTATATTTCCGGCAAAACAGGAGCCTATGCATGTAACTCCTTCCATCGGAACGAGAGTCAATCCTTCGCGGTAATCTTTTATATTTATTTCTGTTCTGAATTTCATCATTCACCTCGTTTTCTTTTCCAGCGGTTATGACTCCACAGCCATGCCGGAGGATTTTTGCGTATGCTCGCCTCCAGTTTCTTCAGGAACGCCCGTGTGAACGGGTTCTCCTCTTCATCATCTTCAGCTTCAATGCGCTCCAAAGTCATGTGATAATATCCTCTCCTTTCAGGCATCATTTCCACGTAAAAAAAGTCTGCTCCGATATGTTTCCCGAGCACTTCTCCTCCATTGACATAAGGTGTGTCCTGATTCAGAAAATCGGTCCAATGGGTAAGTTCAAGGGTAAACGGACGCTGATCGGATATAAATCCGCAAACGAATTGCCTGCCGCTTCTATGGTACCCGAGCAGTGTACGCATAGTGTTCTCCATCGGGATATTGACAGTGCCGAAGCGCGAGCGGAGATCAAGCATCACTTTATCAAATACCTTATCGGAAAGCGGATGATAGATTTCACATGATATAGCCTCCGGCAAGAAATGGCGTGCACCGTAAGTGACCCATTCCCAATTGCCGAAATGACCTAAAAGGAGAATTACGGATCTCCCCTCTTTTAATGATTCGTTGACTTGCTCCGCACCTGTCACCATGACTCTTTTCGCCATCTCCTTATCTGAAATATGGGCGAGTTTGGCGGCTTCTACGAATACATCACAGAAGCGCTGATAAAAATCATTGCGCCAGATTTCAATCTGCTCTTCGGAAGCGTCCGGAAAACTATTTCGCATGTTTTTGAGTATCATATCCTCACGATATTTCATTACTCTTCGGAGGATAAAAGTTCCCAAATCACTTATGCCATAGAGACAGCTCAGTGGAAGATGAGCCAAACCCTTGATAGCCCCCTTCTGAATCCTGTATAATATTTTTTGACTCTTAGTAAGTTCTGAATCCTTTGCCATTTTTGCTTATTGAGTTCTCCGTCTTAACCATTATGATTATCAGTCGGAGATTTTAGTCCAAGATGCTGATTTATCCAATTCTCAAACTCCTCACGCTGTTCTGCAGAACCTTTATCGAGCGAACTGATGCAACCCACTTTTAAATCAGTCCGATCGGCAGCTTTTTTCAATCGGGTAGTGAGATAGTCCGGGCGATCCGCCGTAGGTTTCAGAAACAGATTGGTGTTCTCCTTACGCATAACTAATTTTCCGGCTTTTTCAGCAAGAAGATTGCAAAGAGAATGAGTTGAAAACTGAATTTTATCTCTGAACTTAGGAGTGATATTTTTCCGGATAAGGTCGTCCTTCCCTTTGAAAAAATCCTCAAGAAGAGTTCTTGATTGAGAAAGAGGGGTGTGATAATAGTAAAGAATATGATTTGATTGCAAGGCGTTTGCCGCGGCTATGATCGGAGTCTTGAATCCTAAGATATGTTTCCCGTTTTTCATCCGGAGACGATCGAGAAGAGCCGCCCAACGAAGATTCATTTTATGCCCGTGCATAATCAGCCTTCCGTCTTCATCAAACCACTCCCCGGGCGACATTGGAGCCATAACGAACATATCATCGTTAAAATAGATATATCTGTCGCTCAGACCCGGGATGCGCCAGAGCATAGTTTCGATGGAATTACAATTGAATACAGGCAATACATCCTCAAAACCTTTGAATACAGTCTTGTGATCCACAATCTCTATAGGAATCGGGTGCTCGAAATTTTCAGAAATACCCTGCAGCTGCGGCATGGGATCTTGTCCGTCAGTAACTATGAAAATCTTTCTGACCCAAGGCATGAAGCGATTGATGGATGCCACCGACCAGTATAACTCTCCTAAGTTTGCATAGCGGGTTGCTCCCCCGATATCATCGCCTGATTCTTCAGTATCCAACCCCATGTATTTGCGGCGAAGTGCATTGAGTTTCGGATCATTTCCGTCGACCCAGGTGTAGACAACGTCAATGGGTGAATATTGCTCATCGTTAGGTGTGCTCTCTTCTCGCTGTGTCAGATTCTTATTCATAATTTTGGTGTATCTTCGGGTAGTCGATTATGATTCTACTGATTCAGACCATCTTGGCAAAACGTCCGGGAATTTCGGCTACAAATTTCAAGCCGAATGTAGTCGGTTTGTTGGGTGCAAACATCGGTCGGCAGAAGGTCTGTATTCTTCTGACTTTATCCACAGTCTTATCCCAATCCCGGAGAGATAATCTGCTTATTGTTTCGAGATTCCTAAGGCGTTTATTCTGATGGCGAGTCCAGCCATTGTTTACTCTGTTCGGGTCTTCGGATATCCTTTTCAGGGATTCAAGATCCGCGGCTCCGAAATGAAAGAGATAAAGACCTTTCGCTATGTGAAAATTAGTGTTTTTAACTCGGTGATACCCTCCACCCCATGTCAGCGGACGAGTAATTACGGAAGGCTTCGTATAGCGTGAGTGGAGCCATCCTATATGACGCTGCGAAAGGAAAGGCATTGAGAAATCCATCTGTCTTTCCGTCTGCAGATCCTGAAGAACATCAACTCCGAGACCCGAATGACTCGGGTAATCCGGAAGAGATGATAAAAATTCCGGAAGAGTCATCCCTAAAGCAGGGTCTGCAATAAGGAATTCATCGGCATCGCAGGCTATCACCATGTCGGCTCCCTTATTGAAGAGCTTTGCGGCTTGTTCTGACATGAAACGCGAGCGCTGATGGTCGGTCGCCACAACGTCACCCTTCATTTTCGGAATCCTGATACATTCAATTCCCTTGCATTCCTCCGGAATGACCTGATCTAATCCATCAAAGAATACGATAAGATTCTCTTTGCCCAACTGAGAGGAATAATATTCCACCCACTTTGGCAGGAAGCGATCGTTGTGCACCATCGTCATTGCTTTAATATTTTTGATATTTGATGCGTTGCTTTTCATTCCTTACTTAGGTTCAGACATTCATTTCAAATGAAATGCGATGTTAAATCAAAACAAAATTAAGAAAAAATATTAACTTTGCATTACTTATTCTACATAAATATTAGCGATGAATAATCCTGAAATTTCAATCATAGTCCCGGTCTATAAAGTAGAGCGGTATCTCAGGCAGGCTCTCGACTCAATCAGGTCGCAGACTTTGCAGAATTGGGAGTGTATTCTTGTCGACGATGGTTCGCCCGACGGTTGTGGGGCTATATGTGATGAATATGCTAATTTTGATGGCAGATTCGTAGTCCTTCATCAGAAGAATGGCGGATTGTCGAATGCAAGAAACTCAGGTATGCAAATCGCGCGGGCTCCTTTCATTGTATTCCTTGATTCCGATGACTGGGCGGAGCCGGAACTTTATGCGACTATGCTCCGCATTGCGAAAGAAACGGGCGCGGATGCCGTGCAGACCGGTTTTATTAATGAGTATATCGGTTTTCAGCGTCCGAAGAATCTTGTCCGGGAGTTGACTTTACTTGACAGAAAGGGAGTTGTCAGAGAACTCTTCCATGATAAAAAACTGCCCAATTATATGTGGAATAAGCTTTTCAAAAGAGAAGTGATTGACACTCCCTTCCCGGATGGCGGTGTATTTGAGGATATATACGCCATGAATCATTGGGCGAAGAATATAAATACGATGGCATTGACTCCGGAGCCGATGTATCATTATCGACGCCGACGAGGAAGTATCATCAACTCCCGATATGCCGATAATAGATTTCAGTTTTTTGAGCGTTGTCTGGAGCGGGTGGAAATGCTCTCGGAACTCGAGCCCGATGCTCTGACTCCACGCGAACTCAACGCTTTTAAATGGAAAAACGCAGTGACTGCCGCAAAATTCATCTCCAGATATGAAGCGGACGCCGAAAAACGCAGGGAGGTGGTAGGCAGGATCAGCCGGATGGTCAATGATTTTGACTCTTATAAAGACTCCACTCTGAATTTAAAAGTAAAAATGAGAGGGTATCTTTTGAAAAAGCATCCGGGCTTTTTTATATCCCTGATGAGAGGAGTGACAAAATTTGATTTGCAGACTAATCATAGACAGAAAGAGCAATATGAGTAAACGATATAGCGGATGGAAATGGGATTTCAGCCGGATGCTGACCCGACGTAAGGCAGATATTAATTTCCTTCTCCGAGGGCATATTCTTAACCCGCTCTGGCATAGCAGGGAACGGCGGCGTCATCAGCGCTTCGACGCTGTGGTCGGCTACATGGAAGAGAATCTGAAGCTCTCGCTTCCTGATATCGCTTCTTTCCGACCGGCGGCTGTGGATAATCCGGGTCCGGAACCGGAGAGAGTTTTTACTATCTGGCTTCAGGGAGAGGAGTCGGCACCCGATATAGTGAAATCCTGCTTTTCGCAGATGAGGAAAGTATTGGGCATGGAAGTCGTGGTGCTGGATGAGAAGACTCTTTTTGATTGGATAAAGTTGCCCGATTATGTTATTGAAGGATGGAAATCCGGAAAGATGTGTGCGGCGCATTTCAGTGATATCTGTCGCGTAGAACTGTTGTATCAGCACGGAGGTGTGTGGCTTGACTCGACCGATTTTGTGATCTCTCGCGTGCCGCAGCAAATCATGGACTGTGATTTCTTTGTCTATATGGCAGGTCAGAAGATCAGCAGTTGGTATGGGTATATACAAAACTGCTTTATCAGAGCAAAGAAGGGGAATTCACTTTTAGGTCTGTGGAGAGAGGCTATCCTGACTCAATGGAAGCGAGTCCCGAAAGCTGTAGATTATTTTCAGCATCAGGTAATGTTTAAAAAACTTGTCCATGAGAATTTGCAGGCTGCCGCCCTTTTTAAGGATATGCCGAAAATTGATCAGGACCCGACCCATTCCCTGTGGTTTGGCTATGGTAACGAACCCTATGAAGAGGCTCGCTATAAAGAACTCGCTTCAGTGGCTTTCTTCACCAAGACAACCTATAAGTCCAAGATGGCGAAAACTCCCCTCCCGGGTTCGATCGCGGAATATATGAGCTCTCGTTATAAATCATGAACCGAATGAATGACGTAGCTAAAATATGGGTTAATTCGCGGAAAGCTTGATTCTGACGTTGATTTTTGTTAATTTTACATCTTCAAAGGCTTTTGAATTGTTAATATGAAGCAACCCGGACACACCCGGAATGTGAAGCATCTGTCCGGAAATATGGTTCTGAAAGTTGCATATATTAATTTCAAAAATCTTAAATAAGTGTATTATGTTTACAGCTTCAGAGAAAAAAAGAGAAAATATAGCGGAGTATCTTCTGTATATGTGGCAGATAGAGGATCTTATCCGTGCGAATGAACTGAATCTTGAGAAAATCGACGAGAATATTATCAATAAATATTCCAATCTTGATGAGGGGCAGAAAAAGCAACTTCATGAGTGGTATGAGTCTCTTATTGATATGATGCGTCGTGAAGGAGTAGCGGAAAAGGGTCATCTGCAGATTAATAAAAATGTCATTATAGCGCTTGATGATCTGCATCGCACTTTGCTCGCCGATGAGAAGTTTGCAAAATACTCTGCTGAATTCTATAAGACTCTCCCCTATATCGTAGAATTACGTGCGAAAGCCGGCGAAGATAAGGCGGGAGAGATTGAAACCTGCATGAATGCACTCTACGGGATTCTGATGCTGCGTCTTAAAGGAGAGGAAATCACCAAGGAGACTATGGAGGCAATCCGCCAGATATCTACATTTATGGCTATGCTGAGTCATTATTATAAGCTTGACTATAACAACCAACTTTTCAACGATTCGGCTGACGATCCCAACGCATAAATTTAACTGACATCATGAGCGAAGAATTAAATAAAGAGATAGCGCGGAGGCGCACATTTGCAATTATATCACACCCGGACGCCGGAAAGACGACTCTTACTGAAAAGTTGCTTCTTTTCGGTGGCGCTATACACGTTGCGGGTGCCGTAAAGAGCAACAAGATTAAGAAGACTGCAACTTCCGACTGGATGGAGATTGAGAAGCAGCGCGGTATCTCGGTTGCCACATCAGTGATGGGTTTTAATTACGGTGATTACAAAATCAATATTCTTGATACACCCGGTCACCAGGATTTCGCCGAGGATACTTTCCGTACGCTGACAGCTGTGGACTCCGTAATTATTGTTGTCGACGTGGCAAAGGGTGTTGAAACGCAGACTCGCCGACTGATGGAGGTGTGTCGTATGCGCAACACTCCGGTTATCGTATTTGTCAACAAACTTGACCGTGAGGGTCGCGATCCTTTCGATATCCTCGATGAGTTGGAGTCTGAATTGAAGATCAGAGTCCGTCCGCTTTCCTGGCCTATCAATATTGGAGCGAAATTCAAGGGGGTCTATAATATCTATGAGCAGGGTCTCGATCTGTTCACTCCCTCCAAGCAGACCATAAGTGAGCGCGTGGAGATTTCGGATGTGAATTCTCCGGAGGTGGATAAGCTTGTAGGGGAAACGGATGCTGCAAAACTTCGTGAAGACCTTGAATTGATAGAGGGTGTCTATCCTGAATTTGATCCGGAGGAATATCTCAAGGGTGAAGTGGCTCCCGTATTCTTCGGTTCGGCGCTTAACACATTCGGTGTGAAAGAACTTCTGGACTGCTTTGTGAAGATCGCGCCCTCTCCTCGTCCCATTCAGGCAGAGGAAAGGGAGGTAAATCCCGAAGAGGATGCTTTCACAGGTTTTGTCTTCAAGATTCACGCCAACATGGATCCCAATCATCGTTCATGTATAGCATTCGTAAAGATATGTTCAGGCAAGTTTGAGCGTAATGTCAATTATCTCCATGTTCGTAATGGCAAACAGATGCGTTTTGCTGCTCCTACAGCCTTTATGGCTCAGAAGAAGAGCGTAGTGGATGAGGCGTTTCCCGGGGATATTGTCGGCATACCGGATACGGGCAATTTTAAGATTGGTGATACACTGACTTCGGGAGAAAATCTTCATTTCAAAGGACTCCCCTCTTTCTCTCCGGAGATGTTTAAATATATCGAGAATGCTGATCCGATGAAGGCAAAGCAGCTCGACAAGGGTATCAAGCAATTGATGGATGAAGGTGTCGCTCAGCTCTTCACCAATCAGTTCAATGGCAGAAAAATTATCGGCACGGTCGGTCAGCTGCAGTTTGAAGTTATCCAATATCGTCTGCTTCACGAATATGGCGCACAATGCCGTTGGGAACCGATTAGTCTTTATAAAGCCTGCTGGATAGAGAGCGATGATGAAGAAGCATTGTCTGCCTTCAAGAAGCGTAAGCATCAGTTTATGGCAACTGATAAAGATGGCAGAGATGTCTTTCTCGCGGACTCCAACTACGTCCTCCAGATGGCTCAAAGCGACTTCCCAAAAATCCGTTTCCATTTTTCATCAGAATTCTAACCCTATTTCGCATACTCCCCCATCTGACCTATAGCCGCACTGCAATTGCATAATTCATAAGGATTTACAATTGTAGTGCGGTTAAATTTTCTCCCTCAAAAGTGCGTCCATTTGCTGACTTTTTGCTACATTTGTGTTGCGTTTTTGTTGCGTTTTTGTTGCGCTTTGGAGTCAGCGCACCATGCGCACCAGTTAATCGTAAGCAACTATGAGGCAGTAAAAAAGGAAAGAACCCGTTTATTTACGGAAGAGGACGAGAAGCAAGGGAACAATAGTGCCTTATCTCGATGTTTGCCGCTACGGCAAGCGCACGTATGAATACCTGAAGTTGCATCTTGTGCCGGAGCTAACACGAGCAGACAAGCAGCGGAACAAAGAGACTTTGAATCTCGCATCGCTTCTTGAAACCGATAGCTTCCCCTCTTCAGCATATTCTAATAGGCATCGGCTGCCATCTTCCGGTTCCGAGGTGTGAAATCCCTGTCGCGATATAAATTATCATCTTCTATTGCCGGATTCTCAAATTCTTTTACTATATTTGTAACAGAGTCAAGGTCTAAACCTATACGTTCAGCCTCTGCGGGATTTATTCGCAGACTGTCTATTAGGTGAAGGACCTTTTCTTTTTGGTCTATCCTTACTGCCTTCCCAGCCTGAATCCTGCATCGCTATATCCTTAGTCTCCCATTCAAAGCCAGCATAGCGTCCGGGCTCCACCATATTCTGATAGCTTCGCCATAGTACATACCTAAGCTCATTGTCCCTATGCTCCCCTCTGAAAGATGCTTGAACCCTGCCTTGAAAAGCATGTCGATGAAAACTCCCGCTAAGACGCGAAGAATCTTCCGCTATCTCTATCTCAACCCCAAGTTGAGCCGATAGCGATTCAGCGCGCTCTCGCATACGACGACGCTCCCGCTCCGCAAACATCCTCTTCTGACGCTTCGTCCGGAAACTCTCGCCCCACACCTTAACCCACAAATCATTCGCCTCCGAAATCTCAGCATCGCTTTTCTCTCCCTCTCCCTGACGGCTCAGCCATTCATCTTCACTCCTCAAACCCTCTTTTCGACTCTCATCCAAAAGTTTTTTACCAGGATCATAGGATTTCTCAACATCTTTCAGTAACTTTGCGCCATCAATAGAGCTGTTTGAGGTCATTGCCGCAGGTTCGCCGCTGTTTTTCATAACACCGTCGGAAGGCGCTTCAAGCAGCTCTATCTCTGTTACCTCATAACTATGAGCCGTAGTAGTTCTGTTTGAATCACTATATTCTCGCATAGTAGTCTTCACTCGATATATAGAACCTTCAATCTCAATAGCTCCATAAAATCTATGCACCAACGACTTTTCATTAATCCTATTCCTGCCTCCACGCTTTCCATCACTCCCTTTTGTATAATCAGGATGAACCTCTGCTTCAATACTCTTGGATATAATCTCAGGAAGCTTTTTAAGCGCTGCAAGATGCACACCTATATTGGTGCTTTGTTTGGTTGCAGAGCTTGAGACGTACTTCTGCACAGCCTCATTGGAAATTGTATATTTAAAAGCTTTCCCAATGCTGTCAATACCATCATGGATTCCCACAATGTTTTCCTTAGCCCATGCTCTGCTTTTCTAAGAGCCTCTTTTCCTGTGCCGGAAAAATCATGGCGTCCGACCTCCAAAACGCTCACCTTTCGCTCATTCAGTCCGGGCATGACAATCCCTCTTTCCTCAACGGCACGCTCCATCAGTTCGTCAAAATCATTAACATTTTCGGCAAACCGATAACGCCTCTCCTTTTCCTCTGTATCAGCATCCGTCAGTTTCGATTCCTCCAACACCGTAAGATTGAATGGCTCTCGGCTCAGCATATCTGCGACTTTTGCAAGATTCTCCGGCGCAACATATCCTACCATGTTCTTCCCCTTCGTGACAAAGTTCTTGCCGTCAACCAGTTTTAACAGAGCGGGATTCATGGTGTAAACATAAATGGAGTCTTGTCATCACCGTCCTTAAAGAGAATCCCATCATCATCCTCTCTTTCAATTTTGGGTTTCTCAAAATCTTTCACTATATTTGCAACAGATTCCAAATCCAATCCGATTCGTTCAGACTCCACGGTATTAGTGGTCCGTTGACTATCGATTATAGAATCCAATCCGATTTTTCCCACGTCAGCGAGAGTCATTCGCTGTTGAGCTAAGATCGGTTGCAGGTTTCTTTTATTGGATTTTAGGTCTTGGATGGTGTTAGCCTGTGAATTTGATTTCACCGAGTGCAGCCATTCAAGTCCTTTTTGTTTATCCACCCAGTCAAGTGAGTTGTTCTCCTTTATTTGCAATATCACGTTCTCAATCTCACGCCTCTGTTGCCCTTCTAGTTTTATCCATACGGAATGATCTTTTGGTCGAGTTACCTTCTTTTGAGAACTTTCCGCCCAATCCCCTTGTTTTCCTGATAGCAAAGCATTATCTTTGCGTCCGGAAGACAAATCGTCCTGAGTATCGGCAGCTGCATTATCTTCAGATAGTGTGAGGAATCGCCCCCCCTCCTTGATGGCTTGTCTTTTTTACACTCTCACGTTTCCCACTAACCTTTATTCCGAGTTTCTCCGATTACTTCCCACTCTTACTCCTACCGCTCGCAATCCGTTCCTCGCGAGAACTTTCCGCTTCACCTTCTTGTTTTTCTGATGCAGAGTTTGTAACTTTGTTAGCAGAAGTTTTGGAATTTAAACCGAGAGAGTCAGTGAAAGCGGTTTGAGTATCTGACTGCGAATCCAATGGAAGAACCGCATCTTCCTTCTGCGTATCGGATGCAGATATGGCTTCTTTATAAAATTTTTCTGGATTTGACCAGATCAAACGTCCGTTCTGAAGTAAATTGATAATTCGGTTCGGGCGTTTTTCTTGGTTAGAAATACATACTTCTTTACCATCTCTTTCCACTGTGACAGATGTGAAATGATAGATTCTTCCCCCACTCTCATCAATAAAGGCTTTCCGCTTCTTCTCTTTCTAATAATCGCCCATTGATATCCAGCGATAACTCACTGGAGGTATCTACTGCGCCTGTTCCTTCTTTACCGCCTGCGCCAGTAAGTTCAACTTGTTCCACTCCCTCGCTTACTCCACGCTGTTGTAACCCGGTGGTACGCTCTTTGCGCTCTGAGATGGTTGCGTCATGCGCTTCTGCGTCTCAATGACATTCGTACATAATAGTCCTCACCATCAATATCAACTTTACCTGCATAATTGTCAAACGATAAAGTATTCGGATGCTCCTTATGGATCGTCCCGTCGGCTCTTACCATTCATCCCAAATTATCCTCCTCGGAATATGCGAGCACTGGATAGGTCTTTATCGTTGAGGCGTATGCTTTGAGCAATTTCAAATATTATTTGATTCTTACCCAATCCCTGCTGAGGA
>JAAVBC010000014.1 GCA_014803765.1 Bacteroides sp. | reverse complement strand
CTGGATAGGTCTTTATCGTTGAGGCGTATGCTTTGAGCAATTTCAAATATTATTTGATTCTTACCCAATCCCTGCTGAGGAATTTTTCCCTCCAGTAATTTGAGGTTTTCGGAAATTGTTGCCTCTGCCTCGGCTATGCGCTCCCACAGAGAACTTTTCCGCTTCCAATCCTTGTTTATTGCCCGACAAAGCATTATCTTTGCTGTCGGAAAGATCGGAAGCGACAGCACGTGCTTCCGCGTTTGGCTGACCAGCGGTGCCTTGGGTGGCAGCGTCTTTCCTTTTACTTTTCTTTTGCCTGAGTATCCTTGTCAAAGGCTGTCAGTACCCAGTCCCCGTCCTCCATCGTTCTTCCTCCACAATTATTGGATATTCAAAGAATTTTGGTAACTTTGCACCATCATAAAGCGTAGGCCCATCCGTTACGGACGTTAGGTGCGAGGACTCATTCTTGAGGGACACTGCACGTTGGGATACGCTTTCTTTGCTTTTGAAGAAACTTTCATTCCATTCTCCAGGGATCTCAAATTTTCAGACATTTTTTGTAACTTTGTATCTGTTTCCAAGGTGGTGGAAGTAAGCGCGGTACCTTCGGCATGGCTGAGCGAGTCCTTCAGGGTGTAGTCTATCCCATCCTTGGAAACTTTTCTTATCAAAATTAGATACCTCGGCACTATGATTGGAAATTCTGATCGTGGCAATACCAATCCCGGGAATCTCTATCTCGTCATAATTAGATTTACCCGATTAAGAACTTTGTATATCAAGTGACTCTGATAAGGAATATATCATCTCATTGATCCCCATCGTTCCATGATTAATCTTCTCTTCCAAATATTTCAAATTCTCAGAGATTTTAGCTACCTTTGCTTCAGCTTTTGAGATTGTAGAAGTAAGCCAGGTGTCTTTCGAGACAGGTCGAGGCGAGTCCTTAGGGGCGTAGTCTGTCTCTTTCTCAGAAGCTTTTTTTGTGTCCGTCAATACACGCTTTGTCTCCTCCCATTTAGATGCCATTTCTTCTTGCTCAGCACGCATATTATCATATCCATTCTCCTCAACCTCTTCCTGCACTCGTGCACCGATTTCCTCTGTGGCATCGCACATATATTCCCCTTCCGCTCGCAATACGTTTCCCGCGAAAACTTTTGCTTCACCTTCTTGTTTATCTGATGCAGAGTTTGTAACTTTGCGCTCAGAAGATCCCGATAATGAAGAATTCCCGCTCAAAAGATTGCCACCTTTTGAAGTGTCTTGAACTTTTCCATCAACCGTGGCAGGAGATGTCTCAAGTTCGGGTAGAGAGTTATCAAGGATATTCTTTTAAAATAGCCTAAAGCAATACCTCCATGAAGCTCACCGTCTTTTGACGCACTGGCAATGGTTTGAAGGGTATTGCTTTTATTGTCAGCAGGTTGCACAGAGCTTTCTGTTCTGTTCTCTTGTTTAGCTGATACAGGGTTATTAACTTTGTGGTTAGAAACGGTAGGCTCGCCGTTGGGTTCAATTGATGATGTGCCGCTTTGCTCATCTTTTGAAAGCGAAGAGTCACTTGAAACGGCATTGTTCGGTTGCTGAGGTTCGGTCTTGGCAACCGTTTCTTTTTTTCAGCGCATAATACATCATTATCTTGTTCAGATCCGTTTCCATGCTGCAAAGTTAGATCTTTTTCTTCACTCGGCAAAGTTTCGGAACTATTGCGTGATCCAACGAGCCGAGTTGGAGGATTTCTAAAATTTTGCTACCTTTGTAGATTGATTAAGCGGGGCAAAATTTGCGCTTACGATGGTATTTTTGCAAAAGTGGTGCAAATTTGTTACGCCTGAAAATCTTAGAAAGTTCTAAGTGTAATAATATCAGTGCAATAACTGCATCGCGTAGAACTTTTCATCATTCATCAGAATTCTAATAATGATTCGCCTTAACTATATTTTTCACGACTGCTTCTTCTTAGAGACGGATTCTTTAGGAGTCGTGTTCGATTTCTGGAAAGATCCTCGTTCTGACGACGAGGAGTCGCCTCTCTTCCTTAAGGATTTTCCGGAATCCAAACCTTTATATGTTCTGGTGAGTCATTTCCATAAGGATCATCTCAATAAATGTGTATTCGGGTGGAGGAAGCATCATCCTAATATTCATTATATTGTCTCGAAGGATGTCAGACGCCATGTACGCTATCTTCTTGATGCGGATTCTTCATACGCCGGTGAGAGAGTTCCGGAGAAGGCAATCAGTGTTGTTTCAAAGGGGGATGTCTTTGAAGACTCTTTGATAGAGGTCAGAGCTTTCGGAAGTACTGATATCGGCAACTCCTACGCTTTGATTATCAAGGAAGGAAGGTTGAAGGTTTTCCACGCCGGCGATCTGAATTGCTGGACATGGCGCGATGAGTCCACTGAGGAGGAGATTCTCCGGGCTGAAAAAGGATTTCTGACAGAATTGCAACCGATTCTGCAATTCACCGACAATTTCGATATTGCAATGTTTCCTGTCGACTCAAGAATCGGAACCGGGTATGAGGAGGGAGCCAAAATATTTCTTGATAAATTCAGTGTAAAGCGTTTTTTCCCTATGCATTTTACTCTTGGAGACACTGAAGAAGAGAGGGCTCGCCTACTCAAGGATGCAGTTGATTTCGACAGATACAGAGCAGATCGGGGAGAATATATAGCGCTGACTGCTCCCGGAGATTCCTATGAGTTTTTTGCAGATGACTCGGAAAAGGTAAGTAACACAATATTTGAAAGACAATATTTTCTCTCCGCCGGCGATTGCAATGCCGAGAAAGAGATGGCTTTGACGTTGCTTACTTCAAAGCTGATTGATATTGCCACGATGCATGCCAATTCATTGGGTATAGGAAATCCGAATATGCCTGACAATCATTCAGGATGGGTTCTTTCGCGTCTTACTATCGAGATGAGCGAGTATCCTGCCATAGACTCAGATTATCGAATCTCCACATGGGTTGAGAGTTGGAACAAGCATTTCTCCGAGAGATGTTTTAAGATTTCATCTCCTGACGGAAAAGTCTATGGATTTGCGCGTAGCATCTGGATGGTGCTTGATACCTATACCCATGCCAATGCAGGACTTGATTCTCTCCCCTTCCGCGAAGATTATATTTCGGATGAGATTTGCCCGATAAAGCGTCAGGCAAAGCATCGTCTGATTATGCTTGAAAATGAAGAAGGAGCAGAATCTCCAAGAGTTCTAAAAGCGTCTTCTCCCATTGTGCTTCATAAATTTCTATACAGCGATCTGGATGCCTACCGTCATGTTAATACTGTTAGATATGTAGCCCTTCTGATGAGTCAGTTCTCATTGTCTCAGCATGATGAAAACAGGGTTGCACGCATAGAATTGTCCTTCCTCGATGAAGGGGAATATGGTAAGGAAATTGAGATTCTGCGAAACAATCCGGAAGATGAACATGCTTTGGAGACCCCGACTTCCTTTTTGCTTCGCAAGGCTGATAACAAGGAAGCAATACTTTATTCAAGAGTGTTTTTCAGCAAGAGATGAGGAAGATAGTGAGAAGATTACTCCCCTGCCTTACTGTGGGTGTGCTCTTTCTGGGCGCATGCAGCTCCACGCGGCATGTCCCGGCAGGCAATTATCTTCTCGACAAGGTTAAACTCAATTTCGATTCCCTTTCAAGAACTGACAAGAATCTTGACGCTGAGGATCTCCAGCTTTATGTCAGGCAGATGCCGAATCAGAAGGTTCTCTGGAGTATGAGACTGCGACTCGGGGTCTACAATATGTCGGGTAAAGACAGCACGAAATGGTATAATAAATGGGCACGTAAGTTAGGCGAACCCCCTGTAATCTACAATCCTTCTCTCACCTCTATGAGTGAGCAGCAACTTCAGACTGCACTTATCAATAAAGGATATTTGAGTGCTGAAGTTGATGCTGACACTATCGTAAAAGGGAGAAAAATAGAGGTGGATTATAATATCCGAGCAGGAAAGCCGCATAAAATCCGTTCGGTCAGCTATGAAATTCCGGATTCTGCAATTTCGGCTATTGTCATGAAGGATACTCTATTAAGCGGAATAAAATCGGGTGATAATCTCGATCTCGACATGCTGGATCTACAACGCGATTTAATAACTCGCAGATTGCGAAATCGGGGTTACTTCAACTTTGTCAAAGAGAATATCACATTTGAGGCTGATACGACTGCAGGGTGTCTGCTGACAGATCTGACGATGCGAATTCAAGCGGGAAAGGATGGCGTTGGCTCGGCGAGCGGTGTGATTGCCCGACAGTATAGGATTCGGCGTGTCATCTGTGTGGCTGATTACGAAATGTCGTCGGCTGCAGGAGTATCGGACAGAAGTTATAAAGATACGGTTTCTTATCGCGACATCACAATCTGTTATGGCGAGAAAGAATATCTGCGTCCGAGTATAATCTACGAGAATAACTTTCTCGTTCCCGGTGAGATATATTCGGAACATAATGTCGATAAGACCTACAAAGCGTTCTCACGCCTTGAGATACTGAAGTTTATCAACGTGAGGATGGAGCCTGCGGGCAGCATCGGAGATACGGGTCTCTTAGATGCCTATATCCTCCTGACTCCTGCCACAAGTCAATCGCTTGCTGCCGAACTTGAAGGCACAAACTCAGCAGGCGACCTGGGAGTTGCAGTCGGACTGACCTATTCCCATAGAAATATAGGAAAGGGTTCGGAAACATTCACTGCAAAAGTGCGTGGAGCTTACGAGTCAGTCAGTGGGAATCTCGACGGATTGATTCATAATCGTTATCTTGAGGCTTCAGCAGATATGGGCTTGCAATTTCCTAAATTCAAAGCGCCATTTTTAGCTGAAAGTTTCAAGAGGAATGTCAATGCCTCTACAGAGCTTAATCTCTCTATCAACTATCAGGAGCGACCTGAATATACACGTATAGTCTCTACGGCGGGATGGTCGTATAAATGGACTGAGCGATCACGGCGTACGCAACATATCTTCACTCCGATAGATATCAACTATGTATACCTGCCGGCTTCTACCAATGACTTTATAAATCAGATAGCGCCGGATAATCCGCTGCTTCGCTATAGTTATGAAGATCATTTCATAATGCGACTCGGATATTCATTCTATCATACAAATAAGCGCAATCTCCCCCCTTGGCAACGCAATCGGCAGAAGGATATCTACACAGTGCGTGCACGCGGAGAATTTGCGGGTAATCTCCTGTTTGCCTTAAGCAGCATATTCTCTCATCGCTCTAATTTCCATCAGGATCCTTATAAAATTTTCGGAATCCATTATGCACAGTATTTTAAGTTCGATTCTGATTTTGGATATACTCATGTATTTGATGAGCGTCAGTCTGTGGCGACTCATGTGGGATTAGGCGTCGGAGTTCCGTATGGCAACTCCGGTGTACTCCCGTTTGAAAAGCGCTTTTATGGAGGTGGGGCGAATGGTGTGAGAGGCTGGGGTGTGCGCACTCTCGGTCCCGGACGCTTTCCCGGGAATGATTCTTCGAGCGACTTCATGAACAAATGTGGCGATATACGCTTTATAATGAGTGCGGAGTATAGAGCCAAACTCTTTTGGATTGTTGAACTCGGCTTATTTGTGGATGCCGGAAATATCTGGACCATCCGTGATTATCCCAATCAGCCCGGCGGATTATTTCAATTTAAGTCTTTCTACAAGGAATTGGCTGCATCTTATGGGTTGGGTATCCGCTTGGACTTCAACTATTTCCTGCTTCGTTTCGATTTGGGAATGAAGGCTCATAATCCTGCCGAGGGTCAGGAATCCTGGCCAATCATTCATCCTCGTTGGGGACGCGATCGCGCTTTCCATTTCTCAATCGGATATCCCTTCTGAGAATACCTGGCATAAAGGATATTCTCCACTTTTTTACTTTGATATGATTAAATTTGATACTTATGAAATCACTGGTAATGTTTGATCTTGACGGCACATTGCTCAATACAATCTCCGACCTTGGAGCGGCGTGCAATTACGCATTGGAAAAATGCGGTTTCCAGACCCATCCTATAGCGGCATATAATTATATGGTAGGTAATGGTGTGAGGGTTCTGATGAACAGGGCTGCTCCGGACGCTGATGAGATAAAAATTGAGGAACTTCTGAAATATTTTCGCGAATATTACGATGAGCATTGCACGGACACTACTGTGCCCTATCCCGGCATCGAAGAACTTTTGAAGAATCTGACGGAGCAGGGTGTTAAAGTTGCCGTTACCACTAATAAATATCAGAAAGCGGCTGAGAAGATTATCCAACATTACTTCCCGGAGATTCCTTTTGTGGCTATTCTCGGGCAGGTCTCTTCACGACCCGCCAAGCCGGATCCCTCTATCGCATTTGCTGTGCTGAATATAAGTCCTACCCCGAAAGCGGAAGTAGCATTTGTAGGCGACAGCGCAGTCGATATGGAGACAGCACGCAGAGCATGCGTCAGTTCAATCGGTGTGACCTGGGGCTTCCGTCCTGTCAGTGAGTTGAGAAAGGCTTATGCGGAGCATATTGTGAGCAATCCTTCCGAAATATATAAACTCGTCACATGCAGATCTTGCACTGATTAAACCAATTGTAAGGTTTTAAGTCTAATAATTGACAAAAGGATAAATAACTGCTAAACTTTGAAGCTATGAAGAAATTTGGACTCCTTTTTCTCTCCGGTATAATAGCAATCGGATCTTCGATTGCAACTCCGCTTGCTTCGGCAGCCTCCCCCGTTGTGTCAGTCAACGTAAATGTCAACGCCCCGGATTTGGGGTATCTCTTTCTCGATGACGTAGGCATCAGAGCTCAGATGGCGCTGACACCCGGTCAGTGGGCGAACTATCAGCGGATTCGTGATAAACATTATAAAAAGTGGGCAAAGCAGGCTCATAAAGCAGAAAAAGCGCGTGAGAAAGCGCGTAAAGCATATCTGAAGGAATTGAAGCGCTATTTGAATGCATCTCAATATCAAATGTTTTATGCATGGTCTGTCGGTCCGGGTATAGGATATCATTCCGCACCCCGCCCCGGCTCGTTAGGAAAGCCGGTAGCCGGTCCGAAACCGATCTTGATGACGCATGATAATCGCCCCGGCAATCCTGCAATAGGTCATGGCAAACCCCATAAATTTGATAAACGTCCCGGCAATCACACTAAACCCTCCAAGCCGGGGAAACCGAATAAACACGATAAGCACGATAAGCACGACAAGCGCGACAAACACGACAAACACGACAAGCATGGAAAGCACCGTCACTGATTCTCGCTATTAAGTTGGATATTAACGATATTTTAAAATCTGATTAATAGCGAAAAGTTAAAGAGTGTTAAATCGCAGTAAACGGTTAAACCTTTTCTTATCCACGGTGTTTAAATGATATAGAGAACGATGTCGTAGACATGTTCGTAAAAGCGGAGCGTGAGCTTCGGTAATAAAACAATGCTATTTACTACGACAAAACGGTGTAGAGGATGCGTCCCCTGCACCGTTTTTCTTTTTCCCGCAATCGTTTCCGCATTAATAGTACAAAACCTCCCTATTTGATGTGCCCTCTGGAGTTTTATGTCCAACTTTCGGGTATCGGTTCAAATAGGGAGATTCTATAGGGGGTGTTCCGTGTGTGCCGGGCAGAGGATTGAGAAGATTAGCGTTGGATATCGTAACCTTGGTCTTTCAGGTAGTCGAGGATTCGATATTCCATGGCGTGATCATAGTAGCTAAGGATGTGGGCTACCCAATCGTTGTCGCTTGTGCCGCCGGCGCGTGTGGCATTATAATGTTTGATTACTTCGTCATAATCCTCCAATTCCTTCACCATCTCTGCATTATCCTGACGATAATGATTCTTGTGGAATACAAGCGAAGTCGGTTGCTTCGGCTTATGGTCAGGATGCTCACGCGGTATGCCTAATGCCAGTCCGCAGACTACGAATACGCCTTTCGGCAACTTAAGCAATTCGGCAACCTTTGCCGGGTCTACGGTGCGCAGATATCCTACGCAATTAGTGCCGAGTCCGCAAGCTTCAGCTGCTGCTACGGCGCTCATCATTGCCAGGGAGGCATCAATAATGCCGATAGTGACACCATCCATAGTGTCGGTGAAAGGAGGCATTTTCAGACCCTTTTTTTCTGCGAGAAGAGAAATCTTATTATAATCGGAGAGGAAGATCAGCAGACGATTGCAGGTCTTCAATTGCTTCTGGTTGGTCAATTCATAAAGCTGTTCCTTTAGATTCTGGTCATCAATATCAATTACGGAGAATTGCTGACCATTATAAGAAGTCGGAGTGTTCTCTACAGCCTTATAGATGAAATCCATAGTTTCCTGAGGAATTGCCTCACGCTCATAGCGTCGGATGCTGACTCGGTCGAGTAATGTGTCTTTTACATCTTTCATGATAAAGAGATTTATTTATAATAACACTGTTAAAAAAGAAGCGGGGGCGGAACGGATAAGAATCCGATCCGTCCCCGCTATAGGGTCCACACCAAAGTGTTGTGACGAAACTCCGATAGACAGGATTTGAGGGCTTAGATCTCTTTGTAATCCGCCTGTGGCTCTCGAAAGAACCTGCACTCCCGAAGGAATGGGGGCCCGCCATCAAGAAGAAAGCTTGTCTCGGTATTTCATTTTAATTTGATGAGTTTCCCAATCAACTTTGATGTGGGGATATCCACTTTATTTACACTTATAAAACGTTGCGAGACGTGCAATTGTTTATCAAGCGAGATAAAAATTTATTTTACCTTATCGCAGATAGCCTTGAAAGCTGCAGGGTTATTCATTGCGAGGTCAGCGAGAACCTTGCGGTTGATCTCGATACCTGCTTTGTGGATAAGACCCATGAGCTTTGAGTAAGAAAGATCCTCCTGACGAGCTGCTGCGTTGATACGCTGGATCCAGAGAGCACGGAAGTTGCGCTTTTTCTGCTTGCGATCGCGATAAGCGTAAGTCAGACCCTTTTCCCAAGTGTTTTTGGCTACTGTCCATACATTGCGGCGGCTGCCGTAATAACCACGGGTAAGTTTAAGGATTTTCTTTCTTTTTGCGCGTGAAGCGACGTGATTTACTGATCTAGGCATTTTTTTTAAATTTTGAATGTGAGCGGCTAATAGCTCTTGATGGAGCTCTACACTCGGTTATTGAAAAATGTTGTTTGTTTGTGAGGAGAAGGATTGTCTGAGAAGAGAATTAAAGTTTACGCCGGGTGGCGTATCCTTTGAGGTTTGCCTCGTTTGCGGATTAACGCATGTTGAGGAGTGAACGAACCTGCTTGATGTTCGCTGAATCCACGAGAGCAGTGTGGTCGAGATTGCGTTTACGCTTTTTCGACTTCTTGGTCAGGATGTGGCTGTGGTAAGCATGTTTTCTCTTCACTTTTCCTGTGCCGGTGAGCGCGAAGCGCTTCTTTGACGCGGCATTGGTCTTTACCTTAGGCATTTTAGTTGAAAAATTTTAGTTGTTAAAAAATCACCTCGGCACTGGGTGCCTACGGTCTCTATTATTATTCTCTGTGTTATGCTTCGTTGTTGTCTTCGCCTGCAGTCTCCGATTCAGGAGTCTCCTTTTTTGGTGCAGCTTTGGGAGCGGCATCCTTCTTGGGAGCATCCTTCTTGGGCTGAGTCTTGAGAGGAGTGATCATAATGATCATTCTCTTCCCTTCAAGCACCGGCATCTGCTCTACCTTACCGAGATCCTCAAGATCGTTGGCGAAGCGCAGGAGAAGCACTTCTCCCTGCTCCTTGAAGAGGATTGATCTGCCTCGGAAGAAGACGTATGCCTTCACTTTAGAACCTTCCTGGAGGAAGCCGCGGGCGTGCTTAAGCTTGAAGTTGTAATCATGATCATCAGTCTGCGGACCGAATCTGATCTCCTTCACTACGACCTTAGTCGCTTTCTGCTTCTGCTCCTTCAGGCGCTTTTTCTGCTGATATAGAAATTTCTGATAATCCAGAATGCGGCATACGGGGGGCTCCGCTGTAGGGGAAATCTCTATAAGATCCAACTCCATGCCGGCAGCTATCTTGCGTGCCTTGTCGATGGGATAGATGCCCTGTTCTACATTGTCGCCTACCAATCTTACTTCGCGAGCGCGGATCTGCTCATTGATTGCATAGGGATCCTTGTCGTTTTTACCGCGTGCTCCTCCCCTCTGTCCGGGGCGGTTGTTGCCTCCCGGCTTACGGGGTCCGGAAAAATTAGGTTTTTTCTCCATTAATAAGTTTTGTTTCGACCTTACATTCCTTCGTTTTGAGTCATGCTTCAGCCGAATGGTTTATCATATTTTCTACTTCTGCATTCAAAGTTTCTGCAAAGTTAATGATTTTCATCGAACCTTGGTCACCTTCGCCATGTTTTCTTACAGAAACTTCATCATTTTCTGCTTCTTTTTCGCCAACAATGAGCAAATATGGGATTTTTTTCATCTCATTGTCGCGAATCTTCTTGCCGATCTTCTCATTTCTGTCGTCGACAATCGCTCTTACTCCCTTCGCGTCGAGTTCTTTTACGACTCTCTTTGCGTAGTCATTGAATTTCTCACTGATAGGAAGGACTACAGCCTGCTCGGGGATAAGCCAGAGAGGAAGTCTGCCGGCAGTGTGCTCAAGAAGCACGGCTACGAAGCGTTCCATCGAACCGAAGGGTGCGCGATGAATCATAACAGGGCGATGCTTCTGATTGTCGGAACCTGTATACTCGAGCTGGAAGCGTTCGGGGAGATTGTAGTCAACCTGAATTGTACCGAGCTGCCAGCGTCTGCCGATTGCATCTTTCACCATGAAGTCAAGTTTCGGACCATAGAATGCGGCTTCGCCTTCTACCTGACGTGCTTTCAGACCTTTTTCTTCACAAGCTTCGATAATCGCATTCTCGGCGAGATGCCAGTTTTCATCACTGCCGATGTATTTCTCTTTGTTCTTCGGATCGCGGAGTGAAATCTGAGCTTCAAAATTTTTGAAGTCAAGAGCCTTGAAGATATAAAGGATAATATCCATTACTTTGAGGAACTCATCCTTGATCTGTTCGGGTGCGCAGAAGATGTGGGCATCATCCTGAGTAAAGCCGCGGACGCGGGTCAGACCATGAAGCTCGCCGCTCTGTTCATAGCGATATACTGTGCCGAACTCCGCAAGTCGCATCGGAAGATCACGATAGCTGCGCGGACCCGCTTTGAAAATTTCGCAGTGGTGGGGGCAGTTCATCGGTTTGAGGAGATATTCCTCTCCCTCTTCGGGAGTGTTGATGGGCTGGAAAGAATCCTTGCCATATTTTGCCCAGTGACCGGAAGTCACATAAAGCGCTTTATTACCGATATGCGGAGTGATCACCTGCAGATAGCCATATTGCTTCTGGATCTTGCGAAGGAACTGCTCAAGGCGGTCGCGAAGAGCAGCGCCTTTCGGAAGCCACAACGGCAGACCTTTGCCTACAGTTTCAGAGAATGTGAAGAGTTCCATCTCTTTGCCAAGCTTACGATGGTCGCGTTTCTTAGCTTCCTCAAGCAGGGCGAGGTATTCGTCGAGCATCTTTTTCTTGGGGAAAGTGATGCCGTATACGCGGACAAGCTGATTGCGCTTTTCATCTCCTCTCCAATAAGCGCCGGCGAGAGAGAGCACCTTCACAGCCTTGATGGGAGCTGTGGAGGGAAGGTGCGGACCGCGACAAAGGTCGGTGAATTCGCCCTGGGTGTATGTCGTGATATGACCATCCTCAAGCTCGGAGATCAATTCACATTTATATGTTTCTCCGCGGTCGCCAAACATTTTGAGGGCGTCAGCCTTGGAGATATCAGAGCGTACGATAGCTTCCTTTTTGGCTACGAGCTCCTGCATTTTTTTCTCAATCTTCGGGAAATCCTCAGCCGTGATTTTATGTTCACCCGGGTCGATGTCGTAGTAAAAACCATTCTCGATTGCCGGACCGATACCGAATTTAACGCCGGGATAAAGTTCCTGAAGCGCTTCGGCAAGAAGATGGGCTGAAGAATGCCAGAATGCATGCTTGCCTTCCGGATCATCCCATTTGAAAAGCTGGATTTCTGCGTCAGTGGCGATGGGGCGGGAAATGTCCCATTCTTCTCCATTAACCTTTGCTGCGAGCACATCGGCAGCAAATCTCGGGCTAATACTTTCGGCTACCTGAAAGGGAGTAACGCCTTCTTCATATTGGCGCACACTGCCGTCGGGAAATTTTATGTCGATCATTTCAAAAAATCGTGATTTTTGATTGAATTTTTTATTCTCAATAAGGGCAGAATTCTTCAGAAATTCCTTTCGTTGGGAACTCTACACTTCTTAATACAAAGTTAGTATATATTTTCGATTTGCACAAATACAATGCATGAAAAGATGTTAAAGTTCACTTTAGATCCCACTATTTCATGCGTTTTAGGATATTATATGAGGGTAAGACACCAAGTTCACCGGCTTTTGAGAGGTCGGAAAAGGCTTTCTGCCTATTCCCTTGCTGAAGGAATGCAAGTCCGCGATTGAAGTATGCGGGTCCGAATTCAGGGTCGAGCCTGATAGCTTCATCGAAACATTGCAAGGCTGATGTGTAATCCCCTGCTTCGTAATAGAGCAATCCTTTGTTAAACCATCCGTAGACCATACCCGGCGACAGTTTCAACAGGGTGTCGAGATCATTCATCGCCATCTGCAGGTCTGCCCGTGTCAGCATTGATCCGGCTCCTTCTTTATCCGGCATGGCTTTCGACCGCAGATAATATGCGTTTGAGCGAGCGAAGAGTGCGGTAGTGAAGTTTTCTGATCCCTCGATAGCCGCAGTCAGATCTGCAATAGCTTCGTCATAGTTCTTCAGCATCATTCTTGCCACTCCCCTCCCGAGCATATCTACAGGTCTTGCTTTATCCTTCCCGACAATCCCCCGCGAAAAGTCGTCCTCTATAGCGAATGTCTGTTGCATCTCTGCTGTGGATGAGGGCATCGGTGTGTCCTGACGGATATATAGCAGGCGGCTGATGTAACGTCTCCTGTTAAGATTATCAAGATCTCGGAAGTAATTGGAGAGATTTCGCAGATTTGTTTCAGGTCGGATAAAGGATATGAAATATGCACCTTCCGGAGTGACATTGATGTTCCTGTCCTGTACTCTCCCTTTGATCCTATCATTGAATGCCAATTCCTGCACATTATCAGCAGTCGTTGTCATCAACTGATTGAATCGCTGCATGAATTCTTCGTCGGTCTCGGGAGTGTCGTCATTGCGTCGCGATGAATTGCTTCCGGAGCTGATCGCCGGACGATCAAGCGGATTCTTGGTGGGATTTGCCACATATCCTGCCACGAGATTGTCAGCTTTCTTGATATTATCTACCATCCCCTTCATATCACCGGTGTGACGCAGGCACTCTGCAATTGCGTAATATGCAGGATGGAATCTGGGATAGCGTCGGGCAATCTTTCTGAAATCTTCAAGTGCCTTTTTATAATTCCCGAGTTCAAGGTTCACGAGACCCCGGTTATAGAGAGCATAAAAATTGTTGGGATCGAGTTTCAAGACATGCGTAAAATCGGCGTCCGCGTTTGTAAGTTCCTTTACTTCTGTGCGTAGCAGAGCGCGATTGAAGAGAGCAACTGAATTCTCCGGATCTAACTGCAGTGAGTAGTTATAATCACTCATAGCTCCGAAGAAATCTTCGTTATTATATCTGAGATATGCGCGGTTGATATAATACTCCGGTTGCTCAGGGCGCAATCTGATCGCTTCGTCCATATTCTGAATTGAGTTCTCCCACTCTTTTTTACCCGCCGCGATTTCAGCTTTCAGCAGATAAGCGTTCAGAAGGGATTTGGATATTTTCAGAGCATGATCGACTTTCGCAAGCGCTGTGATTGTATCCCCTCTTTGCAAGTCCATTCTGCCGGCTGCGAGATAACCGTCTTCGAAGTTGGGATGACGTCTTAGCAGATAGCTGAATGTGGAATCAGCCGACTCATATTTCTTAAGTTCCGATTGTGCGATTCCTTTATAAAAAAGGAAGTAGCGGTCGTCGGGATTGTATTCGAGCCCTTTGTTGAAATCAGCAATAGCCAGAGAATCTTTTCCTATATTCATATACGCGAATCCTCGGACTTTATAGGCTTCCGATTTAAACTTATTTCGCTCCAGAGCAAGGTTGCAGTCAGCGATTGCTCCATCATAATCGTCAAGACTGAGTTTTGCCAATCCGCGATAGAAATATGCGTCTGCCAAATAAGGTTTTGCTTTAATCGCCTGATTGAAATATTGAATGGATAGCAGATAATCTTCCATGGAGAGGACATTTCTGCCGATATTCATCACTTGCTCGGCGTTGACCTGCGCATAAGACGGAGTTGCCCCCGACAATGCGGAAAGAAAGACCGCGGGTACGAAATATTTAAGTTTGCGTGATTTCATTAGTTACAAATTTAAGGAAAAAATCGGAGATAAGCATAAAAATCATTATATTTGTAAATCATCGCCTTTCGGGGAGCGATAATTTGAGTTATTATTTTCTAAAGAATGATTGAGAAAATTTCAAAGAGTAAGATTAGTGTGATTGCATCTTTAGGTCAGAAAAAGATGCGGCAGCGTCATCGTCTTTTTTCAATAGAGGGGGATAAGAGTGTCAGAGATATCCTCTTTGACTACCCCAATCGCTTCGAAGTGGAGTATATTGCGGCTTCTGCGGAATGGCTCGATAAGAACTTTCATTCGCTGCGGGAAATCGGTCTTCAGTCAGATAAGACGTATTGTGCTGATAGTTCGGAGTTGAAGAAGGCGTCATCGCTCTCTACCGCCCCGGATGTAATCGCAGTATGCCGACTTCCCGAGGAAGATAATTTAGAGAAACTTCTCTCAGAGCGACAGGATCATACCCTCCCCCTTCGCTACTATCTACTTCTCGATGGAATACAGGATCCGGGAAATCTCGGCACTATTATCCGCACCGCTCATTGGTTTGGAATCGACACAATTTTTGCCTCTCGGCAGACTGCGGATTGCTATAATCCGAAAGTTATCCAATCCTCTATGGGTTCAATGGCGGCAGTGAATGTGATTTACACTGATCTACCAAAGCTCGTAGACACGAATCCATTGTTTCCTGTATTGGGACTACTTTTGGAGGGGGAGAATATCTATAAGAGTGTTAAACCCGGTTTCGGATTTATTGTTATGGGCAATGAGGGTTCCGGACTCTCGGAAGAGATGCGTCTGCGGGTTACGCTTCCTCTCACTATCCCCCCTGCAGACCCGACGAATCATGCAGAATCCCTGAATGTTGCAGTAGCCACCGGAATTACGCTTGCATTATTGAAGAAATAATTGAATTCAACCCGCCTCAAAATTATAATCAAAAACCATGGTGAAAACAAAGAATATTTTTTTCTGTTCCAACTGCGGATATGAATCCCCGAAATGGCTTGGAAAGTGTCCGGGATGCGGAGAGTGGAATAGCTTTGTAGAAGAGAAGGTATCGAAATCCTCACGCACTTCCGCCGGTAAGAACAAGGGACTTGTAGAAAGAACACGTCCCGTCAGACTTTCGGAGATAGAGAGTCTGGAAGAGCCGCGTATTGCGCTTCCCTCAAAAGAACTGAATCGCGTGCTTGGCGGAGGTCTTGTAGCAGGGAGTCTGACTCTGATCGGCGGAGAACCCGGAATCGGAAAGTCGACTCTCCTACTCCAGAATATTCTCTCCATACGCAATCGCACAATTCTATATGTCTCCGGCGAGGAGAGCGCCACGCAGCTTAAATTGCGTGCAGACAGATTGGGAAAGGTTTCGGACAACACCTATATATTATGTGAAACCTCTCTTGAGGGGATTTTCACCCAGATTGAAAATATAAAGCCGGGGTTAGTGGTCGTAGACTCGATCCAGACCATAGCATCGACAGATATTGAGTCGGCTGCCGGGAGTGTCAGCCAGGTAAGGGAATGTGCTGCTTCATTGCTACGTTATGCCAAACAGAGCGGCGTGCCGGTTCTGCTCATCGGACATATAAATAAGGATGGAGCAATAGCGGGTCCGAAAGTGCTTGAGCATATTGTCGACACAGTGCTTCAGTTCGAGGGAGATCGCCAATACCTGTATCGAATCCTTAGGGCAATAAAGAATCGATTCGGTTCTACAAATGAGATAGGGATTTATGAAATGGTGGAGAAAGGGCTGAAGGAGGTGAGCAATCCATCTGAGATGCTCCTCTCTGAAAATAGGGATGAGGAGATGAGCGGCATCACAATCGGCGTGACGACAGAGGGTGTACGTCCGTTTCTTGTAGAGATTCAAGCGCTTGTATCAAGTGCTGCTTACGGTACACCCCAGCGCAGTGTTACAGGGTTTGATCAGCGTCGCCTGAATATGTTATTGGCAGTCTTGGAGAAGCGTGCTCGTTTCCGGCTTGCTCAGAAGGATGTCTTTCTCAATGTGGCAGGCGGATTGAAGATCGCTGATCCGGCGATGGATCTTGCCGTGGTAGCCGCCGTAATGTCCAGCAATTTCGACGTCAGTATTCCGCGTTCCACTGTGTTTATCGGGGAGGTTGGTCTTTCCGGCGAAATACGCACTGTCACTCGTATTGAACAGAGGGTAGCAGAGGTAGAGAAACTTGGTTTTCAAAGGGCATTCGTTCCCAAAGGGAATCTGAAAGGTATAAAAAAGAATTTTAAGATAGAGATTGTGGAGGTCTCCAAAGTAGAGGAATGTTTCCGCCGTCTCTTTGAATAAGTAAGTAAGCAATGAAAATAGTAGTTCTTGATGCGTATGCCATCAATCCGGGCGATTTGTCTTGGGATGGTTTGAAAGAGTTCGGAGAAGTGGAGATTTTTGATCGGACTCCGGCTGATAAAGTTATAGAGAGGGCTTCGGATGCAGAAATAGTGTTGACAAATAAAGTGCCTCTGGATAAGGATACGATTAATTCCCTTACGTCTTGCAGGTATATCGGAGTGCTCGCCACAGGATTTAACCTAATAGATCTTGATGCGGCAAAGGAGAAAGGAATTATGGTCTGCAATATCCCCTCTTACAGCACCACATCCGTAGCTCAAAACACATTTGCTCTTCTTTTGGCGCTCACGAATCATGCTGAGGATTATGATCGCCGCATACGGACTGAAGACAGATGGACGAAATGTAAGGATTTCTGTTATTTGGACTATCCTTTGATGGAGTTGGCAGGAAAGGTGTTTGGCATCGTCGGCTATGGTCACATAGGTCAGGAGGTCGCTCAGATTGCACGCGCGTTCGGGATGCTTATCTATGTAGCCTCATCCCGTTCGCAGGAAGAGTTGGGTGAAGGTGTGAAAAAGGTAACAATAGACGAACTCTTCGCAGAGTCGGATGTCGTAAGCCTTCATTGTCCATTGACGGCAGAAAATGTCGGGATGGTAAATGAGGAGATGCTGTCGAAGATGAAGCCTACTGCTTATCTTCTAAATACGGCGCGAGGAGCTCTGATAGATGAGCAAGCCTTAGCTGATGCGTTAAACAACGGTAGAATAGCCGGAGCCGGTTTAGACGTTTTGAGTACAGAACCACCAAAAGTGGACAATCCCATGTTGAAAGCCCGCAACTGTATCCTGACGCCCCATATCTCCTGGGCATCCTTCGAAGCGCGCCGTCGTCTGATAGCCATCGCCATAGAAAACATCCGCGCTTACCTCGCCGGTTCCCCCACCAACCGCGTCAACTGACGTCCGACACCGACCTATAGCGTATTCCTGATGAATCTTGACCGGAAAGAGTTTGAGGACGAACAATTGCGCGTAAGCATATGGTGAAGAGATAACAAAAGCCGCCCTAATTAGGAGCGGCTATAAAAGACTAAACCCCGAGGTTTGTACGAAGACAGGGACACTCGGGGGATTCCGTTGCAAAGTTATGAATATTTTCGTAATTTTGCAAATCGAAATTAGTTAAAAATTGCGAAGTGAAGTATTCCGAGTATGAAAAGGCGTTTTCCCCCGCTCGTCTCAACAAATATTTAGTTGCGTGCGGTGGCAATACAGCCAAAGCACTGACACTGTATAGGCATAACGTAAAGTTGTGCCAAAAGTTTTATGGCATACTAAATATATTCGAGGTTGTGCTTCGCAACGCTATCAACGCTCACTATCAACGCGTATTCAATGATTTGGAATGGGTAGAGAATCAGATGAGGCACGGTGGCATGATTGAGAACGCTCCGCAGAAAAAAGAGGTGCTTCGTATAATTGCCAGGCTTCGACAAAACGGGCGATATACCAACGACCGTGTCGTTTCGTCGGTCTCTTTCGGCTTTTGGACGCATTTGTTCACTCGTCAGCCTTACCGATTGGGCGGTCAGAATCTTTTGCGTATATTTCCGAACCGCACACCTGGATTGGGTCAACGAGCGGTGTTCAACGAGCTTCAAGAGATAAAGACTTTCCGCAACCGTATAGCTCACCACGAGGCAATTTGCTTTGATGAGGATGGTAGCATTGACATATCGAGAACACAAAACAAATATGCGCTCATACTCAAATATATAAACTTTCTGGGCTATCAGAGCAGTCATCTATTCTATGGCATAGACATATTGCCGGACTCTACCATTGCTAAAATTGAAGCATTGAAATGAAGATGTGGCAGAAAATATTTTGGGTATTTTGGGCAGTGTCGCAAGTTGCAATAGTCACTTCTCATATCGTAAGCATACGGTAAAGCACAGTAATAATAAACTATACTATTCCTATGGTTTTATAAAAAAAGGAGTTGCTCGGCTGAGCAACTCCTTTTTTATGAGGATAGAGTGTATTTTATTGGTGTTCGTGGGGCTTAGAGATAGTATGTTTCTAAGCCACATTTAGATGCTTAGAGGGTTTCGGAAATTTCGGGAGTTTCCTGGACTTTCATTTCGTCATCGGATTTCTTACCTTCCTTGATGAAACCAACGCAGAGAGCTCCAATTGCAATTGCTACGCCGGCTACCACCATCATAAGGTTCTCGGGCGCGAGCTCACCGGGAGTTGAGAGGAGATGGAGAATCCAACCACCCATGAGTGCGGCGATAATCTGGGGTATGCAGATTGTGCAGTTGAACAGACCGAGATATGCACCGATATTACCACCCTTAAGAGAGTTAGTGAGGATAGTGAACGGCCATGCCAGCATAGCTGCCCAAGCGCAACCGATAAGCAGGAAGCTTACGAAGAGAAGATAAGGACTTGTCACATAGCCCATGCTTATGAAACCTATACCACCGAGAATCAGCGACAGCGCGTAAGAGAATTTGCGGCTGCGGAAACGCGGAAGAACTACAGCCCATGCTACTGAACCTAAAGCCTGGATCGCATAGAGCAAACCAACCCAGTTGCCTGCTTCATTATACTGCTTGGAAGCAGCGTTAAGCACTACCTTTGTTTCATAAGCCAGATTGCCTGCCTGAGGAATATCATAATTCTTGGCATCTTCAAGTACAGTCTGACCATCCTTGTCCTTGCTGACAATAGCAGCGACAGTGAGAGTCGCTTTACCCTGAAGATTTGAGATATAATCTTTAACTTTCACAAAGGAAGAGTCGTCAAGTGTCTTCCCGTTAACAGCTACGCTGCTGACATTTGAAAGCATCTCATTGAACTTCACTTTAGCTACGCCTTCATCGTTTAGAACGATCTTGTGGTCGCTGACAATTGTGTCATTGCCATTGATGACTACAGACGTCGCCGGATAGAACACATTGTTGACTTCCACGCCTTCTGCCATTGCTACGCCATGATTTACGATCATAACATCCTTCAGCGCATCATTGGAGATAAGAATGTTTTTGCCTTCATACACCTTGTCGCCATCTTTAATACCAACGACACTCTCCATCGAGGGAGTATTATAAGCTTTGATCGCGACAGTGTTTGTCGTGTATGTCCACATGAACAGGAAAGCGAACCAGCAGAAGAACTGCACTATGCCGACTGTCCAGAAAGTAGAGGGAGCATTCACAAGGAGTTTGAAGAGGTTGGCGTTCCCTTTCTCTTTGGAAGTATCTGCACCTCCATTATACTCGGCATAAACATGAGGAGGCCATTCCTTGATTTTAATCAGAGAGTAAATAACACAGATAAGGAGAATTGCCGCGCCTACATAGAACGACCAGATCACTGTCTGGGGCACAACACCTGCCGGAGCTGTATTAGCCAATCCGATAGCGCCGAAGAGAATCGGGAAAATAAAACCGACAACAGAACCGGCATTGCAGAGGAATGACTGAATGCTGTATGCAAGTCCCTTCTGCTTTTCATTGACCATATCGCCGACAAGCATTTTAAAGGGCTGCATTGCCATGTTAATGGAAGTGTCGAGGAGCATCAGGGCTATCAGTCCGAAAATAATAGCACCTTGAATGGAAAGGTTGAAGCTGCCGGCATTGGGCAGAAGACACATCACTATAACGGCGATTGTCGCACCAAAAATCAGATAGGGCAGACGACGTCCGAAACGATTCCATGTGCGGTCGGAGCACATTCCCACAACTGGTTGAACGATAAGACCCATCAGCGGGGGAAGGATCCAGAAGTAGGAAAGATCATGCGGGTCCGCTCCGATGGTGGTAAAAATACGCGATACGTTGGCGCTCTGAAGCGCGTACGCAATCTGTACGCCGAAGAATCCGAAACTCAGATTCCACAGTTTCCAGAAACTTAAATCCGGTTTAGTTTTCATGAGTTATATTTAGTTTTTAGATTTTAATGTTATGCAGGAATTTATCCAATATATTTTATTCTTAATAAAAGATGATTATTTTATCTGAGAATAAAGCCAGGCGATCTCCTGAGCCCAGATCGATTCATCCGGAGTCTCGAGTATCAACGGGATATTGTCAAAGCGAGGATCATTTACCAGGCGTATGAAAAACTCTTCACCCAGAGTCCCTTTGCCGATGCTTTCATGGCGGTCGATGTGTGACCCGCACTCGCGTTTGTCATCGTTAAGGTGCATTCCCCTCAGATATGATAGTCCTATAATTTCATCAAATTCTTTCCATGTCTTTTCATAGCCTTCAGGAGATCGGAGATCATAGCCGGCGGAGTATGTATGGCATGTATCGAGGCAAACTCCAACTCTGGTTTTATCCTCAACTTTGTCGATAATATAGGCAACCTGATTGAAATCATGTCCGAGATTTGAACCCTGACCGGCAGTAGTCTCAATGACAGCGGTCACGCCGGAAGTGGCGTCCAGAGTCATATTGATAGACTCTGCGATTGTAGAAAGACACTCCTCCTCAGAAATTTCACGCAGATGGCTGCCCGGATGAAAGTTCAGTAATTTCAGCCCTAATTGCTCGCATCGACGCATTTCATCAAGGAAGGACTTGCGCGACATGGCAAGTTTTTTTGAATCCGGAGATCCGAGATTAATGAGAAAATTATCGTGCGGCAGGATTACTTCCGGATTATATCCGAATTCAGCGCAACGTTGCTTGAAAAGATTTGCCTCTTCTTCGGATATGGCTTTGGTAGTCCATCGAGAGGGATTCCCGGTGAAAAGAGCAAATGCCTTAGCGCCTATTTCGTTAGCATTGATCGGAGCGGATGCCACTCCCCCGCTTACGCTTACATGTGCACCTATATATTTCATGAAGAATTATTCAGATTCTAAATTATAAAAAAATTTCAGCAAGTATTCCCCGAACACGGGGATATTTACTTAAATCTTACAAATTTACGAAAAAATACTTGAAAACCTACCTATTTTATCCGATTTTTTATCGCAATTCCTCTCTTTTCTAATATAATGCGACTGCGGCTCCCTTCACAGGGAGCCGCAGTCAAGTGCTTTTCATAATAATCTTTAACTAACCTAACATCATGAATTGCTTAACTAAAGTCTATTAACTTTTGATTAAGCTAACAATTTATCTTTCTTTCGATAGTATAACGTCAAAGGTTAGGAAAAGGTTTTATGAGAAAATATACTTTTATGTAATTTTTCTTTTTTTGTCTATACAGGAAGTCAGCGCTTGCTTGTCAGTGGACATAGAAAAGCATCCGCGATATATTCAAATCTGTAATCCTCGGGATTTCCGCTGAAAAGTGCAAGATCAAATTGATATTCAAGATCTAACTCATTTGTCTTGATATATAGATCCGCTCCCCGGCAGAGTTCGCGCATTTTTTTATCGGTAATTGCTTCCCAGGGATCATCTTTCTTGTCAGATCGCGCTTTTACTTCTATGAAAAGCAGGCGATTGCCACGCTGTGCGATAATGTCAATTTCACCCTTTCCGGATTCCGGGTGCCAGTTCCATTCCCGGATAGGAAGTCCCTGCAGGATGAGATGTTCAATCGTCTTCGCTTCAGCGTAACGCCCCCAGGTCTCGGAATATATCTTTTTGAATTTCTGCCCGGCAAACAAGCTTTTATAGATATTTTCATAGCCCGGTGAACCCGGAGGATGTTGGAGGATGGTAGTTACCTTCTTCTCAAATCCTTCCGGGGTCAGTTCGCTCCAGTCTATTTCTGATATCTTATCCTTATAGGGCATCTATTAAGTGAGTATCGGAAACGATACCATTTTAGTAGATAGTGAAGGAATTACTTACTTAATAAGCTTTGAACGACATATCGAGTCCCTTGACGCTATGAGTTAACGCACCCACAGAGATGAAGTCGACACCCGCTTCGCCATACTTCCGCAGATTTTCAATAGTGATGCCGCCGGAGGACTCAGTCTCGTATTTACCGCCTACAAGAGCCACGGCTTCTTTCGTCAGTTCGGGAGTGAAATTATCAAACATTATGCGATCCACTCCCCCGTGTTCCATTACTCTGCGGATATCATCAAGACTTCTCACCTCCACTTCGATCTTAAGATCCTTGCCATTCTCCTTGCAATATTCATTGGCGCGGGTGATAGCTTTCTCAATTCCGCCGGCAAAATCGATATGATTATCCTTGATAAGTATCATGTCATAGAGTCCGATGCGATGATTAGTGCCGCCTCCGCATGCTACAGCCTCTTTCTCCAGCATGCGCATTCCCGGAGTTGTCTTGCGTGTATCAAGCACGCGTGTGTGCAATCCTTCGAGCTGCTTCTGATATTTGGCAGTCATAGTTGCCACTCCACTCATTCGCTGCATTATATTGAGCATAGTGCGCTCTGCTATAAGAAGAGAGCGCACAGGACCCTCAGCCGTAAAAGCGATATCTCCCGGCTTAACGTGAGCGCCATCCTCAATCATTACTGTCACTTTAATTGAGGGATCTACTTTCGCCAGCACCTTTTTAGCTATCTCAACTCCGGAGAGCACACCCTCTTCCTTGATGATGAGTCGACTTCTGCCCTGCGCGTCCGCGGGAATTGTGGAAAGTGTGGTGTGGTCGCCATCTCCGAGATCCTCGGCAAATGCCAGATTCAGGAGTTCTTCGATGAGTTGATCTCTTGTTTTCATTGTAAATATTTTGGGATTTGTTAATTTTGTAAAGAAAATCAAGAAGGATTATTTTTATCCTTCAGTTGATGGAATGGCTCAATTTAGAGTTATTCCAATGCAGATTGCAAAATTACTAAAAATTATGGATATTCAGTTATTGACAGTGGGAAAAACCACTATCGGATATGTCAAAGAAGGCATTGCGGAATATTGCCGTCGTCTGAGCCGCTATATCCCCTATTCCATTCAGGAACTTCCGGATGCGCGCAAGTCAGGAAAAGTGTCGGAAGCCGAACAGAAGGAGGCGGAGGGCTCCATGATATTGAAGTCTTTAAATGATTCGGATTTCGTCGTGTTGCTTGATGAAAGAGGAAAGGAATATTCATCCCGCGAATTCGCCGGATATCTAGAGCGCCTGATGAGTTCCGGGCGGAAGCGGACTGTCTTCATTATCGGCGGTCCTTACGGATTCTCTCAGGCTGTCTACAATCGGGCAGATGCAAAAATGTCACTCTCGCGAATGACATTTAATCATGAGATGGTCCGTCTCTTTTTTACCGAACAGATTTATCGAGGCATCTCTATCCTTCATGGTCTTCCTTATCACCATGACTGATTCTCTTCCTTAGTTTCAGCTGAGTTCTCCAGTGAGGACGGAACATATCTTTTACCGGAATAATGGACGCACCGATAAGAAGCAGGATCAGGAGCAGATAAAATCCGGTGATGTTATATAGAATAAGTTTGTCATGCCGGGCATACGCCATAGGATCAGACGAAGCTCCTGAAGCTTGGAAGTCCTTCGTGCTCAGAGCGCGCAAGGAACTTTTCCATTTTACTATCCCATTCTCCAGATAGACTATCGCAGGGTTCCCGCGTGCGATCATCTTTATCTCCGTGTCATCCGAAGTATAAATCGGGTAAGCCGCAAGCGACAGATCCTTCCAGTCTGCAATCCGGGCTTCGCTGCCATTGACAATTGCAATGAAATCTATGTCATTCTCTTCTGCCCAGGAGTATAGTGAGTTAATCTGCCATGTTCCTGCAATACTTGCTCCGCTCATGTCGGGAATCAATAGGAGCATCTGTCTGCCGGTATCATGAAGCACTTCTTCTGTGACATCTTCCTCTCCATCCTCGTTCCATACGCGGAAATTCTTTTCCTTCAGTGCATAATCTGCTTGAGATTCCTCGGGATGAATGGAGGTGGCACTGTCGGCAGTCGAAGTGGCAGGTTCTTCCTCTCTTCTGACGAAGACCCATCCCGATTCCTCGTCCGGCAGTTCATCGTCGATAGAAAAACTTTTTTCGACTCCATCTTTGGCATAGATAAATCGAAGTGTCTCCTCTTCGGATGAATCCTCATCAATGTTTTGGGAGAAATCCATTATGGGTTCCCCTGCACGATAAGGTCGGAAGTCGATCAAGGGTTGATAGAGGTAACCGAACAGACCGATTGTGGCAATATAGACTGCCGAACCCAGAAGTGCAAGCCATTGGAGCGATGGACGGATCAGGCATTTGCATCTGCTATTGAATTTGAGCAACCATATTATGGCAGCCGTCAAAACGATATTCTTCCAGAAAGTCGCCCAGTTTCCCAATTTTATCGCATCTCCGAAACATCCGCAATCCTCTACAGGATTCCATACGGCAATCCATAAGGTCAGTGGGAGCATTAAAGCCATGAATAGGAGAGCCAATATAGGAGAGGATTTGCGGAAGCAACCCAAGAGAAGAAAAACTCCGACAATAAACTCATACGCGAACAGCACGAATGCTCCCACTAAGAGGAGGTTGGGAAAAACGGGAAGACTCATAGCTCCCATATACTCTTCCAACTTATAGAAAGTGCCGTAAGGGTCAATTCCCTTTACAAAACCGGACACGATAAAAGTCAGTCCCGTCAGGATTCGGATAACCCATGTCAGCAGCCGGAGGATGCCACGCTCAGTCTGATTTTTCATTCCGCTTTATAATGCTTATTTGGATTTGGCTTCAGTCAGTTTTATTAATGCGAAAAGGGCATAATTGATCATATCCATATAATTTGCGTCTACCCCTTCCGAAATCAGAGTCTTTCCGTCATTGGACTCAATTTCTTTAGTGCGGAGAAGTTTCTGAAGGATAATATCAGTAAAGCTGCTGACACGCATCTGACGCCATGCCTCATCATAGTCATGATTCTTATTTATCATCAGGGATGTTGATTCCTCTATGGCTTCGTCATAAAGTCTGAGAGCCTCTGTCGGTTCAAGACTCTCCCCTGCTCCTAATTTAAGTTGGATGAGTGCCATTGCGCAATAATTGACAATGCCGATAAATTCCGGTTCGATTCCTTCTTCGACAGCCGACTTGCCATGTTTTTCCTCCAGGGAGCGGATGCGGCGAGCTTTGATAAAAATCTGATCTGTCAGAGATGTAGGGCGCATGATTCTCCATGAAGTGCCGTAATCACGCATTTTCTTTTCATATATCTCTCTACACCGGGCAATCTCGGCTGCAAATTCCTTTTTAGTGTCAGACATATTTAATATGTAAGGTTTAATATGTAAGGTTATTTAATGTAAGTAATGAATTTTTTTCTACTTCGAGATGCAAATTTAGGAAAAAAGAGATTAACTTTGAATATTAATATGAATTTAATTGGATAAATTGAGGTGACTACATCATCAAATCATACAGAATCGATAAGATTTCCCGCAGAATGGGAGGGCGCCGGTGCAATCCTCATGGCTTTGCCTCACCCCGAGACAGATTGGGCATATATGCTCACTGAAGTGGAGAAATGCTATGTGGCTATAGTAGAATGTCTGACTGCTACCGGTCAGAATGTCATACTGCTGTGCAAAGATCCGGAATATGCATCAACTCTTTTCAGTCATCTTAAGAATAACTCACGTCTCCTTTTGATAAAAGCAGACTTTAATGATACGTGGACCCGCGACTATGGTCCGATATCTGTAGAGAGATTCGGAAGAAATCGTTCGCTGGATTTCGGTTTCAACGGCTGGGGACTGAAGTTTGCGTCCGATAAGGATAATCTTGTCAATCTTCAGCTTCGTGATAAGTTTGTCGTCCTTCCCGAGCAATATCGCAATGAGCGTGATTTCATTTTAGAAGGAGGTTCGGTGGAGAGCGATGGCAGAGGCACATTGATGACCACGACCCGATGCCTGACATCTCCTAATCGCAACGGCGGAAAATCGAAGCAGGAACTTAATAAAATCCTCAACGAACGACTCGGTGTGGATCATGTGTTATGGCTCGACTACGGTGCGCTTGCCGGCGATGACACAGATTCACACATTGACACTCTCGCCCGACTCGCCCCCGATGATTCAATATTATTCACAGGATGCCGGGATGTCGACGATGAGCAATTTGAGGAATTGCTCAAAATGCGTGCGCAGCTGACTCTTTTCCGTACTCCAGAGGGTAATCCCTATAATCTCGTGGAACTCCCTCTCCCCTCGGCAATCTATGATGAGGATGGAGAAAGACTGCCGGCGACCTACGCCAATTATCTCGTAACAGATAAGTATATCTATCTGCCGACTTACAATCAACCGGAGAATGACACGCTGGCGGCAAGAACACTAAAGATAGTTTTCCCCGATCATGAAATCAAAGGGATTGATTGCAGGGCATTGATAAAGCAGCATGGGTCGCTGCATTGCGCGACAATGCAACTTCCGGCAGAATTCTTTAATGATGCAATCTTCTCGGAATAACCGATTCCGAGAATAAACAGAAAGGAAAAATAGAAATGGAAAATATGTATAAGAAACCCCGAAAGGTCAAGGTTGGAATTGTGCAACATTCATTTTCGGATGACATTGATCTTAACAGAAGCCGCAATCTGGCAGCGATTTCTAATCTCGCAGAGGAAGGAGCGGAATTGATTGTGCTTTCCGAACTTCACGATTCATTATATTTCTGTCAGACAGAAAATGTCGACAACTTTGATCTGGCAACAGAACTTCCCGGTGACTTCACGGATTTTTATGCGGAAGCAGCGAAGCAGAACGGAGTCGTGCTCGTCACGAGTGCTTTCGAGCGTCGTGCACCGGGACTTTATCATAATACGGCGGTTGTGTTTGAAAAAGATGGTTGCATTGCCGGGATGTATCGTAAGATGCACATACCCGATGACCCGGGATTCTATGAGAAATTCTATTTCACTCCCGGAGATATGGGTTTCGAACCCATCGACACATCCATCGGCAGATTAGGAGTGCTTGTTTGCTGGGACCAATGGTATCCTGAAGCAGCGCGTATGATGGCACTGCGTGGAGCGGAAGTCCTGATTTACCCTACTGCTATTGGATGGAATCCCGATGATCCGGAAGATGAGAAACGCCGACAGAGAGATGCCTGGATTACTGTGCAGCGTGGACACGCTGTGGCGAACGGGATTCCGGTAATAAGTGTGAATCGTGTAGGGTATGAAGAAGATCCTTCGGGTGCCACTTCCGGAATAGATTTTTGGGGGTCGAGTTTCATTGCCGGTCCGCAAGGTGAGTTTATCATTGAGTGCAGTGAGTCCGCAGCAGAGGAGGAATTGGGAGAAATCGATCTCGAGCGTTCGGAGAATGTAAGAAGATGGTGGCCCTTTCTGCGCGATCGTCGCATAGATGAATATGGCGGACTGACAAAGCGTTTTCTTGATTAATAAGTTAACTGAACCCTAAAATTAAAAGATATGACTCAGGAACAATATGCTTATCGCGGATTCGTCATCAACGGATTCAGCATGCTATTCTTTACATGGATTCTTATTCCGATTTTAATTCTGCTATGTATATGGAATGGAGGGGAAGAGAATCTATGGCTGTCAGTAGGATGCTCATTGATACTCTTTATAATGTTCATACTCGGCACGGTGGGATATTTCGTTCAGGAACCCAATGAAGCCAGAGTAATGACTTTCTTCGGCAAATATGTCGGCACCTGCACAAAAGTGGGATACTTTTGGGCGAATCCTTTCGTAAATCGTAAAAAGATATCTTTGAGAATCCGCAACATGGATATCGATCCTATCAAGGTTAATGATAAGGTCGGTAATCCGGTGCTGATCGGAATGGTGCTCGTCTGGAAAGTGTCAGATACATATAAAGTCGTCTTTGACCTTGATGCAGCTTCTCTTTCCAATGCTCCGGGGTCAATTAACTCTGCGGCACTGACAAATTTCGTGCGTATTCAGAGTGATGCTGCCCTTCGCGAGGTGACATCTAAATTTGCCTACGATCCGCAGCCCGGTCATCCCGACGATCTGACACTGCGCGATGGAGGTGAAGCGATCAACGATCTTCTTGAAAATAAGATCAATGAGCGTCTGGCAATGGCAGGAATAGAGGTTGTGGAGGCAAGGCTTAACTATCTTGCTTATGCTCCCGAGATTGCCGCAGTGATGTTGCGTCGTCAGCAGGCGGCTGCGATTATTTCAGCACGAGAAAAGATTGTAGACGGTGCGGTATCAATGGTGGAGATGGCACTCAAGCGCCTGGAAGATGGCAGAGTCGTAAACATGACTGATTCTCAGAAGGCAGCCATGGTGAGCAATCTGTTAGTCGTGCTCTGTGGCGACGAACCTGCATCTCCGATTGTCAACACCGGTCAGAATTAAATTATCTTTCATTTTCTGATGGAAAAAGACATCATAATCGAAGGGTTGAAACTCCATTATTCAGACTCCGGAAATGCTGCGGGAAAGCCCATTGTCATAATGCATGGCTGGGGATGTAATCTGCACACTGTTGAGTCAATTGCCCGTATTCTCGAACCGGGAATGAGAGTTCTTAATGTTGATCTCCCCGGACATGGCGCCAGCGATGAACCCTCTTCAATATGGGGTGTAGAGGATTATACGCATCTGATAGAAAAATTTATATCGGAATTAGGACTGAAGGATGTCACTCTTCTGGGGCATAGCTTTGGAGGGCGTATCGGTATTCTTCTTTCTTCGCGGAATCAGGATATCCATAAACTCGTGCTCGTGGATGCTGCCGGGATAAAGCCAAAGCGTCCACTCTCTTATTATCTCAAAGTCTATTCCTATAAAACTCTTAAGCATCTTCTTCCCCTCTTATTCGGTCAGAAGACGGGAGGAAAGCTTCTTGATAAATATCGTGGGAAAGCCGGATCGGCTGATTATCGGAATTCATCGCCCGTGATGCGAGGAATCATGAGTAAATGCGTCAACGAGGATTTAAAGGGAGTTATGCCTGACATAAAAGCCCCGACCTTACTGATATGGGGCAGTAAAGACACTGCCACTCCCCTTTCGGATGCAAAGACGATGGAGCGCCTTATTCCGGACGCAGGTCTTGTGAATTTCGAGGGTGCAGGTCATTATAGCTTCCTCGACAAACCCGGTGGATTCAGGGCTGTCATGCAGGAATTTTTTAAGAACGAACTGAATAATAAATAATATTCTTGTCTCAATCATCATTCAATTTTCGGAGGAATATTGTTGAGAGACAAAAACTGAATGAAAAATGAGTGTTTTACTTATAGTTATCTATATAATCTGCGGAGCCTATCTGCTTTATAACTTCAAGCGTGATATTCATATTCTCCAGCAGAACAGTTATCGCATAAGCCGCTATTGGAGATGGCTTGAGCAAGGGAATTTCATGACTGCGTGGAGACTTACTGACCTCGCCGTGGCGTTCCTTCTGATGTCGACTCTTCTGAATACTCCTCTTGCAGCTCTTCTTGCCGCAATTGTGAGTGTTGTGAAGATGGTGATGATGGCTCGCGCAAAATTTAAAAAGCCGTTGGTAGTGACTCCGCGTGTGCGCAGAATATGCAGTGTGACATGGGTCTTGGCATTAATCCCCTATCTGGCTCTTATATTCACCTACGGAGCTTCGGGGGATGCCGCCGGTTTTTATTCAGGTCCGAGAATGGTGTTGGCAGTGATGTTCCTCATCACCACTCTTTCCTGGGCATGGGTTATTGCGGCTGTATGGTTGCTCAAACCGGTGGAGAATAGCATTAATCGGAAATATTGGAATGAGGCTCGTTCGATTCTGAAGAATATGCCGGATCTTAAGATTGTAGGTATCACAGGCTCTTACGGCAAGACATCCACAAAACATTATCTCCATGCAATTCTTTCAGAACAGTTCGAGACCCTTATGACTCCCGGAAGCTATAATACTCCGATGGGAGTTATCCGCACTGTCCGCGAAATGATGAAACCCTACACTGAAGTATTCATTTGCGAGATGGGAGCGAAACAGAAGGGAGATATAAAGGAAATATGCGATCTTGTAGATCCTGACTGTGGAATCATAACTGCTGTCGGACCGATGCATCTGGAGACATTCGGGAATATCGACACAGTATGTTCCACAAAATTTGAACTTGCCGATGCTATTCCGTCATCCGGATTTGTAGTCGTCAATAACGACTTTGCTCCGGCAGCCTCACGAGGAGTTGAAAACACTGAATGTATCCGTTATGGCATCAGTAATAAGGAAAATGCGGATTATACGGTAGAGAATATAACCTACTCCTCCGACGGCACGCAATTTGATGTCGTTTGCCCGGATAGCGAAAGAATTTCATTCTCGACACGCCTCTTGGGAGAGTGTAATATCTCAAACTTACTGGCGGCTATAATCGTCGCATTGAAACTTGGAGTCAGTGAGGATAAGATTAAGCAGGGAGTGAAGCGCGTTGAACAGGTTGAGCATCGTCTGAGTGTGAAAAAGACCCCCGGAGGGATAACCATTATTGACGATGCCTTCAACTCAAATCCTGTAGGTTCGAAGATGGCATTGGATGTTTTGGGTAGTTTTACGTCCGGGAAACGTATCTGTGTCACTCCGGGAATGATTGAACTTGGCGACAGTCGTGAGCAACTCAACAAGGAACTCGGAGAACATATAGGTAAAAACTCAGACGTGGTCATTCTCGTAAATGAATACAATAGAGAATATCTCGCTGAAGGAGTTCTCTCTACAGGCTTTGATAAAAAGAATCTTTATGAAGCAGCCTCATTCGATGAAGCACAGAAGATACTTTCCGGCATTCTCCGCCCCGGCGATGTCATACTTTACGAAAACGATCTTCCGGACTCTTTCAAATAAGTTGTCTATTTATTCGGGATATAAAAAATCAAGGACGCTAATTATTAGCGTCCTTGATTTTTTATGACGAGTTATCGTATTAGGATTGTGTCGGTTGAGATTGTGGATTTGCCGGTTGATTTGAAGAATTAGTGGATGACTCTTCTATTTGATCCGGGTTTTCGAAATTACCCTCTCCTATGATCCATCCGCGTTTATTGCGGGCTTGAATTATATTGGTGATATATACTGTGAATATCGGGAAGAGCATCATTCCGAGTGCCGCGAGAATCACTGAAAGAATTCTGCCTATTGTAGTGACGGCAATGATATTCGACCCTACTGTAGTCATATCCATAGCTGCCCACCAAAGAGCATCATAGTAATTGTTGACGTCAGGATTGATATTCTGCTCGAACACGAAGAATATTACACTGGAGAAATACAGCGTAGCGACGAGTGAAATCAGATAGCTAAGGAAAAGCCCTGTCGCCTTATTCGCCGTGAGCCAATTCACTACGAGTGCAAGAGCGTAGCCTCCTCTGACAAGGGGGATATAGCGAATAAGATATTCCACGTTAGCAGGAAACTGCCAACCATAATAATCAATAATACTTGTATAAGGTATTGACACGAGGAAGAATAAGAAATGGGTCAAAAGATAATGCCATTTTTTCTCCGCCATAATCCATTCCACAAAGAAATCGACCAGAAAAAGGATACATATCCAGAACTGAACAGTCATAAATTCCGGTTCTTCGTAGAATGCGATATTCTTAAATGTGTCAATGGAAATAAAGATCACGAGAAAGAGCGAAAGCAGAAGCACAAAAATATGCATCCAGAGATAGACGATCTTTCTTCGATGAGTCTCTTTCGGTGTAAAAACATGTGCCATATTGAGTATAGATTAAGGATTGTTGATTTGTATTCCGTACTTAGCAGGGAACAGGAAAATATAAAGTTTAGTGAAAGTCCTCAAGGACTTCTATTAATAAAACTTAAGGAGAAAGAGAATGGTTCAGTCCATACCCAGTATTTCTCTTATTTCAGGATTTTCCAGAATATCCGAAGTCTTTCCGTCTGCCACTACTTTTCCTGAATCAATAACGATGCAGCGCGGACATAATTCCCTGACCATGTCGAGGTCATGAGTGGCGATCAGCTGAGTATGTTCAAACCCCTTCAGTATATTCAGCAGATCGCGTCGTGCGGCAAAGTCAAGATTGGCAGTGGGCTCGTCAAGAACAAGAATCGATGGTTCCATCGAAAGCACCGTAGCAATGGCAACTCTCCGTTTCTGTCCCCCCGACAGCCGCGCTGACGGGCGCTTGCGCAGGTCTGAAATCCCTGTCATTTCAAGAGCCGACGCGACTCGGCGTTCGATCTCTTTTTCAGGTAATTCCATATTCATCGGACCGAACGCCACATCCTCCTCCACTGTAGGCATAAACAATTGATCATCCGGGTTCTGAAACACCATCCCTACACTTTGTCTGACTATTTTCAAAGTCTTTTTTACAACCGGCACGTCACCAATATTCACTTCTCCCGAAGAGGCGAGAAGAAGTCCGTTAGTAAGAAGTATAATGGTGGATTTCCCGGCTCCGTTCCGCCCCAGAAGAGCGACTCTTTCGCCGTGGTTGATGCGGAAGCTGACTCCCTTAAGAGCCTCCTCCTTGTTTCCGGGATAGCGATATTTCACATCGCTGAACTGTATATAATGATGACTCATGCTTTAGCGTATAATCTAATTGTGAAACAACAATGCGGAGATGTTGTAGACTCTCATCAATATTAGAGCTCCGCTCCATCCGATAAGAAAAATCAAATCTGATGAATTAAGCTTACTCCTGACTCCATATCCCTCAGGAAGAGTACCGCTGAATCCGCGTGCCAACATTGCCTGATGGATCTTATCCGCCCGATCAAGGGTGCGGATAAAGAGTTGCCCGACTATTCTTCCCCATAGTCTTATAGGAAGATGCTTCTTTCCATATCCACGCGAATCAATGGCGCGTCTGACTGTTATTGTCTCCATTAGAAGAACTGAGATATAACGGAACACGAATAGAAGCTGATCCGTAAGAAATGCCGGAATCCCGAGTCGGCGAAGTCCCCGGCATAACCCCTCGAAGCTTACAGCCCGAATAAGAATCAGAACACTCTGAAGAGCGAATAGTCCTCGAAATATTATTGACGTAAAAGTGACCCATCCGTTAGAAATCACTATATTACCTATGCGGAAAAGCGGTCGGGTGTCAAAAATAGGATTAAAAATTCCTATCAGCGCCAACAAAGGGATGATAAATAAGGAAGCAATAAATATTTTAGAATATCTGATTCCTATAATAGCCGAAGTAATAACGGGATAAAGGGCAAACCAGATGATCTGCGACAGATGATCAAGAGGCACACTGAGCAAAAGGCATAGATACAGCACTGTCACCAAGATGCAGACCCTTGAATCGGGAGCGCCCGGCATCGTGTTGTAAGCAGCCGACGTCAGTTGCAGATAAGCCTTCTCCAGTTTGCTCATATAGCGTAAGAGATATTAACGACCTGCTTACTGTTTATTTTCATTCATTTCCTCTTTTCTGCCGCGATTACGCAGAAGGAGAGAAGTCACAGCCCATACGAGAATGACTACCATTGCAGCTCCGATTATGCCTGCAAGATTATTGTCGTAATCCGGCATAATGGAGGTTGCGGACTGCACTTTTTCTAATGATCCTGCAATTGAAGAGGATGAAGATTCCAATTCCGTGCTGCCTGTTATCTTCTGAATACTCCATTCCAATCCGTCAGGATATTCTGAAGCAAAGAATGCCAGTCCTCCCCCAAGTAAGACCGCGGCTAAGCCGAATCCCCACAGGAGTTTCTTGAGATTCTTATTGGAGAGAGAACCGAACTGCCCTGAAGTCGCAAGCAGATCCGGGCGCGATTTTGCCACAAACACGAGTATTGCAGCCGTAGCCAGTCCTTCCCCTATTCCGATAGCAAGGTGAATGCCGGTCATCAATGCAAGGAAATAAGAGGTCGGAAGCGCCGTGATTCCGGATAGCTCCGTCTCAAGAGTGACGGCACACGCTCCCAATTCAATTCCGACAAGGCACGCAAGCAGAGAGGCTGCTATAAGTCGCCCTGCCGAAGAACCTTGCCCGGCAATCGGACGGAATATCAAAGGATAGGCAACGAGAGTTGACATCGCAGCCATATTAATGATATTGCATCCCAATGCCAGCAGACCTCCGTCAGCAAAAATCAGGCATTGGATAATAAGTACTGAGGAAAGGGTGAGAAACGCTGCCCACGGACCGAGAAATGCTGCCAATAATATTCCTCCTATAATATGTCCGGAGGAGCCTGTGCCCGGAATAGTGAAATTAATCATCTGGGCAGCAAATATAAAAGCTCCCAAGACGCCCATCAGCGGGATTATCTTTGAATTCACATTCTTTTCTCTATTCACCTTATAACCTGCTATTCCAAGCAGAGAAGCCGCCGCAACTCCGGCAGTCAGTGCGACCGGAGTGCTGACGAGCGCGTCAGCCATGTGCATAATATATACGTATTAGTTTATTTTACAATTTATAGTTTTTAACACATCCGATAAGAAGATAGTTCAAAAAAAGAAGTATTTGAACATATCAAGGTGTTTATATGTTTAAAAATGTGAAATACTTAGGTCAAATTATTAAAACGAATTGTTATGTCAGAGTCAAATTCTACTTCTGTAGCTGTACCTTGGAAAGAATTTCCACGTACAGTCCTACGCGGAGTCGGACAGGTGATGTTTCAAGACAGTCTCTGGACCGGACTTCTGTTTTTTATCGGTATATTCTGGGGTGCTTATCAAGAGGGCTTTGGAGTTGTGGCTTGGGGAGCTCTTGTCGGCGTTATAGTCTCAACCCTTACCGGTTATTTTCTTAATCTGCCGGATGAAAATGGAGCGCAAGGTCTTTGGGGGTTCAATGGCGTTCTTGTAGGATGTGCGTTCCCGACATTTATGGGTAACACAATCTGGATGTGGATTGCATTGATTCTTTGTGCAGCCATGACAACCTGGGTCCGCACCGGTCTGAATAATATTATGGGTAAATGGGGTGTCAGCTCATTTACATTCCCCTTTGTGCTCAGCACATGGTTTTTCCTTCTTGCCGCACGCTATATGCATGGAATGCCTCCTGCTTTTGAAAGCACTCCGGCGGTGGCGGCTGAGACACTCGGGCATCTCGACATGGGCTTCGGGGATCTCGTGGTCTATTGGCTTAAGGGAATATCTCAGGTTTTCCTTATCAATTCCTGGGTGACCGGTATTTGTTTCCTTGTGGGTCTGGCATTGTGTTCATGGAAAGCGGCTCTCTGGGCTGCTATTGCATCTGCGGAATCTCTCTTTATAATAATTGTATGGCAGGGACCTGCAGCCGATATCGCATCAGGTCTTTACGGTTTCTCTGCAGTGCTGACAGGTATTGCACTCGGCGCTACTTTCTGCAACAGCAATAACTGGAAAACATGGATTTGGGCAATCCTCGGCATTGCAGCGACTGTCTTTATTCAAGCCGGTATGAATGCCGCTTTCGCGCCCATCGGACTTGCTACATTGACCGGTCCGTTCTGTATCGGCACATGGCTGTTCCTTCTCCCTCAATATAAGATGTTTCAGCCTAAAAATTAAGTAATAAAAGAATCCTGCTCCCCGAAGATTTAATTCTTTGGGGAGTTCTTAACTAATTTCGTATATGTCATCGGAAAATTCCAAATCAAACATGGTGCAGGGAACTTCAGTCAACTCTTCGGATATGCCGTTAACCTGGCGACATTGGTGGATTACGATTGTGGCAGGGCTCGGTCAATTGGTCGGCACTGCGGTAGCTACGATTGCCGGAGTGATTATACCTATGATAATGATTACTGCCCACAACGGTCTGTCTTCATTTGTGCAAGGTCTGATCGGAGCAGCGGATCTGATAGGTATAATGGTCGGGTCGGTAGTATTCGGTAAGCTTAGCGACAAATATGGATATCTACCTTTCTTCCGTCTTTGTCCGCTTCTGATTACGCTCTTTTCTTTGTTGGCAATATTCGTGCCCAATGTCTGGGTACTTGTTGTCTGCCTGTTCGTGATAGGTTTTGGAATTGGCGGTGAATATTCTTTGGATTCCGACTATGTCTCGGTTCTGATGCCTGACAAGTATAAGCTGGTGATGCTCGGAATGTGCAAGACAGGAGCTGCTTTCGGAAATATCCTCGGAGCAGCGCTATGTTTCTGGCTCGTGATTGACCTGAATAATGCGGGGTCTTGGCCTGATCTGATGTGGATCGTAGCAGGAATAGGAGCCTTGATGCTTATTTCAAGAATATACTTCTTTGAGAGTCCAAAATGGCTTTACGATCATGGCGAGGATAAAAAAGCCCTCATAGCTCTTCACAAATTTCTCGGAAATAATGTAGCGCCTTCGGCTGAAATGACTGCCATTCCAACCGACGTTTCAGCAGATAATAAACTGTCGACACTTGAGTTCTGCAAGAAGTTCTGGAACCGGGTAATGCTCAGTGGCATTCCCTGGGCATGCGAGGGATTGGGAGTTTATGGTATCGGAGTCTTTATCCCGATTCTTGTTATGGCGCTCGGAATTGAAAAGCAGCTTCCGGATGCAACGGCAATTGAGAATGTAGCTCAATCGGTGAAGACTACCTTCTGGATTTCCTGTATAATTCTTCCCGGATTCCTCATAGGTATCTGGCTTGCGCAGAAGAAAGTGAAGGAGACCCGACTCCAGACATTAAGTTTCTGGGCTTGCTGCGTTTCGCTGGTGGTGTTGCTGATATCCTACAGATTTAAGCTCCCTGTCTGGATTTCGCTCATCAGTTTTATGGCATTTGAACTTTTCCTGAATATCGGCCCTCACCTGGTGACATATCTTCTTCCCCCGAAAATCTATCCGATTGCGGTTCGTGGACAAGGCACAGGCATAGCTGCGGCAATCGGAAAAATGGGGGCTGTTCTCGCCGTGTTCATAATTCCGATATTATTAAAGGCAGGCGGAGGCGTGTTGGTGCTTGGTGTTTCAGCAGCAATTATGGCGGCAGGAGCAATAATTACCCAATATTATGGACGGAAAGTCAATAAATCGCTTGATCAAGTCGTTTAAGTAAGTAGATAAATTAGCTGACTTGACTTGAAATGAATAATACTTCCGAAATTACTTCGGGGAAAGGACTGTTGGCTCTTTCCCCGATTATTGTTTTTCTGATTTTATATGTAGTAGTCTCCCTTATAATCGGCGACTTCTATAAGATGCCTATAAGCGTTGCGCTTGTCGTGGCATCTGTATGGGCTATTCTTATTTTGCGCGGAAAGCCGTTGAACAAGCGTATAGAGATATTCTCGCGCGCCGCAGGACATTCGAACATACTGTACATGATTTGGATATTTATTCTTGCGGGCGCTTTTTCGTCTCTGGCGGTCTATATAGGTGCAGTCGATGCCACTGTCAGTCTCGCTCTTAAAGCCTTTCCCCCGGAATATGTAGTGCCGATGCTATTCTTTGCCTCCTGCTTTATATCCCTTTCGATCGGCACATCAGTAGGCACGGTCGTAGCTCTCACTCCCCTCGCCTCAAGTCTTGCGACTGCTTCAGGAGGGTTAGTGCCATTCTATGTGGCAGCCGTTCTCGGGGGTGCATTTTTCGGAGATAATCTTTCATTTATTTCTGACACGACTATTGCCGCCACACGCTCTCAGGAGTGTAATATGTCCGATAAATTCAAGGCTAACCTATGGATTGCTCTTCCGGCAGCAGTAGTGACTCTCTGTTTCTATATATTTACGGAAATTCAGACCCCGCATAGTATTGAGATGCCTAAAGAAGCTCCCTGGGCGCTTGTCATTCCTTATCTGACAGTGATAGCGACTGCTATTGCGGGAATTAATGTGACTATCGTCTTAACGCTCGGAATTGGCTCTGCGTTAATTTTGGGAAGTATTTATGGATATGGTATCCTTGACATGGCGGAGTCTTCCGGCAAAGGTATTGACGGAATGGGGAGTCTGATTATAATTACCCTTTTGGCAGCAGGAATGTTGGGCGTTATAAAAGAAGCCGGAGGTATAAGTTTTCTGCTGAGGGTCATGACAAAGGGAGTGAATGGAGTGCGGGGAGGTCAATCGGTCATAGCCTGCCTTGTGGCTATTGTGAATCTATGCACTGCAAATAATACTGTAGCGATCATTACAGTCGGAGGAATCTCGCGCGACATATCCCGCCGCTTTGGTATAGATCCTCGTAAGACAGCATCTTTATTGGATTCCACATCCTGCGTCGTGCAATGTCTTATTCCTTACGGAGCCCAGACTCTTCTTGCGACATCTCTTGCGGGAATCTCCCCTGCTTCGACATTCCCCTATCTCTATTATCCCTGGGCATTGGCGTTGATGATAATACTCTCGATTGTATTCCTTTTCCCCCGCCGTCTCAACCGTAAACTCACAACTAATTAACCCACACTCCCGCGCGTACCTACAAAATTAAGTGTCGCCTCAACTCTCGCAAAGAGTTGAGGCGATTGTATTCGTATATCCAAATATCAGCGCCAGGGGAATTCTTCCGGCAGGGGTCTGGACTTGACAGTGCGCCGGACTTTATCGAGGAAATCGCGAACCACTTTCTTCACGGGCCCCGGTTCCATTCCCAGAACCTTGAAGAGCAATCCGCTGTCGTTGGGGAGATGTGTTATTCCACATGCAAGCTTATTTTCTCTATCGATAAAAGGCTCGGTAGCTTCATAAATCTTATCCGCATCCTCCTTAGGGGTAAGAACAATCACATTTGCGAAAACATCATAATCCCCCATAATCCCGAGTTGACGGGGATTCTGCATCTTGGGGTCAATGATGAATTTCTCTCTGAAGAGTGGAGTGCCGTCAGGTCGCTCCGCATGGCTGCAGACGGAAAGTATGTCGTATTCAAACAACTCACCCTCTCCATAGTATTTTCTGCCGCCCATGAAGATTTCAGAATAGAAAAGCGTTGCCGTCGGATGAACCTTAATTGTCGTATCCGAAATAAAGCGGGTGTGCTTACAGGGATACACGGGTTCGGGCATAAACTCCAGATAGCTCCCCTCATCGAGAGTGATATTCTGAATCAGTCCCGAATAATTATGAGTCATCTCCGCTAATTTTGTAGCAGCGCCGGTAGTGACAAACGCAAAAGCATCTTTCTTGAGATATATATCCTGTTGATAGCGATCGCCCTCAACATTCGGACCGCCCGACGACAGAATATACACACAGGGCATCTCAGGCATCTCTTTGTCGAAATAAAGTGCCTGCTGCACAATCAACGGTGCTCTGCGGTCAAGGTCACGCAGGATGCACTTTCCGCGCGGATCAATCTCAAATCCGAGTCTCAGATAACCATGCTTACCCGGAGCTCCGACATACATTGCCTGAGGTTCATCGAGATAGGGTGCCATCTCACTGCAATGTGAGAAATCCACCTCAGGTATTTTCGACGAGCTTGAGGTCGTCTCTCTTAATTGATAATCAAATGCCATATCTACTGGGATTTAAAGCTCCGGGATCGAAGCGTTGGAGGGTGAAATCAGGAATTCTTCTTTGCCTTATCGAAGAGAGCCATCTTGAAGATGAGATCAACAAGTTCGTTGATGCCTTCGCCGGTCATGCAATTAGTGAAAACGAAGGGCTTGCCGGGGCGCATCAGCTTGGAATCATGATCCATAACGCTGAGGTCGGCATGAACGTAGGGAGCGAGGTCGGTCTTATTGATAACGAGAATATCGCTCTGAGAAATGCCGGGACCATCCTTACGGGGAATCTTATCTCCTGCAGCGACATCAATGACATAGATAAAGAAATCCACGAGAGCAGGGCTGAACGTAAGAGTGAGGTTGTCACCTCCAGACTCGATCAGTACAATATCTGTATCCGGGAATTTCTCTTCCATTTCCTCAACAGCCGCGATATTCATCGACGGGTCTTCGCGCACTGCTGTGTGAGGGCATGCGCCGGTCTCCACGCCGATAATTTTATCTTCAACAAGGATACCTTTAAGTGTCTTACGCACATGCTTGGCGTCCTCGGTAGTGACTATATCATTAGTAATAATCAGCACATTCTGTCCGAGTTCAAGCAAACGCGGAGTGATAGCTTCAATAAGTGCTGTCTTTCCTGAACCGACGGGGCCGCCGATTCCAATTCTACAAGTCTGGCTCATATAGTAAGTATAAGTTTATTAGTGATTAGAGTGCATACTTCGAGAGTACGCTTATATGATTTTATAATTTATTGAGTAGAGAAGCTGACGAAGGGATCAGTTCATAAACATTCGCATATTCCCTTTCTCATGAAGCGAAGCGAGTATATCCAGTTCGGGGAAAAATGCATTCATTTCATTCACTCCCATAACTTTGACTCTGTCATACAGATCTTTCACTTCCGAACTCATTGAATAAAGAATTTCCTGAGTATCGTAATGAGATACTCGAACGCATCTCAAAGCGGCTGAAAGCACCATGTTGACGACTCCATACTGATGCGAACTGAAGAGATCTTCCTCGGAAATTCCGGCGGCAGCGAAAGCAATCCCCTGAGCTACAGGATATGTGCCCGGAGTCTGATCATTCTTAATATCCTCCAGCCATTTCTTCGCTATTTCACTATCAAAGAGTCTTACGGCAAGCTCACCTAATTTCTTACCCATTCTCTTGAGCATCTGGCGTGCTTCATCGTTCATTTTACAAAGAATGAGCGTTTTGTCAGCTTCAACGATTTTATCGTAATCTCCGGAAAGGAAAGCTCTGTGGGCTGCTAAGGCTGCAATGCCATCGGTGAAAGCCGCCTGCACAGCCTGCGATTTTGCAAACGCATGAAGAGTCTCCTTATCAGTGACGATATTCTCAAATCCGGCAGTCTCCAATCCGTTGGAAAAGGAGAATGTGCCGACCGGGAAAGTGGAGTCTGTAAACTGGAGCAGACGCATTATCTCAGTTATGTTCATCAGTAATGGGGGTTACGTTGTTGGTGATGTCACCCGTGGGTGTCTTTTTAATGTATGGAATCCGACTCTTCGCGACAGCCGTCATAATGTGAGTGATTGTGCTCACCCTCATGGTCATGGTGATGACTATGTGTTGTGCCGTCAGCGTGGGTGTGTTCGTGCTCGTGATAGTGAACGATATGTCCGTGGTCATGCTCGTGAGAGTGGCTTTCGTGGCCTGCTCCTCCAAAGAGTCGGCGTGTCTCATGAGGCGCAAGGTAAGGGATTACATCAAGTCCCTTCTCGAATTCAAATGTGATGCCGGGGATATGATGAGTTTCCAGAACGCTAAGCATAACCTTCTTATCAACAGTAAGAGGAACGTAGACCTTTGTGCCTTTCACAACTGCGGGCCAATGCTGATTGCCGATAGCGTGTCCTAACTCCAAAGCAATTCGGATGATAGTGTCATGATCCTTGTCCGCAATGCCGCCGAGATCAACGACCAATACAGGATTCAATTCAAGGCGTACTACTACAGCTTTGCCGGCTTCCGCATCATATTCGATAACGTCGCCGTCTACTATGTGCGAACCGCGTGTTAACGCTACGGGATATTCCGTTCCGGAGACGCCTTTTGCAAGGAAACGGGATTTCTGGGCAGTCCACTGATCAAGAAAAATCTCGTCAGTCTCTACAGATTCTATACGCTTTCTCCACTCTTCGGAAGATCGCACGTTTCCGAGCACTTCACTGTATACTTTCATAATAATTTTCTTTTATTTAGGATTTGAAATAGTGGAAACCTTCCGGTTTGCACATTAAATATTGCTTATAGTAGAGAGAGCTAATGTTACTATGGCTCTCACTTCCTTTTTAACAAATGTAAATGTTAAAAAGTTTCCCCAAAGTTAATTAATTATAAGTATAAAAAATTACGGTGTGTCTTCCATGTGCTGCACTGTGGATGTCGCTATCGTACGCAAGGGGCGGTCAGAAAATCCGTGGAATCCGAACAAATCCGTGAGACGCAGGCGAAGCCGAGCGTCAGTGTGATTCCCTTCCGAAAAAATAATCGCCATTATCAAAAAAATAAAAAAATCCGTGAAATCCGTCAGCATCCGAGCAAAAGGATCCGTGTGTAAATCAATCCATTCCAATCTTAAGAAGATAATATGACAAGTAGGCAATAATTGAGATCAATGGGATTGTTTTTGGATTATGAGCGCACGGATCTTTTTGCTCGGATGCTGACGGATTTCACGGATTTTTTCATATAATTTCTTGCAGGAAGTGGTTGGATTTACACTGACACTTGGCTTCGCCTCGTGTTTACGGGATCTCACGGATAAGACAGAGAGGGCAGATCCGCCAACTGGAGCGGGGTGTCCTGCTGTTGTATTGACGCTCGGTGCTTGTCGGCGTTGAGGTTTCCGGTTAGGCAATCCTTGTCTGGGTTGGTGTCGAGAGAGTCGATTCGCGCCTGACATCGTCAATTTTTTGAGTCAAAAATAAAGATGATAGATTTTCAACAAAATATAGCTAAATCTGAGGGTAATTTAGGGTGACGCAATGACGAAGTCAGCAAATGTAAATGTTAAAAAGTTTCCCCAAAGTTAATTAATTATAAGTATAAAAAATTACGGTGTGTCTTTCGGGGACACACCGTAATTAATATTCATCTGATTTTTATAATCTCATGCATTGATTAGCTGAACCAGTAGAGTTGGGCCAACGGAAGCACCTTTGCCGGCGGAACGTAAGCGAGTACGCCGTCAACGTAAGTATAGAAGGTCTCCGGATCCACTTCAATGTGCGGAGTAGCTGAGTTGCGAACCATGTCAGCCTTCGACAACTGGCGAACACCATGAACAGCATATACATCGGAAGTCAAGCCGTATTTAGTCTTGACATCTTCCTCAGCAGCTGCCTGAGAGATGAAGGAGACACGGGTCTTCTGCATAGCCTCGCCGAATGCACCGAACATCGGACGCATAATCTTCGGCTGAGGAGTAGGAAGTGAAGCATTCGGGTCACCCATATTTGCCCAGTTGATGACACCACCCTTGATTACAAGATTCGGCTTGGTGCCGAAGAATTCCGGTTCCCAGATTACGAGGTCAGCCATCTTGCCGACTTCAATCGAACCGAGGATATCAGAGATACCATAGGTGATTGCCGGGTTCAAAGTGATCTGAGCAAGATAACGGAGCACGCGGAAGTTATCATTGCCCTCTGCATCTTCAGGAAGTTTACCTCTTACTGATTTCATGTAAGAAGCCATCTGGAATGTACGCATGAAGGATTCACCGACACGTCCCATTGCCTGAGAGTCAGAACTTACCATTGAGATAATGCCGAGGTCATGGAAGATGTTTTCGGCTGACTGAGTCTCCGGACGCACACGACTCTCTGCGAAAGCAACGTCAGAGGGGATATTCGGATTAAGATTATGGCAGACCATAATCATATCGAAAAGTTCAGCCTCTGAGTTGATACCGAACGGAAGAGTCGGGTTAGTGGAAGAAGGCAGCACATTAGGCATTGACGCAACTTTCAGGAGGTCAGGAGCATGACCGCCACCGGCACCCTCAGTGTGATAAGTGTGGATTGTTCTGCCATCGATAGCTGCGATAGTGTCCTCTACAAAGCCGGATTCATTCAGTGTATCGGTGTGGATGGCAACCTGCATATCCAGGTTATCAGCTGCTTCAAGGCAACTTCTGATGACTGCGGGAGTAGCGCCCCAGTCCTCATGAATCTTGAAGCCCATAGCTCCGGCAGCTGCCTGAGCATAGAGTTCCTCCTTGCGAGAAGTGTTACCCTTGCCGAGCAGACCGATGTTAATCGGAAGTCCGTCGATTGACTGAAGGATTCTCTCAAGGTTCCACGGACCGGAAGTGATAGTCGTACCGTTTGTGCCGTCCGTCGGACCGATACCGCCGCCGATAAGAGTAGTAATACCATTCGACAGACAGTTGTAAGCCTGCTGCGGAGATATGAAGTGAACGTGACCGTCGATGCCGGCAGCGGTAAGAATCATGTGCTCGCCGGAGATGGCATCCGTTGACGGACCTGTAGCCAAACCGGGAGTGACACCCTTCATGATATTCGGGTTGCCGGCTTTACCGATACCCGCAATTTTGCCGTCCTTAATGCCGACGTCGGCTTTCACAACGCCCAGCACCGGATCAAGGATAGTGACGTTAGTAATAACTATATCGAGTGAGCCCTCCTTTGAAGAGCATTCATTTGCAAGACCCATGCCATCGCGAAGGGTTTTGCCACCGCCATATACGACTTCATCGCCATATACACGCAGGTCTTTTTCGATTTCTACATACAAATCGGTGTTGCCAAGGCGAATCTTATCCCCTACTGTGGGGCCGAAGAGCATGTTATTATCTTGACGTGATATTGTAGCCATTGGAATTAATCTTTAGGATTTAACTTGATTTTCGTCATACTCTCCATCAGCTTCTTCTTCGCTGACAGATTTATAACCATACTCTTTCATGCGGCGCACAGCCTCAAGATACTTCGGATAATATGTCGGAGTGTCTTCCAGACCGGTGTAGCCGTTGACGAGATCGTCGAAGCCGATAACTCTGTGTTTGCCTGCATAGCTTACGAGTTCTACTTCCTTCTCTTCACCCGGTTCGAAACGAACGGCTGTCGTAGCAGGAATATTCAGGTGATAGCCGAATGCTTTCGGACGATCGAATTCCATGTAGCGGTTCACCTCGAAGAAATGGAAGTGACTACCGATCTGTACGGGACGATCGCCGGTATTGCGGACTTTCAGTTTGACAGTGCGTCTGTCTGTGTTATATTCAATAGGAGTGTCTGCAAGGATAACTCCACCTACAGGCACATACTCTTTAGGTTCAAAACCGGGAGTCTTGGGATATGCGATATCGGGAGTGCCGGGATATACGCCCATCGGGGTTTCATAACCATTCTTGAAGTCGGGCATCGGCTTATCCGGAACAGGATTGGGAGCGGGATGAGAACCGGCTTGCTGAGATGCATTAGATGTTGTCTGAGCCATAATTTAATGTTTTTAATAATTGCCGCTTCTCCTTAGCGGATAGGATTGTGAATTGATACGAGTCGACTGCCATCGGTAAATACTGCCTCGACCTGAAGAAGCTTAATCATGTCGGCAACGCCATCCATTACCTGTTCCTTTGTGAGAACCTGAGTGGCATCGTGCATAACTTCCTCTACTGTCTTCCCCTCACGGGCACCCTCAAGAGCGCAACTTGTGATATAAGCTACGGACTCCGGGTAATTTAATTTCAGACCTTTCTTAAGGCGGCGTTCGGCAATAAGACCTACACATAGCAGAGTCAACTTGTCTTGCTCTTTCGGTGTAAAATGCATAGCATTCGGATTATAGGGTGAAACTTATTTTCTTTCCTTATGATATTGTTATTCCTTATTTAGAATTAACAGACCATTTGTATTTTTTAACAACCCAAATTCAAAATCGGTTCATCAAAAAGCTGTTTTTTTCCTCTTTTTTGAGGAAAAATGTGGAAATATGTTGCAAAACATATTTTCCATGTCTTCAATTTCAATGTGAGTGACGTTGTTTGACATTTTTTTCGCGAACTTTCCCATCAATGATTTCAAGCGGATGTGCATTTTTTAAATGATTCCTGACTGTCGCTTCATCACACTCATGCGCCTTCAGAGCTGCCGAGTTCGGATATCGATTGAAGAAAGGATCGTTGCTTAGATAGAGTTCTATTTCAGAGATTCGGGGATCTCCGATAAAAGCATTATAATAGTTGATTATCTTTTCCATGACTCTGGGAAGGACTTTTATAAACACTTTCCCGTCTCCGGCGGGGTGCTTCGGCTGCTCAGTCTGAGATCTCGGATTAAGCACGGCTATAACGTGCCAGCGTGCGCGGGTATCGTAATGTGAATCTTTTTCTGATGGCGATGATGTGTGACGGATTGTAATGCTTCTCCCCCATTGAGTATTTATTTTGTTCATCATTGCTCGGAATAGTTCCCCATGGGGTGACGAATCAGTCTTTTGATTCCATCCGATGCAATAGTGGATCATCTCATGAATTAGAATATCCTCCAGTTCCCTTTCAGTTAGATTTATACGAGTATTGAATCGCAATTTAAAATCACTATATAGCCATCCTCCGGAAGGTTTGCGCCTCCGCTTAAAGCAGCAGAGTCCCACATAACTCTTCACATCCGACAATTCAATAGGAATTTCAGGAAGTCTATTCATAAAAATCAACTCATTGAAATACCTGAATTTCTCCAACAGCAGTTCGCGTGTAATAATCATACCCAAAATTACACAATCTTCTCCACTTCACAAAAAAAAACGATTACCGATGGAAAAATCAATATCTATAGTCCGTTAGCTTATTATGTAAACGTATAAATGCAGCATTGTGTGCGGCGGCTTTTTCATTTAAACTTAAAATAACGACATAATCTCCCTTGCACGGTTAAGGTCGAATCGGTATTTTTGTATCCGCATTTATCCAACCTGCGGAGCAGGTTGCCTCACCGTTAACCGCTGGTTGAAGCCCAAAGGGCTGAAACCTGCGGACTTATAACCTGATACAGTATCATCCAACCTGCGGAGCGGGTTGCCTCACTGGGGTATCAACGCTCAGTGCTTATCGGCTTTGAGTATCCCGGTTAGGCAACCCGCTCCGCAGGTTGGTTGCATTAGAGCAGTCTTGACGTCCGGGGGTTTAAGCGCTACGGGCTTAAACCCCCGGTTTACGGTTAGGCAACCCGCTTCCGCGGGTTGTTGACGCGCCTTTGTATTCAGCGTGTTTATGAATGAATAGTTTTGATCGGTATGGATTTCACTTTTTTTGCTTCGATATACCTTGTCAGATATACTGGATTCTCACTGACACTTGGCTTCGCCTCGTGTATACAGGATTTAGGACAAAAAGACGTCATTTATTCAACTTCGATCCCTGTATGGGGATGCGAGGTCGGTATCGCTTAGCCAGGTATCGGAGAAGGAGGATAGTTTGCCGGTCTTGTTGTCAATGATCTTTACCGGGATTCCTAATAGGATTCCTAATATCATGGTGTGGAGGCGAGTTGTGATAATCTCTGAATATGGTGACAGAAATTTGATTCCTGCCCTAACCATCCGCTCGCGCACCAATTTATCGGCTATTTTATTCGCAAGAATTGCTGTCAGCTTGCTCAATGTGGGTTTATTACGTGTGCGATAAGCCATGCTCAGTAGTGGCTGAAGAAATGCCAGACCTTTGTCCGGTTTTTCAAATGGCTTCCAGTCATGAATATCAAACACCTCCCCTATGTCGGAGATTACAGTGTCCGCTACCAGTTCCTTATCGCTTCTTTTAAGATATAATTTTCGCGGAGAGGTTTTCTTCCGATACTTTTTCAGAGTATCGGGATTTATAAAGAATGCCATGTCCGGAACGAGTAGAATATTGCACTCTTTAAAGTGTTCGGAAAAGAACTTAAAACTGTATGCATCACGTGCACATAGATGTAAGTCAGTGTGATTAGTCATTATTTCCGCATCCTTCTTTATCAGATTCGGATTTTCATACCACACGGACTGGGGCAACATTACGATGCGATTGTTGGGATAATGCTTGACTATCTCCAGGCGAAAATCCTGAAAAATTCGCCACAAATCGCCGAAATTCCCACCCCCGGTCAGCAAGATTGTCACATCCGGCGACAATTCGGGGAAAAGACATGTTGTCATATTTGACGTTCCCAGATTCCTGCCGGGCAGCCGTCTGCAAAAATCATGAATACCCTCCCAAATCAGCACATCCCCGACATTGCGGTAATAAGGAGCATCCATCAATATATAATCCCCGGGAATTAAAGGTGAAAGCTGATTATAAATGGATGCTCTCAATTCAGCTATTTTTGAGTTTAGATCCATAATTTATATATCTGTCCTATGATTGTTTTAATATCTGTTCTATGATTGACTTATTCAGAATAGATATCTTCAAAGAATCCGAATCTAAAGTTCATATCATTCTTTGCCCACTCTAAAAATTTCTCCATTCTTTCCCTGTTAAATCCCCATTCATGATTCAGCACCTCACAATATTTCTGCCAATTGATATTTTCTGATATAAGCTTCATTGACTTCCTGTAGAATTCATCCGTATCTAATCTTGCGCAGGTCTGAATAAAGATAATTCCGTTCCCGGCATCAGGATATATGGCATTATCATATACGCGCCTTTGTTGTTCCTTGGTCAGATAATAGTTTGTGTTAACAGGCGAAAAAGAATCTCTCGCGCAAAATATATAAGATTTGTGTAGAGAATGATTTTTAATATATAAGCTATTCCTCAAACTCAGTTCCCAATAGCTCGCCCGGAACTGACCGTCAAGGCAGTAGGAATCACCTCCGACCATGACGAGCAGGCGTTCGATACCCTTATCATAATCCCCTTTAATCCCCCTTCTCCCATACTTTTTATTTTTATAAGCATGGAAATTGAATCTTAACCAATCCTTGGCCTGCTGAAATTCCATCTTATAGCGGTCGTTCACATTATCTAACTTATCACTGAAAACATATAGACTGAAACAAGCACCATATTTTTCATGAAGTTCCTTGAGATTTTTAAAGAACTCTACAGAATATATGGATGGATGATTATGGCTGAATAATTCTTCGAGGGATTTGCTTACATCATCAAAAGAGATGTGCATAAAATTTCCGCTATAATCACACACCTCAACTCTTGATATGAAATCAAGTTCTTCCTGAGTGAGATTCCTTTGTGTTTCCGGGATTTGATCACTCCTGCAAATTGAGAATCGCGATCGCAAATATTTATGCAAATATGTAAGGGTCTTCTTAAAAAAACTCATTATTTCAGTATAGTTAAGAGTTACTTATCTTGAGCCGAAAATAAGACGTCGGATTCTTTTTGCTATTGCAATCGGCGCCACTTTCAGGTCCGTAGCGATTCGCCGTGATAAGGAATAGGGGATGTGCGCTTCTTCCAGACGGTGGGAGAAAAGCTCTTTGAAAGTAGGATTAAGCCATTCCGAGCCATCCTCGCATACACGGTTTCTCATTTCGGCATAGGTGGGAGTCTCCATGCCGGGAATGCTTCCGAGTCCGAGCCATGTATGCCCGTTCCAGCAGTGAGGACTCATGCAGTTATGTCCTATTGCCAGGAAAGGGATAGGGCTGTCAGGATCAGTGAAGATATCAACAGGTCGGCTCGCGTTATAATAGCATTGTCTCCAAGTGCCTGTTGCGATCTCAACAATCCCCGACCAATCTCCTGCACAGCAGAATTCCGAGCGAGGTTGTTCGAATATCTTGAATTTATAGTCGAATAGAGGAGAATTAAAACGCCCCCAGAAATTCCGGTATTCCTCCCGGTTCATTTGAGTAAGAAGCGGAAGATGTCTGCCAGCATAGCGGTCGTCTCTTGCTACAGTAAAATGAGGTAAGGCGCCCAATTCCTTAATAGCCCGCTGATTCATTTCCTCTACCAACGGTATAAGTTCATCATGAGGGGTCACCTCAAGTGTAAACGATGCTCCTGCATCGCGCATCATGCGTATGTTATTGAAAAATTTATCAAGCAGTCCCCTCTCCTTAAGTTGCATATAATGATAGGAGAATTTAATAAAAAGTCTGTCAATGATCTCTTTAGGAAAATTCGCTAATTCTTCAATTCTGTTGGTCAACGTGGCATTGGTCACAATCATGACATAATGACCCTCTTCGAGCAATTCGCGTGCTAATTCTATCACTTCGCTGCTTAATAAAGTCTCCCCCTCGGCACACATATTAATTATGGCAGCCCCTCCCAGACGTTGGCGGGAAAGGACTCTTCGTATGTAGTGAGGAGAATATCTGAAGGGTCTGACGGATGAATCAAACAGACTGCGATGAGTTATATAGCAGTACTGACATCTGAGAGTGCATGCATGGACAGGAATCCGGAGTTCGATAAATCTTACAAACTTATGCGGTTTGGCAGACCCATTAGCAGACCCTTCCCCTCTTGACTTATTGCAGCGAGCTGTCGCTATATTTTTCTTCACCGACATATTCGTAGAGATTTTTATCTTTTAAAGATTTTTCTTATAGCTACCTGCAGAAGCTTGTTGGTCAAAAACAATCTATGTCTTACCAACCATACCGAGATTCTGCTGCGCGTCATAAGATCAATATCCAGGGAGGGGATGTCAAGTTCGAGCCAGCGCTTGGGGGCGTAGGATTCCAGGCAGGTAATGAGAGGCAAATAATATAGAAATTTCCTATATTGAAGTGCAGGGAGCACGGCGGGATGATTATGCGTTAAAATAAACTTCTCCACTAAGTCCAATGCCCGTTTTCCTGCTTCAATTCTTCTTACATCCCTCACTTGGGTCATTGATCCCGGATTGGCGCAATTATAATGATACAATGGCACATCAACCACGCTTACCTTGTCAGTCATCAGATGCATGGGAACCACGACTACAAAGTCTTCGCAATAAGTGACACCGGGTTCTGCCCGAAAATCATACTTTTCATAGAATTCCCTGCGGACCAATCTCTGCCACAGAAACTGGTGAATCTTTTCAATCCTGAGTATACTTGAGGCTGTCTGTTCCCTATCAGGTAATAAAGATTGATGATGCACTCCTCGGCTTCCTCCAAATTCAGAGAAATAACCGCATACGACAATATCGGCGTCATTGGCTTTTGCCGATTCATACATCAGGCGATACATATCCGGTTCGACCCAGTCATCGCTGTCGCAATGAATTACGTATTCCCCCCGGGCTGCCTTAACCCCCGTCACTCTGACTACAGCTAATCCCTGATTGCTGTCATGATTGATGATGCGAATATTTTTCTTCCTTTCAGGATATTCATCAATTATACGTTCCAGTATCTCAAGGCTATTGTCGGGAGTGGCATCATTAACGAATATGAATTCTATGTCATCCTTCATTGTCTGCTCAAACAATGACCGCGCACATCTTTCAATATATTTTTCAACCCCATAGACAGGCACTAAGACTGAAACCTTAATCGGGGATTCAACCTGATGTTCTTGCATAAGTGTTATCGTGATATGATGGTTACAAATGTTTAGATTTTCTCTAATATTTCATACCAGAGTCCCCTCCCTGATATTATCTGAGTGACATATTCTCCCGGGGGAATATTTCCCTCAATAACCTCAATTCCCCATGGAGTCATGGCTATATCCCATCCTACATACCTCGCGCCCGGCACGACCTTGGTTAAGTCTTTCAAGAACTCAAAGCATTTTCTGAAATCTTCTATCTTGTAGCCATCGAATTTTATACCGCTATATGGATGAGAGGCATACTCCGTGCAATAAATTCCATACGCCTTCCCTCGTAATTCTCCCGTCTGCGTATCAATGGCGCAAGCCAACCCCTCACTCTGAAAATTATCCATGAATGAAGAGCCGTTACCCACCCGCAGAGCACTTATCAATACATTTAGTTCCCCGGTTTTGTCGATCAATGTGACGAACCTGATGGTGTTCAATGAGCCGGGAGCAAGCTTTTTGAGATTTTCATTGTTTTCAATGCATTCCTCAACTATATAACGTGTGTCATTATCCTTGAAAATTTCGCGCTTCTCATCCTCACTGCTCAAGTCGGATAATTTTATCACTCCCCGCCCCCCAAAGTCACTGACCGGCTTGAGAATAACTTGTGAATGTTTGGCAATAAAAGAGTTCAGATCACGTAGCGGATCGGTTTCTGACAGAAGTTTCCAGTCGCGCCGTATGTATTTTCTGAATTTTTCATTGAATCGAGCCTTGTCGAGAAATATATCGTAAGATTCCGGATCAGACAGACGGAATCTCAGGACGTCATTGCGTCTGTAGGATATATAGGATTTTCTTTCGGCTGCCGACAGTTCCCAGAATTTGAACGAACAATAGTCAATGAAATCAAACCCATAGAAATAATACCAATACAACAAGTTGAAAAAGCAGACCGGTCGGCTCTGTTTGGAGAGTTCAGCCAATTTGACACTGTTTTTCAGGCTCATGGGGATATATTTCAGCACCGTCTTTATCCGGTATAATTTCAATTTCTTTGCAATGCCCATATTATATTTTATATATGATAAGATAATAAGAATTACTTGTGGAGAGGATTCCGGAATCTAATACTCGATTAACGGGGAGATGACTACGCCGTCGGTAGAAAAGTTCATGGTAGCCCAGGATAATCCGACTCCGAAACCGCAGGCGAGCAGCCTGCACGGGCTATTGCGGAGAGCATCCGCACAGCGTGTGATGAGAGTCAGAGGAATCGAAGCTGAAGTGACATTACCGAAATCCTCCAGACAATACGGCACCTTCTCAGCCGGTATCTTCAGAGATTTGCGTATCTTTTCGTCAATAAACTTGTTTGCCTGATGCAGAAGCAGATAATCCAAATTATCTACATCTATATTAAATTCCGAGATAAACTCTTTAATAGCCTTTGGCGGAATCTTGATGGCGAATCCGAACACATCCATCCCATTGACCACCATATCTATGCCGCGCCGGGAAATCCCGGGTCCATACTCCACTAATTTCAATGCGTCCTGAGTCGTCGGAAACCGCATACCTCCGAACTTTGTCCAGATTGCCTGATAACCGCTGCCATCGACTCCGAACATAAAATTCATGGGAGCGGATGCAGGATTGAATTCCAAAGCGGTGACAGTGGCAGCATCTCCAAAGAGCGGACGGACCGTGCGGTCGGTCTGACTGCGATTAAGCGTATTGGTTTCGGCGGCAATGAGCAGTCCCTTCTTAAAAAAGCCGGAGCTCATCATGCTGCCGATAACACTCATTCCGTAGACCCAACCCGAGCAACCTAACGGGAGATCCATTACGAAGGAATCCTTGCGAAGTCCGAGACGATGCTGCAGGATGCACGCAGTCTGCGGCGCGATGAAATCGCGGGAAGTGCAGACATAGAAAAGGCAATCTACCTCAGAAGCTTCCCATCCGAGATCACTGAGAAGTCCTCCGACAGCCTTTGCCGAGAGATCGGAAGCAGTTACCCCGGCATCCACCGCACGGTGGCGTTTTATTCCGGTGGTGGCGATTACTTTCCTGATCTCTTCCCTATTTGAGAAGATGGAAAGATCCAGGTTCTCTTCGATTCGGGAGGGAACGCATGCTGCCATCCCGGCGATTCGTATATTTTTAACTGTAAGTCCCGGCATAGTTGAGTCGATATTTTCAATTCAGGTTAATGTCCGCTCTTCGCTTCTTCTTTCCATTGGATGAGAGAGGAAGAGAATCAACAATCTTGAAGAAACGCGGAAGCTTATAATTTTCGAGTCTTTTCATTAGCCCGACCTTCAATTCCTCGAGATCCATTCTCAATGAATCTTTTAGAATAAAGAGACACGGCACTTCTCCGAGAATCCCGTCAGGATCAGGCGCCGCTATGCATACCGATTCAGCGCCTGAGATTTTTCTGACCTCCTCCTCAATCTCAATCGGACTGACTTTCTTGCCTCCGACATTGATAATCTCCTTTATGCGGTCGGTGAGATAAAGATAGCCCACCTCATCTATGTATCCTACATCCCCTGAACGAAAGTAATCGCCGACGAAAGCTTCCTTGTTCTGAGCGGAATCAAGATACCCCGGAGTGACGATGTCCCCTTTTATGCATATCTCCCCCATTTCTCCTCGAGTCGCCTCTCTGCCATCTTTCCCTAATATGCGGATATCAACTTTTCCGTTTACACTCTTCCCTACTGAATCAAGATGCTCTTTGTCTTCATGCAACTCCATAAAAGCAGCCCGCGATGCCTCCGTCAGACCATAATGCATGCAGATGCGTGTAGTCGGGAAAAGTTCGCAAAGAAGTTGCTTTTCCTCGTGAGGGAGAGCTGAACTCCCTATTTCTATATACTTCAATTGCGGGGCATACCTTGCGATGAAGTCGCCGCTGAATCTTCTGATATAAGCCCAGGCTGCCGGAACCATTCCGAAGCCTGAGACGCGAAATTTCTCAAATGCATTGAATACAGATTTAAGATTGGCAAATCCGTCGTGCATTACGATTGTAGCCCCCGCCAGCAGACTGCATCGCAATCTTCCAAGTCCGAAAGAGTGGCTGACCGGCAGACATAAGAGCTCGACATCTTCAGCCGTGTTGCCTATGAAGGAATTGATATTTCGTGCTCCCCCGGCGATGTTGGCATGAGTCAGGACAACTCCCTTAGGAATCCCCGTAGTTCCGGAAGTGAACATAATATCGGCAGGGGTATCCGGAGAAATCCTCTCTGCATTTCCTTCCTGATATGTGGGAATCTGACCATCAGCCTCCAACTCATCTGAAAGATTTATTTCAGAATAAAGATAACTCCGCCTGTCTGCCGACTCGATCCCTATGCAGATAGCAGGTTTGGCAATGTCAGCCAGATGTTTCAGACGCGACGCATTATCTTCAGCGTCCGCCACGACATTCACGGCTCCAATAAGATGAGCGGCAAGATAGAGATAAATAAACTTTACATCCTTTTCGGCAGAAATCATAATCCGGTCGCCCGATGATATTCCATGCTGATAAAGCCAGTTGGCGCAACGGAGGATATTGCGCTGCAGCGTAGAATATGAAATTTCCTTGCCGTCAGTTGTAATGACAGCCGTCTTGTCCGGCATCTCTGCGGCATTACGGAATGTTGCGGTCAGAATCGGGCTATGGGATATATCAATCATTTATGAATACATTTATAAGATTTATCGATAGAGAACCGAAAAGAAAATCAGCTTATTTTCTCGATTTCTTCAATGATTGCGTTTACGGAAGTAAGCTCAAACAGATCCTCAATCGGAAACTCGATGTCCAGTTGCTCTTCAAGGGCTGCTATAACTGCCATATTCCCCATAGAATCCCATTGTGGTATTCCTCCGATTCCCAGATTATCCGTGATGCAATCCGGGGAAACATTTAAAGCTTCCGCTATTATTTCTCTTACATTATTGCTTTTTCTCATCTTATTTTACCGGATATTTCATTTGATGGATGTGGTCTGCCTCGTTTCTTTTGTGGTTAAAATAGACGATGCTCTCAGGAGATGGAAAGACCTCCGTCGATAATCATGGAAGTGCCGGTGACCCACGCCGACGCCGGGGAGAGGAGATAGACGGCGGCATACGCTACATCCTCCGGTCTGCCATAGCGTTTAAGAGGATAGCGTTTAGCATCCTCTGCCAACTGTTGGTCCGAGATTGTGCCGCGATGGATAAGGGGGGTATCTATCATTGCAGGGCAGATACTGTTGACTCTCACGTTGCGCGCTGCGAACTCCTTTGCTGCAAACTTCACGAAAGAGTCCAAGGCGGCTTTCGAAGCTCCATAGATGGAATTGCCTCCTGAGAACACGCGGGTTCCACCCATGGAGGAAATCAGCACTACAGATGCCCCTTTCGTCAATTTCTTCTTCTTATAGAGCAATCGGAGAAGCTCAGCCGGAGAGAAGAAATTGATATTGAAGACATCATCGAAGCGAGCGCGGTCGGAGAACTGCAGAGGGAGGGTCAGACCTTTTCCGGCGCAAAAGACAGCCCCGTCAAGCATACCGCACTCATCAACCACGCGATTTATTGCTGTCTCATCTGTAAGGTCAGCTGAGATGATGGAATGGCATTCCCCGGGAAGGGCGTTAAAAGTATCATTCAGCCGGGACTCATTGCGAGCCACAAGCACTATGTGCGCCCCGAGTTTGGCTGCTTCTATGGCAGTTGAGAGCCCGATGCCGGAGGAAGCTCCGGTCACCAATATTCTCTTGCCCTCAAGAGAAAACGGATTCCAATTAATTCCCATCTGATATAATATTATTGGTTGATGGAAGTTCCACAAGAGGAGAGATCACAAGGTCGTCGGTCTCGAAAGCGATGGTGCCCCATGAAAGACCAACCCCGAAAGCACATCCGATAATTTTCTTATGACCTTTGAGTTTGTCGGCAAGTTGTGTAACTATTGTCAGAGGGATTGATGCTGAAGAGGTGTTGCCGAACTTAGTCAGACTGTAGGGCACCTTTTCAGGAGTAAGGTTGAGTTTCTTACGTATGATTTCATTCATCATGAGATTTGCCTGATGAAATACGACGAAATCATAATCATGATAGTCAAATCCGAATTCTTTGCTGAGTTGCTTTATTGACTTAGGAGCTGTAGTAATTCCGAATGCGAATACGTCCATACCCTTCATGCGTGTCTGGAGGGCATGACGATGACGCCCATCTTCACACTTTTTGGGCGATAACGAGTTGAAATTCAGTTGGTTACGCGACCCCCCCCCTGGGCGGATGATGGTGTCGAATCTTGTGCCGTCGGAACCTAACTGAATCATCACGGGGGCTGCTTTCAGGGGATTATATTCTATGGCAGTCACTGTGCCTGCATAGCCGAACAATTGATCCGGCTCCTCTTCGGCATGTTTTCGGGCATCCCCTGCCAGCACAAGAACTTTACGGAGATAGCCTGATTCCACCATGCCCATAGCTGTAGATATTCCATATACCCATCCCGAACAACCGAGAGAAATATCAAGAGTCATACATGATTTCGGTAGCCCGAGCCTTCCATGAAGCACACAGGATGTGGCAGGAAGAATATAATCGGGGGTTTGACTAATGAAGAAGAATCCATCGATATCCTTCCTATCCCAGCCGAGATCAGCTATTAATCGTTCGGCTGCCGGCAGACATAGATCGGAAGCAGTGAACTCATTAGAGTATCGCTTTTCCAGAATCCCTGTTGTCTGCAGATATTCCTCAGTTGCATATCGGTCTGAATTAGAAATGGTCGGTTCGACATTTTCAGGAACTCCAGCACTGATACCTGCAATTTTGCAATTATTGAATTTGATGAAAGCCATAACTTACCTTGAAGCTACGATATGGAAGAGATCTTCAATAGATAGCGCATTGAGAATATCATCCCCTTTCAGTGTCACGTCATACACCTCATCGACCATCGCGATGATATTCAGAGCAACGAGCGACGACCACTCGCTGAGATCTTTGAAGACAGTGTCAGCAGTGAATTCAGAAGCGTCAGTATCATTAAATTGGTCAGCAAAATTATCAATGAATTCCTTGAGTTCCATTTTGTTGAGTATTTTATGATGATCAGTTAATGAAAATCTCCGGATTAAACCCTTCGTAACTTACTGTTGCACTGTTACAGGGTATAATCAACGTGGATATCACAATTTAAATATTTTAGCGGGATTACCAATGTAAGTATTCCCGTTTCCGGGGTTGGAGAGAAGAGCTGAAAGGGGCGAAAGGGTTATATCGTTGCCAATCAGAAGTCCTTGCATCACAAACGACATTGCCCCGAAGAGATTTGAATTGCCAATGGCGACCTCTCCGCTAATCCGGCATCCCGGCATTAATACGTTGGCATTGCCGATAATCGTATCATGCCCGACAACCACACTCCCGTTGAGCAGATTGAAGTCGCCGAGAGCGACGTTGGTCGTAGCAATGCAGTCTCCCTGAATGATATTTCCTTTCCCGATTGAGAATGACTCCGGATCAGAAATCCGGAAATTGGAAGAAATGCAATTTGGAAAGTCAACGAGTGGATTCGTGATTTTGTCAGCTATCTCCCTTCGGATTTTAGGATTGCCGAAACAGAGAATCACTCCAATCGGTTCTTTCCAGGCGTTAAGCGTGTCAACCCCTCCTAACCATTCACCGCATAGTCGGTCGGTCGGGTTGTCAGAGAAATTCCGATCATCGAAAAATCCGATGATTTTCCAATTCTCCGAGTCCCTGATCCATCCGTTGCGTATCGCGGCGGCAACTTCGTGACCGAGACCTCCTGCTCCGTATATTGCTATCTTTTTCATTGATTTATGAAAGTAAATACATATATTGGCGAATGATTCAGTACGGCAAAGATACGAAAAAATAGCGACAAAATGAAATTTCGTTATTCTGTATCCGCGCAAATATTTGAATTGTATGCGGATATTTTGTGTATTTTAGACTAAAAAACTGAAAAAATATGCCGGAGAATTGGGGAAAATAGATATTTTTTTATAGATTTGTGAGGTATATCATTTTTTTTGTAACCTATTTTGTAGGATAGGTGTTAGGAAAGATAAGTAAGTATTAACCTAAAATTATAGATTATGCGTCAGTATCAAGTTTCTTTTTGGGATGCAATCAGACGAGCATTTACCAAGTATTGCGTGTTTACCGGGAGAGCTTCGCGCTCCGAGTTCTGGTGGTTCTATCTCTTCACTCAGATTGTCGGCATTGTATTGGTCGCTCCGGTCTACGGCACACTGATTCAGAATATTGCGAACGGAGTAGCCGAGCAACCTGCCTTTACGGTGTGGAACGGAGTCGTCTATCTATGGTCGCTCTTCATTCTTCTCCCATATTTCGGTCTTCTTTTCCGCCGGCTTCACGACACGGGTCGCAGCGGGTGGAACTGGCTATGGCTTCTGCTCCCTGTCATCGGCACGATAATCATTATCGTCTATCTCTGCACAGAGAGCCAGCCATTCCCCAATAAATACGGCGAAGTTCCCAATCTTGAATCAGAGAGTCCGGAATATTAAACTTCCATATTTCCCCAACTTGATATGCAGGTTGGGGATTTTTATTACCTCTTTTGCGAAAATTTTAAGAAAAATAAGATTGCATATAGTCCGGATTTGGAGATTTTTTGCTACCTTTGTATAATTAGGGAGTATTTCCGAATTCTTCTTATTACTTACTTATCTTCCTCGGCTAATTTTACCGACAGCATTCTCTGACATCATAGACCATGACAACCAACTGGAATTATCAACCTCTCACAAAGCAGCAACAGCAGCTGACGGACGACATTCTCGCAGAGTGTGGCGGCAATAAGACCGTCGCTGAGATACTCGTGCGCCGCGGAGTTAAAACTCCCGCCGAGGCTACTGCGTTCTTCACTCCGTCAATCAGCGACCTTCATGATCCCTTCCTGATGCCGGATATGGAGAAAGCAGTCAATAGACTGAACAAAGCAATGGGCGCCAAGGAGAGGATAATGATTTATGGCGACTATGATGTCGACGGCACTACTGCTGTAGCTCTGGTCTATAAGTACCTTCAGAACTATTACAGCAACATCGAATACTATATTCCGACGCGCTATGAAGAGGGTTACGGAATTTCACGCAAAAGCATAGATTATGCTGCGGAAAATGATGTTAAGCTCGTGATTGTGCTCGATTGTGGTATTAAAGCCAATGATGAGATTGCATACGCCAAGGAGAAAGGGATTGACTTCATAATCTGCGACCATCATGTTCCGGATGAGGAGCTTCCGAATGCAGTCGCTATCCTTAATCCCAAGATGCCGGGTTCAACATATCCTTGTCAGCATCTGTCCGGATGTGGCGTGGGCTTTAAGTTTATGCAGGCGTTCGCTCTGAGCAACGGACTCAGCAACCACAATGAACTTGAATCTCTGCTTGATCTCTGCGCCGTCAGCATAGCGGCTGATATCGTGCCGATTGTAGATGAAAATCGAGTTATGGCTTATCATGGGTTGCGCCGCCTCAACTCTAATCCCAATCTCGGACTGAGAAGCATTATCCGCCTTTGCAAGCTTACCAACAAAGATATCACTATCAGCGATGTAATATTCAAGATCGGTCCGCGTATCAATGCTTCCGGAAGAATGCAGAGCGGAATGGAAGCCGTAGATCTTCTCGTAAGCCGGGATCTTCATGATGCCTACGAGAAAGGAAAAGATATCGACCAATATAACAAAGACCGCAAGGAACTCGATAAGAAAATCACTGAGGAAGCCAATAATCTCATTGAGAAGAATGTTGGAATCGTTCAGGATAAGCGCTCTATTGTCATCTATAATAAGGACTGGCATAAGGGAATCATCGGTATCGTGGCATCCCGTCTGACTGAACTTTACTATAAGCCCTCCGTAGTGCTGACATATTCCAATGGTCTTGCTACCGGCAGCTCGCGCTCCGTGCAGGGTTTCGATATATATTCCGCAGTCAACAGCACACGCGATCTGCTCGAGAACTTCGGAGGACATACCTACGCTGTAGGCTTATCCCTCAAGGAGGAAAATATTCCTGAATTCAGACGCCGCTTCGAACAATATGTGGCAGAACATATCCAGCCCAACCAGCTCTCCCCTCAGCTTGACATTGACGCTACAATCGAGTTCGCTGACATTACGCCGGAACTCGTCAGCTCCCTGCGCAAGCTGAACCCTTACGGTCCGGGAAATCAAAAGCCTGTATTCTGCACCAAAAATGTCTTTGATTTCGGTACGAGTAAGCTTGTCGGCAAAAACCTTGAACATATTAAACTTGAACTTGAAGATAACAGCACGAGTCGCGTAATCAATGCAATTGCCTTCAACATGGCGCCCTACTTCGAGCTGATCCATGCCCACAAGCCGATCGATATCTGCTACACTATCGAGCCGGCTAAGCATAACAGCAATGGAGAATCAGTGCAATTGATGATCCGCGATATCCGCCCATCAAAACAATAATGAGCGAACGCAACATTCACGCTATTCTAAAAAAATATTGGGGTTACGATTCTTTCCGTCCGCTTCAGGAGGAGATTATTGAATCCGTGCTCGCCGGGCATGACACACTTGGACTCATGCCGACAGGAGGCGGAAAATCCATCGTGTTTCAGGTGGCAGGTCTTGCCATAGGTGGACTCACCCTGATTATATCCCCCTTGATTTCCCTGATGAAAGATCAGGTCGATAATCTGCGCCGGCATCATCTGCATGCCGTCTATTTCCATAGCGGAATGACTCTGCCGGAGCAGCGTGTCGCTTGGGAGAAGCTCGTCAACGGAAGGGTCCGGTTTCTATATGTCGCCCCCGAACGCCTTCAAAGCAGACGCTTCCTTGATGAACTGCGGGCACTCAAGCCATCTCTGATCGTAGTCGATGAAGCGCATTGTATTTCGCAATGGGGGTATGATTTTCGTCCCTCATTCCTAAAGATAAAAGAACTTCGCAAGCAATTCCCTTCCCTGACCGTGCTTGCTCTTACGGCTACTGCAACGCCGCAAGTCGCAGAAGATATCCGCAGGCAACTGGAATTCCGACCGGGAAATCATACGTTCCAGATGTCGTTCTCCCGACATAACATCAGTTATGTCGTCAGGGAATCGGAAGTGAAAATTGATGAGATAGGAAAGATTCTCCAGCGAACGTCAGGATGTGCGATAATTTATGTGCGCAACAGAAAGCGCACGATGGAGATTGCCGGGTATCTGGAAAGCATCGGAATCAACGCTACTTTCTACCACGCCGGACTATCCTTTGACGTAAAGGAAGAACGCCAGAATGCCTGGAGGCGGGATGAAATAAGGGTAATGGTAGCGACTAATGCCTTTGGAATGGGTATTGACAAGCCGGACGTGCGTCTCGTCGTTCATTATGATATGCCTCCATCTCTTGAGGAATATTATCAGGAAGCAGGTCGCGCCGGCAGAGATGGAAAGCCATCATACGCCGTGCTGCTCTATAATGCCTCAGACAAAGCTAAATTGCGTCGCCATCTCACTCTTGAGTTTCCGGATCGGGAGGTGATAAAAAAGGTGTATGAACGTGTATGCAATTATCTTTCGATAGCTGTCAGCGAGGGCTACGATAGAATGTATGAGTTCGACCTCGACCTCTTTCTTTCCACTTTCCGTATGCAGGCGGAACAAGTAAAGTCCTCCTTGGCAATACTCGAAAGAGCCGGATATATGCAATTTATAGATGAGCGGGAAAACTCCTCGCGCATTATGATTCGACTGACACGTGAAGATCTCTATCACGCCCGCGGGCAATCGGAACGAGGCGACAGGGTGCTCGCCATGGCGCTCCGCTTATATCCCGGTCTCTTCTCGGATTTCGTGTATATAAATGAAAAGCGTCTCGCCCGGGAGCTGAACATTACGGATGAGGAGGTGTATCAGGGTCTTCTTGAGCTCGCTCGCTTAAAGATAATCAGTTATGTGCCTCGCAGTCGCACACCTTATATATATATGCCGACATCGCGCGAGGAGCCGCGTTATATCCAGATCGGGAGGGCAGTCTATGAAGATCGTTTCAAACGCCGTGAGCATAGGATTGAGGCAATGATTGACTATGCAGCCAATGCGGATAGCTGCCGGGTAGAGAGAATGTTGGCGTATTTTGGCGAACCTAACCCTACGGCATGTCGGCAATGTGATGTCTGCCGCCGGGAGAGAACTAAATCAACCCGCATGTCTGAGGCAGAGTTATACAAAACTGTCATTGCATACTTTCAGAAGCACTCCGGCACTGTGAGATATGAGATGATAGAAGTGGAGTTCGCTGATGAGATTTCAAGAGTACGCACCTTGATACGCAGATTATGTGAGGAGGAATTTATGAGAATGGAAGGACCGTTCTTACTTCTCAACGACTGACTATTGCATGGGATTTAGCCCCGTATAGGAGTATCGTTGTATTATGAAAGATCAAAACAAACGCATGAAAAAATCATGATAGGACTTGCAGATTGTAATAATTTCTTTGTATCCTGCGAGAGGAGTGTCGACCGCTCTTTGGAGGGAAAGGCTGTTGTCGTGCTCAGTAACAACGACGGATGTGTCGTGGCGCGCAGCAATGAATCCAAACGGATGGGTGTACGGATGGGGCAACCGGCATTTGAGATTCGGGATATGATCGCAAAGGGAGAACTGATAGCGCTCTCCGGAAATCATCTGCTTTATCGCGATATAAGCCTGAGGGTTCATGATATTTTCCGGCGGTTTGTCCCCTCCGCTCTTGATTACTCGATTGATGAATCTTTCCTTGATATGACCGGCATACCTGTAGATGTCCTTCCCTCTATCGGCGAAGCCATTTATAAAACATGCTGGGATGAAATGCATATCCCGGTCACAATCGGTTTTGCGCCGACGAAGACATTGGCGAAGATTGCTACGGAAACTGCCAAAAAGAGTGGTGAACGGGTCAGTATTATATATGGAGAAGAGGATGCAATGCCAATTCTGGACAAGATGAATATATCGGATTTGTGGGGTGTCGGAAGAAGATTATCGAAAAAGCTATATCAGAACGGTGTGTATACAATCGGGGATTTTGCCAGATGCAATTCCGGATGGGTTCGCCAGTCGCTGGGAGTGACAGGCGAGCGTTCATGGCTCGAACTGCATTGCCGACCCTGCATAGAGTTGGAACATGTAGATCGTCTGCTTCAGGACAGCATCAGTGAAAGCCGCACATTCCCCGAAGATATCGATGATTATGATTACATCCGCGCCCGCATAGTAATCTACACTTCCGATTGTGCACGGAAATTGAGGGCAATGCAGGGAGTGGCAGGTTCGATCGGAGTATATCTGCGCACGAATCCCTTTCATCCCCACCCTTCAGGGTGTAAACCGGAAGGGGCAGTGCGACTCCCCCACCCTACCAATGATACGATTCAGCTTACAGAGGCAGCCCTGCATATACTCGACAATATCTATCTCGATGGAGTCCCCTTCAAGCGGGCAGGAGTCTGGATCGGAGATATCTCGCAGGATTTTGGGGTAGCCGGTTCGTTATTTCAGGAAGAAGATGAGCACGAAATATTGATAAGGCGCTTTATGCAGACGATTGATCGTATTAACAATACGGTCGGAAGTCGCAACATCGGACTCGCCTCCCGCATTGTCAAAGGACATCGCGGACATAATGACGGCTACTCCTCCTCGTTTCAAGCCCCATCCCGCAAAAAATAGTAACCTGCTGTTGCTCCCATATCGCAACCCAGTAGGATAATAAACCAAGAATAAGGAAAATGTTGTATATATGCCGACAATATATTATCTTTGGTGAAAATATTGACTTTTTAACAAAATTTTAATAATAAATACGAAAGCGATGAAAAAGAGATATATCACTGTCGCAACAGTCTGTCTGCTGCTTGGTTCGATGAGTCTGACAAGCTGCATCGGAAGTTTCCGCCTTACTCAGTCAGTGTTGAAATGGAACAATCAGGTCGGATCCAAATTCCTTAACGAACTCGTGTTCTTTGCGTTTTGGGTATTGCCGGTTTACGAAGTGACTTCTCTTGCAGATGTCCTCGTTCTCAACTCAATCGAGTTCTGGACAGGCAGAAATCCTCTGACGGCTTCTGTCAAGGTAGTCGATACTCCTCATGGAAAATATGAGATCGCTTGTGATGGAAAGGGTTATACAATCACCAATACGCTGACTTCTGAATCAACACGCCTTAACTTTATCGAGGATGAGCAAACCTGGGCTGTGGAGGTGAATGGAGAGAATATCCCCTTCATGACTTTTGTCGACGATACTCATGTCCGCGTGGCAGGTCCGCAGGGTGAATATGAACTCGTCGAGCTGACCGAGCAGGGTGTGATGGCTTACAAAGAGAGTGTCATGAGTCTGCATCCCGAAATGGCGGGCGAAGGATTCGCGCTTGCGTATTAAAGACCCCGTTAAGGATGAGAATATAACTCACTTAACTCACTTAATAATATTTCATAAAATTTTTTAATGATTCCATGAACTTTGATTGAATATCATTGTTAAGAATATAGAGTCATAAAGAATCCGGCTTACCGGGAATCTAATCGGCTCTCAACAAAGATTTTTAATCAAAAGAATTATTAACTAAAAAAGATATTATTATGAAACCTCTTCATGTTATTTGTGCAGTAATCGGTGGCGCTATCGCAGGCGCAACAGTTGGTCTTCTTCTCGCTCCCGAAAAAGGTAGCAGCACTCGCAATAAGATTGTGAAGCTCCTTAAGGAAAAGGGCATCAATCTCAAGAAAAGCGAGATGGAAGAACTCGTGGATGAAATCGAAGATCAGATCGAGCAGCACATCTAATAACCCCCGAAGATTTTACTTCTTCTATTATTAATATTATTAAATTCGAGAAATAATGAAATCTCTAAATATTCTTTACGCTTTCCTTGGTGGCGCAATTGTAGGTTGCAGCGCGGCTCTTCTTTTTGCACCTGAAAAGGGTGAGGATCTCCGCCATCGTATCTGCAAAATCTTGCGCCGCAACGGCATCAAGATCAGCGATGCAGAAGTTGACGCCCTCGTGGCTGAACTTTCCGGAGAAGAAGCATAAATATGGAAAATAATCCACATCTCTTTCCGGATTGCAGGAATCTTTCTCGCAATCATTGGGATAGAAGAATGTGAAAGTAGCTTTAAGTGCGGATTTTAAGCTTACGTTTTGAATCCGCACTTTTCTTATATAAAAGTGGAACTCTTCGGGATTCACTAAGACTCCGTAGAAATATGAAAGATAGTATAGCAAGCCTTATCGGAACTATTTTTGATAATGGCAAAAAATGGATAAAACTCGAAATAGAGTATGCACGTCTGACGATGGCAGAGAAACTGACTGTCCTGCTGTCTACCCTCATTCTGGGAGCAGTAGCAATGTTGCTGGGGATGGTGATTTTACTCCTTCTCGCCCTCGCGCTTGTCGACGTCTTCACGATGTTCATGGCGAAATGGCTCGCTTGTCTGAGTGTATGCGGAGTCATATTGGTCATCATCGCAGTGATATATCTCCTGCGTCGTCCTCTATTGGAGAATCCTATTTCGCGACTTATTAGCAAATTAATTCTTGACATTAAACCCGAAAAAGAAAATGAGTGAAGAACAGAACATCGCACTTCCCGAGGATCTGAAGAGTGTCGAGCCCGTTAAAATCAAGGGTCTGACAATTCGGGAAATCCGCCATCGTCGGGCTTTAGTGCTTCTGCAAAAGGAATTTTGCAAAGAGAAGATGCAATATAATGCGCTGAAACTCAAGAATAGTTCCCCTTTCAGTAAGGATTATTCCGGAAAGGCAAAACCCCTTGGAAGAGCTTCCGGAATTGCTTCGCGGTTCATAAAGGGAATGAACTACGTTGATTATGCAATGATCGGGTATTCCATTTTTACCCATGTCAGAAAAATTGCATCTATTTTTAAGAAGAAATAATGCATTAGAAAAGGTAATGGATTATATTGAATTGAAAATCACATACTCCCCCGTCTCGGAAGCAGCCTCGGATCTGATGGCTGCTTTTCTTGCTGATATGGGGTTTGAGTCGTTTGTAGCAGATGAGACCGGACTCACCGCCTACATTGAGGCTTCCGGATATTCGGCAGAGAGTGTTAAGGAAATGCTTTCGGATTTTCCAATGGATATAGATTGGCAAATCAAGGATGAGTTTATAAAGAGTCAGGATTGGAATGAAGAGTGGGAGAAAAATTACTTCCAACCGATCTTGATCGGTGGCGATTGCGTAGTCCATAGCACATTCCATAAGGATGTGCCGGAAGCGAAATATGATATTGTGATTGATCCGAAGATGGCGTTCGGGACAGGTCATCATGCTACTACTTCTATGATGCTCAGCCACCTGCTCGGAATGGATCTCAAGGATAAGAGTGTCATTGATATGGGCACCGGCACCGGTATCCTCTCCATCCTTGCAGCAATGCGGGGAGCCACAAGCATTACGGGTATTGAGATTGATCCTGATGCGGCAGAGAATGCGCGTGAGAATGTCAGACTCAACAATGTGAATGTTGAGATACTGACGGGAGACTCCTCCGCCCTGTCCTCTCTTATCCCGGCTGATCTCTTTATAGCGAACATCAACAGAAATGTAATTCTGGCAGATCTCGGGCGTTATAGTGCTGCATTGAAATCCGGTGGAGAAATGCTCCTCAGCGGTTTTTATAGGGAAGATGTAGCGATGCTTGAAAGGGCTGCTTCGCTATATGGATTGTCAATTGAAACAATCCTTGAAGAAGAGGGCGGTTGGACCTCCCTCCGCCTGAAGAAGCAATGATATAATAGCTCTAAAAGAATAGCGGTGTCGTAAAATATTACGACACCGCCATATTTTTAATCAGCAAACTAAACGCAAAGAGTATTAAGCTCATTCAAATAATTGAATGAGAGGGATGCGTTCAGTGTTATAAAGTCAGGATAATCTCCTTTTCAGCTGCGATCCTTCGAAGATTGATGATCGCATAACGCATTCTTCCAAGTGCAGTATTGATACTGACACCTGTCTTCTCAGCAATCTCCTTAAAAGAGAGATTCTGATAATAGCGCATCTGAAGCACCTCCCGCTGCAATTCGGGGAGTTCCTGAATGAGAGACTTGACATCATTGAGAATCTGATCGTTGATGATCAGGTCTTCTATTGTAGCTTCGCAAAGGTCCTTACGATTCAGTATGTCGACATCCTCCAGATCAGTCGACTGGAGATTCTCTGACTTTTCCTGACGATAGTAATCGATTATAAGATTATGGGCAATGCGTGAAATCCACGCGGGGAATTTGCCATTCTCTGTATAACGACCCTGCTTGATTGTCAGAATAGCCTTTACAAAAGTCTCTTGGAAGATATCGTTGGCAAGATCCTCATTCTTTACAATTCTGATAATGTAATTGAAAACGCGATCCTGATGGCGCTTCAAAAGAGCGTCAAATGCCTCGTTACTACCCTGTGCGTAAGCTTTGACCAACTGTTCGTCGGGCATGCTTGAATAATTTGCCATTATTTCTTCAATTTTGATTAGGTAGAGTTCCTTCTATAGGCAAAATTCGATTTGAGTGATTATGAAATATTATATTTTGAGTTATTTTGGGGTCGAAACACTAAGTTATTAACTCCTGATGCGTGTTTCTAATGCAAAGATAGGCAAAATCAACTATGTTTCCAAATTTTATTGTAAAGATTCTACATAATAATTGTTAAAATTCAACGTTTAAATTTCCTTATTAAAGTTTTGAAAGCATTTTTATAGTTATGAGTTTTCAAAAAACATTATTGTTCAGGGATTCATAATATTTTGAGATTGTCGGCGTTATATGTATGTAAGTAAACATTACAGATACTTTATATTAAAATCTAATTTATGAAAATCTAAATGCCTATGCCTAACGATTCCACAATTTATCTTCGTGAAGATTACGTGGCTCCCTCTGTCAGAAAGCCCAGACAGACTACAATTGCTTTTATCCGACAATTCTCCCGCTCCTATGTCGCGATGGCAGGTGTTACTCTTAACACTCTTGTCTGCAATTAATAAGAAGTCTTTGGCATCCAAGATAATATGAATCTATCTTAGATTTTGGAATATCAAGGGATGTCGTTAAGAGAGTGTTTGGTTTTAAATGATTTTAGCACAAAGAGAGATTTTGGAGTTATTTTTCAAAGTTGAAGAGGGAGCGATGCGGGCATCGTGACCGATGAAATCTTTGGAAAAGAACCCAAAATATCCTTTGT
>JAAVBC010000013.1 GCA_014803765.1 Bacteroides sp. | reverse complement strand
TTGGCTAATTTCCAATTGTCAGTCAGTCAGATACTAAAGTATCTTCCTTTCTTCCGCATGGAAATTATCTCAAAAATCTTTAAGTTTTATATACACATTAATTTTCATTACTTACTTATGAGATTACTGAATGACCGTAATATGGAAGCAGGGGGATTTTCTTTCGAATTTTACGAGACACCGTCCCTGCGCGCGGAGATTATGGAGCACTTCGGCAAGTACATTCTTAAGATCTTCGGCAGAAGTAGGGTCGGAATCTCCTATTGGCTCGAAACGGGTGTAAGTGATGTCGAAAGTAGTGGCATACTGATGGGTCGACTTGCTGACGGCATTGCGGTTTATTCGCGTCAGTTTTCTGACCGTTGTCGGCGTGCGCAGCACACTCGTCACTATAATCCTGTAATCGCCCCCATTTCTTGCTGCCACGCTATCGTGGAAAGATCTGCCGATATCATGGAGCAGTCTTTCCGCTTCCGGGACAAGGAAGGGGAGGGAATGAGTCAGTTCATCCACGCGGAAATCCTTGTTGGTCTCCACCTTTACGATTGGTCGGCGCGTGCGATAAAGCGACCTTACATCCGATATGGGGGTAATTCCTATGCGTTCCGCATGTGCGAGCTGGAGATGATTGCTGTCGTTGAAGACGTCAGCGAGTCTGCCGAGCGAACGCACATATATCCTGCCGGCCCCGGCGTTCCTCCCCACGATCGAGCGGTTCTCCTCATTAGCGATAGCATCCTCAATCAGAGAATCAGCAGCCGGAGAGGAGTTAACAAGGGCAGTGTCAATTTTCGCGATCATCTCCTCGTCAGCAATGGAATCGGCTCGGCGCTGCGAATCGGACTCTTCGGGTCTGTCTGCAAAAAGCGCTACGTCCGGTTGCCATTCATCAAGGGAGATAGTCTCGGCGTATGAATCCTTCTCGGAAGAGGAATGTCCGCATGCTGCCATAGCGGCAAGAATGCAGATTGCGGAGAGAGTCTTGAGGGCGTTCCGGAGCATTGCTTGATATTGTGGGGATTATTCAGCAGGAAGATTAAACTTGATAGGGAGAGTGACGACTTCATCCACAGCCGCTCCCCCCTTCTCAGCGGGAGTCCATGCGGGCATGTTCTTTACGAGTCTGATCGCTTCCTGCTCAAGATCGGGATCAATCATTCTGACTATCTTGATCGAACCGATTGAGCCGTCAGCCTTGACTGAGAAGGAGACGTTGACAATCCCTTCAATGCCATTATCTTTGGCAGCCTGAGGGTATTTGAGATTATTCTCGATATATGTGTTCAGAGCTTCCTGTCCGCCGGGAAAAGAAGGGGCGGAGTCGGCGGCAGCTGAAAATGCAATTCCTGCTGTCAGAGTTAAAGCTGCAATTAATTTCTTCATAATCTATAAAATAGCTTGATTAATTGTTGGAAAGGGTATCGATCAACGCTCCGCAGGAGTCCTCCAGAAGATCAAGCACCTTCTCGAAACCCTCCGCACCGTCGTAGTAGGGATCCGGCACATGGTCGGCATTCGGGTGCGAACGGCAGAAATCCGTCATTCTGACCACTTTGGCTTCCTCTTCCGGCGTGCGGGCGAAAGCGCGCAGGCGCGAATAATTGCTGTCGTCCATCGCGAGGATGAGGTCGAAATCCTCAAAGTCGGAAGAGCGGACGGGGCGGCTGTGATGAGTAAGGTTATAGCCCCGCTGATAAGCGTGAACTCTCATGCGGCGATCGGGTAACTCTCCTGCATGACCTCCGTAGAGACCTGCCGAATCGAAATCAAACCGCTTTGCGACCCCCTTTCCCTCCGCGTAGCTCCGGGCAATCCCTTCGGCAGCCGGAGAGCGACATATATTGCCGAGGCAGACGAAGAGAATGCTCAGATGCTCTTTTTCTTTCAGACTGTCGATGACAGGGTTCGACATAGATTTCATTACTCTTCTGCTTGAGCGGGTTGCTCGGGGGCTGCTGCGCCGGCAGCTCCGAGTTTGATTGTCAGTTTGAGAATCTGTGTCGGCTTCAGATTGTAGCGCTCATAATAGCGTCCCATCACAGCCGGAGCTGTAGTATAGAATGTGCGGCTCTCATTCTCTGACATAGTGTTGACTGCATCAGTGATAGGACCGGGATAAGATCTGCCGACCATAAGAGCGTCAGTCGGGCGGCTGTCGATTACTCTTCCATCAAGAGTTGCAATCTCAATTTCGGCTTTCACAACCTGACCCTCAGTGAGTTTCTTTCCTGCTGAAGTGGCAGGGTGAGCATAGAGCGTAGGATTGATTTCAACCCAATTGTTTGCTTTTGCTTCCTTGCTGAGATTTTCTATAGCCTCTTTCTTGTCAGCCTCCTCTTTACGGACATTCATCTCTTCGAGCACTTCGCGGAAGCGGGCGTTCGCTTCTCCGGCATCGATGATTGAATCATTTTTCAAGCCATCCTCGATTGCATTGAGAAGAATCTTTCGGTCGAACTTACATCCGTAGCCCTCCTGAAATTCCTTCATGTTCATAGCAAGCTGGATTCCGACATAGAGACCCTGATTATATGCATCGCTGGAGTTGACGGCATCCATTCCTGCCTTTACACCCTTCATGTATTCCTCACGGCTCTGCTGAGTCTTGAGGATAGTGTCCTGTTGGGCATACTGCCAGTAGTCGACTGCACGCAGCTGACCGAAATAATAGATTAGGGAATCTGCTGCAGTAGTCTCCTTGTAATCGCCGAGGTGACGGATAGAATCCGAGTTATTGTTACCCCCGCATGAAGAGAGGAGTATTGAAAGAGCGGCGCAGGCGCCGAGAATGTTGCGTAATTTCATTGTATTCAGTGTATAATATTTTTAAACTTATTGGCTTCAATACTTACTTATTGGCTTCAGCTGAAGCTGAATCGACGGGTAATTCAACGGAAATCTCCTCACCGCCGTTTGCAATGACGGCATCTTCCGCTACATCCTGCTCGGGAATCACGACTTCGATCGTCTCTCCCGTCGGTTGCATATTGTCATCGGTGCGTCCGCTGCATGAGGCGCACCCTATAAGGATGCCGATTGCCATAAAAGGCATGATAATTTTTTTCATTGTCTGCATATTGAGGTCTTATCATGCGAAGTTAGCAAAAAATCTGCTGAAATGGAAGAAAACTCCCGAAAAAGGGAAAAAGGCGCATCGGAGTTGTCCATCCGTTGCGCCTTCTTCAGCTTTTAATAAATTAGTATTTATTCTCCGTCGACACTGATAAGCTCAACCTGGAAAATAAGGGGAGCGTTCGGGGGCACCGGACCTCCGCCTCTTTCGCCATAAGCGAGGTCGGCAGGGATGTAGAATTCATAGACTGCGCCCTCCTTCATCAGTTGCAGACCCTCTGTCCAGCCGGCAATCACGCCGTTAAGGGGGAAAGAGGTCGGTTCGCCGCGCTGATAAGAGGAGTCAAACTCCGTAGCGTCCAGATCCGTGAGCTGTCCGGCATAGTTGACTGTCACTTTGTCAGTGGCTTTCGGCATCTTTCCTGTGCCTTCCTTGATGACTGCATATTTCAGTCCGGAAGCGGTCTGTACATAAGTGGAGTCGGCTGCCGAAGTTGAAGCTGCCTTATTCGCTTCGTTCTTGAAAAACTCTGCGGAATAGGGCATCTGTGTTTTTGCAGGAGCTGCAGCCTCCTCAGGCTGAGCCAGATGAATGTCCTCCATCGCAGCGGAATCAGAGGCTTTCTTGTCGGTGTTATTGCAGGATGCAAAGGCGGGTGCGACAAGAGCGACGACGGCAGCAGCCGTCATCGCCTTCTTGAAATTCTTGATGCTCATCTTAAGCTTCCTTTTTAGCAACCTTGATAAGCTCAACCTCGAATACGAGAGTTGAGTGAGGAGGAATCACGTTGGGAATACCCTGCGGACCGTAAGCGAGGTCAGAGGGGATGTAGAATTCATATTTTGAACCCTCCTTCATGAGCTGCACACCCTCAGTCCAACCGGGAATTACACGGTTCAGGGGGAAGGTAGCCGGTTCGCCGCGATTGATTGAAGAATCAAACACAGTGCCGTTAAGAAGTTTACCTGTGTAGTGGACTGTCACGTCGTCCTCTGCTGTCGGAGTAGCGCCTTCACCCTCCTTAAGAACTTTATACTGCAGACCTGACGCTGTCACCTTCACGCCCTCTTTCTTGGCATTTTCATCAAGGAACACCTTTGCTTCAGCCTGAGCGGCTTCTGTGGCTTTCTTCTGGAGATCCTCAAGATAATCGTTGATAAGTTTCTGAGCCTCTTCGGGAGAAACTTCAGGTGTGCCGCCATCAAAAGCGACCTTCACACCATCCTTGAAAGAATCATACTGCAATTCCTTAACGCCCATTCCTTTGAGCTGCATACCCATGGCGAGACCCCATGCATAAGATAATTTATCCATAATATTTTTTCTCTATGTCCGCCTGTCGCAGGATTGGCAATCAATCTTTTGAAAGAAATGCCTCCTTCCCGGCGGAAAATTTATAAAATTAATATTTATAAAATTAATAATTTCAAAATGTTAATTCACTCGAGATGTCGGGAGAGATCTGAAACAGAGTTCTCTTCCACATATTTTTTTATTCAATGTTATAACAATTCCGGGGGGTGATATTGTTATAGCAAAGAGGAGTATTTTAACACTTCTTTAACAAAAATCGTTCCAAAACCGTCATTTTCCGATTATCAATCGGAAAATGACGGAAAAATACGGAAAGATACGAGTTCGTAATCAGGAAATATCTACTTAATAGAAGAAAAATATCATAAACATGGAAGATAAGAGCGCGGCATTTGAATCAACGTGGCGTAATCCCTTGCCGGAAGATGAAATCGGCAGACAGCAGGCTATGAAAGAGAACCTTACTTCGGGAATGGAGGTAATACTTTCGGATTATGGGAGATTTCGCTACTCGGGTATATGGGACACGATGCATGTTTTTTATCCCGTCGAGGGTCAGAATCTCAGGGAAATGGTGAGCGAATCGGAGCAACGCTATGTCCGCCGCGATCTTCGCGGCAACGTCTATATCGAGTTGCCTTATACGCGCCTTGCTGACTATGTCGTAATTGATTGAGGAAAGGGCGGCTCCTTTTTAATCCTTTTCTTCTTTAACCCTTTTCTTTCGCACATAAATAACTGACACCCATTCATGTTCGCATGAATGGGTGTCAGTTATTTATGTGCGCCGTTCAGACGGACGCGGGAAAATTCAAATTAGAGCTTTTCAGCTTCGTTCTTTACGCGCTTTTCAGCCTTTTTTGCCTGCATAGCGGCTTTCTTTTCAGTTTTCTTTGCCTGCATAGCGGCTTTTTTCTCGGCGCGCTTTGCCTGAAGGGCTTTCTGATTAGCCTCATACTTGGCATACTGCTCTGCTGACAGGATCTTCTTCACATCCTTGTTGTAGTCTTCGCGAGCCTTTTCACGTTTTTCTTTCATTTTAGCCGCAAATTCAGCTTTCTCCTTCTTGGCATTATCTTTCGCTTTTACGCGGAGTGCCTGAAGTTCCTGCTGCTGTTCGGCAGAGAGGGTGATGCCATCGAAAAGGGCTGCCTGCATATTCTGTCTGCCCCCCTTGCCGGAACGCTGACCTTTCTTGCCATTTCTGCCGGCGAAGTCCTTGCCTCCTTTATTACCTTTCTTGAAGTCACCTTTCTTACATTCAGACTTCTTGCAATCGCTTTTCTTGCACTCTTCTTTCTTGCACTCGGATTTCTTCTTGCAGGTCTGCTCGGTGCATTCCTTCTTGCCTTCTTTTGATTCGGGCGACTGAGTAGCCGCAAAAGTATTGAATGAAAGTGCTGAAAGCATCAGCGCTGAGATTCCTAACATTAATTTCTTCATCGTGTATAAAATTTAAGTTGTAATTAATATTTATCTATTTTGATTCTTCTTGTTTTAAGAAGTAAGTTAGTGAAAGAATCGGGGGAGATGCATTTTGTAATTGGATAAGATGCTAATTTGCGTGCACTTATTCAGAGATGCTTCCCGATGCTGTTCGTAAGTTAAGACGTAATAAGAAAAGAATGGTTTAAATGAAAAATGAATTTTAACACTTTTTTTGATTGAGTGGCAGCAGGGGGCAAGAGTGAGTATTGGAGGGGAGGAATTCGGGTGGGAAATGAAAAAACTCCTTCAAAATCCGCGGGATGGGAAATTGAAGGAGTTTTAGAGTTGTCTTACCAGGATTCGAACCTGGACAGACAGAACCAAAAACTGTAGTGCTACCATTACACCATAAGACAATCCTGAACTTCAGCACTTTACGCTAATTCTGACTCTCGTCAATCAACGCATGGCTCGAAGTCAATGCAAAGTTAAGCAATAAAATCCTATTTTGCAAGACCTCGGCTTAATTATGCGTGTTATTCGTGTTTTATTGGGTTTTATTGGGTGTGTGTTATTTGTATTTTATTGGGTGTGTGTTATGAAGAGGAGGTGAGGTGGAGTGGTGGTTGCCGGGGCGCGGAGAGTGATGCGGTGATAGCGGCAGGAGGGTAGTCGTAGGGCATAGGCGGGGAGGGTGAGGTCGGCAAGAATATGCCAGTCGGCAAGGTTATGGGAACCTTCGATGATTGCAGTGGCATTCTCGATATCGCTGTTGATTTCGGAGATGCGCTTCAGTCGGAATGGATTGCCGAGTTTCAGCGGACGTGTGCGAAAGTAGATCTCTTTCTCTCCATTTTCAATTTGCAATTCCGCTTTCTGCAATCCCTCTTTCTGTAATTCCTCTTCCTGCAATTCAACTTCATTCGGGGATTTCTTGCGTTCGATCCGGAGAGTGCAGAGACCGGAGTTCTGAATAATGTGGAGGTGATGATTGTGAGGAACCGACGGTCTCTCTTGAAGAGAGAATGACGGCGCGGCATCTGCCGGGGAAAGATCGGCTATCATTAGAATTGATCTGTTGATTTCAGCCATCGGACGGAGGGTAATCAGCAATGCATTCCCGGGATAATCATACCTTAGCGCTTCAATCATAGTTTCATCTCCTTCGGTAAGTTCAATCTCTGAAGCAAGCTCTGACTCTTCAAACGCTTCGCGAATCTCCGAGAAAGAAAATAGTGTGGAAATCTTCGATGAAAGCGATAAAAATTCGATTCCGCGAGAGGAGATGAATGCAGTGCCGGAGTCTGTCGGACATATTTCAGGACTGATAGCGGGTACGTTCGCAACAATCTCTCCCCATTTAAGCCCATCCGAAGAAAACGAAAACTTGCGAACAGCCTCTTCAAAGAATCCAACGGAGGGTGATGCGCCCACGGCAAGTAATTTTTGGCTCGGCATTGGTGAACTTCGGGAGAAAAAGAGGGGGGATTCTGAATTGCTGAAAAATAAGCTCTGCGTAATATATTGCTTTTTGCACTCCCCGGTTTCATCGAAGATTTCGGCATATCCGCGTGATATGATGTCTAATCCTGCATGGGTTGCCACTTCCGGGAAATATCGATTGCAATCGGAATAATCCGGAGTGTAAGAGGAGGCATTTACGGAAGGGCGTGGGATTGTCGTCATCCAGGTTCTCAGACCTGAAGTAGATGTCGACTTAGCCAAGCGATATGATCGGGAGCCCGAGATATTCCCCTCGCGGAGAGTGGAGAGTGCTTTCGTCATCTTCTGCGAAAGCGAAAAGGTCAGCATGCGATTGCGAGGACTCTCAGGCAAATCGGAAAAGGCTCCCGAAGCGGTGAGATCTGCGGGTTCATCGATGAAAAGCGCTAAGGAAGGGAAATGCAGTTGCCATTTCTCGATGTTTTCGTCCGTGCGTAATATTGCCGTAATATCCAAGGGTAAACGGTGGATCATCACTTCCAGGCTCAGTATACCATTCCACCACCCGAAATCTTCGATGGATACGGGAAAATCTGCAAGATCTGTATAGGTGGACTTTTTAAGGGAAGGTATGTGATGCGTTATATGCCCGTAATATGTCGGCATTCCGTAGGCGGCAATGACCGCCGGGGGATAAAGAAATTTTCCCGCATTCATCGTATCTCTGAAATAATTGATGAGGGCATCAAAAATACTTTTGATAATTTTTTCAGAATTGGCAGCCGACAGTGCTGCAGAATCCTCACCCGAAATCCATTTCTGAATCAGAGGGAGAGATACATCAGAGGTAGAAGATAGAGGTATGGATAATCTGATGGTCGGGTAATTTCCGGCAGTAAGGGTATAACCCGGGACATGAGCCGCTGTCTCACCGACCGACAAATCCGGGGCTGACGGCAGTTCTCCGGCGAAGATCCAATCCTTCCCCTCCTTGTCAGGGAGAAGATAGGAGATTCCTGAAGAGGATATTAATCTGATAAAATTCGCGGCAGGGAGAAAAGTGTGAATAGAAGCCGCTAATGAAGAAGGGATGCCCGGGATGTAGACACATCTGCCATCCGCGGCGCCGATGTATCCCAACGCTCCGGAACCTGTGCGGAAAAAATAGAGTAACTCCTCCGATGCCGGTGCATTATGGATAAAAAGAAGAGTCGAAACGGGTGGAAATGTGATATTGCTGTTCTCAACAAAATTCAGGGCGAGTTGAAAAGCGGGATTAGAGGAGGGTTTGGAAGAATTATTGTCGGAGTTACCGGAATCGCTTGCATTCTCCAGTTCGTCAGAGAGCCAGGGAATATTTATGAAATTCTCAACTTCGCCATCTTTGGCGAGGATATCCGGAAGGGAAGAAGGGATGGAAAGAGGAATAATGGAAGATTTAATTTTCATTACTTAGTTATTATTTTTATGGCAAAGATGGGAGAAATTGCAGATAAAGACATTATAAAAGTTGATTAGTCAGAGAGAGGGGTACGGAATGTCGAAAAAAAGAGTTAAATTTGTAAGATAAATCGGATTGAGCTAATAGGAAAATCTCACTTCGAGTAATAACTATAGCGGCATTGAGGAAAATCCGAATTAGTTGAAACGTAAATAACAACAACTTCATCCAAATATGAGTAAGGAATTTAAAAGAACGCTGATTACGTCGGCGCTTCCGTATGCTAATGGTCCCGTACACATCGGTCATCTTGCCGGAGTGTATGTCCCTGCCGACATTTACGCGCGCTATAAGCGCCTGAAAGGTGAGGAAGTGCTCTTCATCGGAGGTAGCGACGAGCATGGAGTGCCCATCACTATCAAGGCGAAAGCTGAGGGAGTGACTCCCCAGGATATAGTCGATCGTTATCACAACATCATAAAAGACTCCTTCAAGGAACTTGGCATCACATTCGATGTCTACGGCAGAACGACCTCCGAGACTCATCGCAAGACTGCGTCCGACTTCTTCCGCAAACTCTACGACAAAGGGGAGTTTATTGAAAAGACAAGCCAGCAGCTTTATGATGCGGAGGCTAATCAGTTTCTTGCCGACCGCTATGTGACAGGCACCTGTCCGCATTGCGGCAATGAACACGCTTATGGCGATCAGTGTGAGGCTTGCGGCACATCTCTCAACGCCACCGACCTCATCAATCCGCGCTCTGCCATAACGGGAAATACGCCGGTGCTGAAAGAGACCTCTCACTGGTATCTCCCCCTCGACAAATGGGAGCCGCGTCTTCGCCAATGGATTCTTGAAGACCACAAAGAGTGGCGCAGTAATGTCTATGGTCAGTGCAAGTCATGGCTCGACATGGGTCTTCAGCCCCGTGCCGTAAGCCGCGACCTTGACTGGGGTATCCCGGTGCCTGTAGAGGGTGCTGAAGGAAAGGTGCTCTATGTTTGGTTTGACGCCCCCATCGGATATATCTCAAACACTATCGACTGTGTAGGTGATGATTGGGAAAAATGGTGGAAAGATAAAGATACCCGCATGATTCATTTCATCGGCAAGGATAATATCGTGTTCCACTGCATTGTTTTTCCGGCAATGCTTATGGCAGACGGATCCTATAATCTTCCCGACAATGTCCCTGCCAACGAGTTCCTTAACCTTGAGGATAATAAGATTTCTACGTCGCGCAACTATGCTGTCTGGCTTCATGAATACCTTCAGGAACTTCCCGGACGCCAGGATGAACTCCGCTATGTCCTGACTGCCAATGCTCCCGAGACTAAGGATAATAACTTCACATGGGGTGATTATCAGCAGAGAGTCAACTCGGAACTTGTGGCAATTCTCGGCAACTTTATCAATCGCGCCGTAGTGCTGACCCATAAATATTTTGAGGGTAACGTGCCAGCAGCCGGAGAACTCCTTGATGTTGACAAGGAATTGATCGCTGAGGTAGAGAAACTCAAGAACGAGATGACCGAGCAGTTGGACGCATTCAGATTCCGCGATGCTTTGCGCACAGCTATGGATATGGCACGCGCCGGCAACAAATATCTTCAGGAGACGGAACCCTGGAAAGTGTCAAAGACCGATATGGCGCGCACTGCTACAATTCTGAACATTGCACTCCAGACCTGTGCCAACCTTGCAATCGCATTCGAACCCTTCCTCCCCTTCATGTCCGAGAAGCTGATGAAGATGCTCAATGTGGAGAATCTGACATGGGATAAGCTTGGCAGCTTCACTCTTCTTCCGGCAGGATCGAAGATTTCAGAGCCTGTACTTCTCTTCGAGAAGGTAGAGGATGAAGTAGTAGTTTTCCAGCAGGAAAAACTGCGCAAGACTGTGGAGCAGAATAAGCTCGCAGCCTGGACTCCCGAGCCGGTAAAAGAGAATGTGGAGTATGATGACTTTGCAAAGGTGGATATCCGCGTAGGAAAGGTGTTGGAATGCAGCAATGTGCCCAAATCCAAGAAACTTCTTGAATTCAAGATTGACGACGGCATGGAAGGCAGAACGATTCTGAGCGGTATTGCGGCTTACTATAAGCCGGAAGATCTTGTCGGCAAGGAAGTCTGCTTCATAGCCAACTTCCCCCCTCGCAAAATGATGGGCAGAGAGTCAATGGGCATGATTCTTTCGGCGGTAAATGCCGATGGCAGCCTGACTGTAATCGGACCTCAGGGAGAGGTAAAGCCCGGGGCGACAGTCGGATAAATATAGGAATTAATAGGAGCTATAGGAGGGTCTATAGGAATTAATAGGAATCCTTAACTTAGAAAGCGGGCTGATTGGATAATCGCAATCCAATCAGCCCGCTTTGTTCTAACTCACCAAGCTCCGGGTCAATGACACAACAACCCGCGGAGCGGGTTGCCTAACCGGGAACCTCCACCCCAATAAGCTCCACACGTGGATACCCCGGTTAGGCAACCCGCTCCGCAGGTTGGTGCTAAGAGATAGATCCTGAGATCCGCAGGTTTCAGCCCTACGGGCTTCAACCCGCGGTTTATGGTGAGGCAACCCGCTCCCGCGGGTTGTTTTGTCCTTGACTCCTAAGTCTCCTAAGTCTCCTAAGTCTCCTAAAAATCAGGGAATAAAAAAGCTTTCAGCAAATGCTGAAAGCTTTTTTTGAATAGTCGGGGTGACAAGATTCGAACTTGCGACCTCACGCCCCCCAGACGCGTACTCTAAACCTACTGAGCTACACCCCGATTATTTTTGCTTGGGAAGTTGCTTCCTCAAAGCGAGTACAAAGTTAATGCTTTTTTTTGAACCTGCAAAATTTTCGCGATATTTTTTGAAAAAATTTCAGGAAAAATAGGAATTAATAGGAGAGAATAGGAGAGAATAGGAAAGAATAGGAAAGAATAGGAAAGAATAGGAAAGAATAGGATAGAATAGGATAGGAGAGAATAGAAAGTTTAGGTGGAGTGGCGATTTTTTGCATAGAGGGGATGATGGGTAAGGAGTTCGCGGCGGAGGAGGGTGGAGTCAAGGTGGAGATAGATTTCAGTCGTAGCAATTGATTCGTGACCGAGCATCTGCTGGATTGCGCGCAGGTTGGCTCCACCTTCCAGAAGATGTGTGGCGAAGCTATGGCGCAGAGTGTGCGGGGAGACACGCTTTGCTATGCCGGCGGCAGCTGCCAAATCCCTGATGATATAGAACACCATCACCCGACTCATTCTATGTCCGCGCCTGTTAAGAAATAATATATCCCCCTCGCCGGGTTTGATATTGAGTCTTGCGCGTTCAGGCAGATATTCCCGGATGCAGTCGATTGCCGTCGGACTGACCGGGACAATCCTCTGCTTCGCCCCCTTGCCATCAATAATCATCATCTCTTCCTCAAGAGAGATTCGCGAGAGTCTAAGGTCGCAAAGCTCGCTGACGCGCATCCCGCTCCCGTAGAGCATCTCGATTATCGCACGATTACGTATTGACTCATCCTTTTCCGGAGGGATAGAGTCAATCATGGCATCTATCTCCTCCACGCTCAGGACATCCGGGAGCGCCCTTCCCGTTTTGGGTGTCTCAAGAAGAATAGCGGGATCAGTCGGAATCACACCCTCACTGCGGAGATAATGAAAAAAAGAACGGAGGGCTGCCACCATTCTTGCCTGCGACGTCGGGGATAGTCCGACATCATGCAGCGAAGCCATAAACTCATGGAGCGTCATCGGTTCGATATCCCTGACATCGGCGTCTTCCGGCAGGAAATCCATAAGATGCCTGAGGTCGCGGGTATAAGCCTCGACCGTATTGTCCGAGAGTCCGCGTTGCAGCTTGAGCGCTACTCCGAAATCTGCTATGTAGGAAGCGAGCACGTTGGGAATTGAGAATTGGGGATTGGGAATTGAGGATTCTCAGGGGAGCTGATAGCTGACGAATGCCATCTCGGGGCGGGGGATCAGGAGAAGATACTTGCGTCCCTCAATCGCCAACCCGTTGCCTGAGGATTTCAGGCGCGAAATAAGCGCGTTGCCGACTTCCGGGGAGGGATTGATTAGCAGGAGCGCCTCATCTTCCTTAAAAGGCTCCGAATTGCTCACATTGAGATTCCTCTCACGGATTTCTTCGTGGTTGATTCCTTCGGGATTCTCTCCTGAATTGACTATTCTGAGCCGATAATTATGGGAAGATAAAAATATACTCAGACGATAAGCCATAGCGGTCAGCGGATGGCTCAGTCGCGGAGTCAGTTCTTCATAATAGACATATCCCCTTTGCGGGCATATCGCCTCTTTTACGAGGCGATATGCGAAGGGGGAGTGTATGCCGAATCCGCGCGAATGGCGGAATCGCAGAAAACTATCGATTAATCCCATAATATAGGAATTCCAATCAGTTAGAATCAAGCGTCGTTGGAAGCATTCTTTTTGAGCCTCAAGCCCCATGCCACAATTGCAAATATGCAGAGTGCGAAGATAAGGCAGACTGCAATTACGCCGATAGTGTTGGTGATTGAAAGCGACTTCGGGTTGAACTCGAAGACAATCTCGTGCTTCCCTGCCGGAACCTTAAGCGCGCGCAGAGTGTAGTCAACGCGGGCGATGGGTGTCGGAGTGCCATCAATAGTGGCAGTCCATCCCCACGGGAAGAAAATTTCCGAGAACACGGCGATTCCTTCTCTACGCGAGTCGGAAGAGTAGGTAAGGCGGTCGGGTGCATAAGAGGTCAGCTTAATGCTTCCCTCGGGATTTCCGGAGGTCGCCCCGAGTATTTCCTTGAAATTGACAGCTGCTACTGCTTCCTTCCCGGGATTAAGAGAGGAGAGTGCATCCATCTCCTCATTTGCCGAATCAACATATCGGATATTATCGACAAACCATGCATTGCCCAGTGCGTTAGGATTCTCCTCAGCGTAATCCCCGTAAAGGTAATACTTCGTGTTGAGCATGTCAAGCACCGGCACATCGCTTCCGACGAAGAGCCGCGTGTCGATAGAATCGATATCAGCCTGGGTGAGGGTAGAATCCTGTTCGAGAGCCTGCAGACGCGCTGCGTTGTCGCGGGCAGTAGTCATGAGTCGGCTGACAGCAGGTTGAATCTGTCGGGTCAGCAGATCGTTGTAGCGAGTAAGTTTCGCGGCATGATAACCTCCGATTGTCTTATGGAAATAAGAGGAGCGCGCACCGCCGAAATCCTGCAGGTCGGCAACGCGGTAATAAGTTGTGTCCTGAAGGATGGCGCGGTCGGCGTCAGTCATGACAAACCCGGACTGTTCCGTCGGTTCGACGAAGTTGTCGGAATTGACATATCGCTTATTGACAGAGAAGAGATCTATAAGCATAACGGCAGTCAGTCCGCAGACGAAGAGAGACGCATTCTTGAAGGCGCGTTTCAGATAAAGCCATATCAGCAGGAATCCGATGATTATATAAGCGAGTGAACGCAAAGAATCGGAGCTGACGAGTCCGAGGCGTCCGGCGCGGATAGTCTGAAGGACATTGGCGTAAGCCGGATCGGTGAATATTCCCTGCGTCTGGAGTTCGGAAATTTCGGAGGCAGAGAAGGGTTGACCGAAAGTGGCCGGAGCAACCCAACCGATGAAGCAGATGGCGGCTCCAAGTCCGAAGACTGTGAAGAACTGCCATTTATAACGCTCCAGAAAATCGGGAGTCCGAACCATCTTTATGACACACATCGTAGCGAGGAGCGGGATACAGAATTCCATCACCACGAGGATGCTGGCGACAGCGCGGAACTTATTGTAGCCCGGCATATAATCGATAAAGAGATTAGTCAGCCAGTCGAAATTATGTCCCCATGAAAGGAACATTGAGAAGACAGCTCCCGCAAAGAGCGCCCATTTCATGGGGGCATAGCGCGGAGAGTCGATTACGAAAAGTCCGAGAATAGCAAGCAGGAGCACGATAGCACCTACATAGACCGGACCGTTGGTCATCGGCTGATTGCCGAAATACTGCGGAAAACTGCTGACGACCTGCATCTCACCCGGGGAAAGATAAGCGGCATTGGCTTCATCTGTGTCTCCGACAGAAAGGAGAGTGTTCTGTCCGCCGACAGGTTTGATTGTAGCGCCCCCTTTCACGTTGGGGATAAGGAGCGAGAGAGTCTCATCCTGTCCATAGCTCCACGCCGTAATTGCGGCGCGATCCATTCCGGCAGCCTCAGTAGCGTCGGCAGCCGAAGGATCCGTGAGGTCGGTCGAACGACCGCGTACCGTCTCCTTCGCATACTCATAACTGTTATAAAGGCTCGCGGAATTAGCTGCCAACGCGAGTGCGCCGGCGCCAATGGCGCAAGCCGATGCGATAATCCAAGTGCGGATGCGCTTTTCGCGATAGAGAATGACTCCCCATGCGATAATCATGAATAGAATCAGGAAGCAGAAATAATAGGTCATCTGCGGGTGATTACTCTGAAGCTGCAATGCCGCAAAAAGGGCTGTCAGAGCCGAACCCGAGAGATATTTTCCGCGATAGAGCAGTGCCAGTCCGCCGATTGTCGGAGGGATGTAAGCCAGAGTGACGAATTTCCAGATATGTCCGGCTCCGATAATAATGATGAAATAAGAGGAGAATCCCCAGGCTATGGCACCGAAGAGCGCCTCCTGCCACTTCATTTTCATGCAGAGACACATAATGAAGAAGCCGAGCATCATAGCGAAGAGCAGATTTGCCGGCGAGGGGAGCCAAAGAGTGTAGAGGCTGAATATCCAGCCCATGAGTCCATTGGCAGTGTAGGTCGGGGAGATCTGGAAGGTCGGCATTCCGCCGAAGAGGGAATTTGTCCAGCGGGCTGCATGTCCCGTCTGCTGTTCGAACTGCTGCACCTCCTGCCCGTTGGCAAGTCCCTGCATTATGTCATGCTGTTGAAGCACATTCCCCTTGAAATCATCAGGGGCGAAAAAAATTAAGGCTACGACTGCAGTGAGCAGCGCAGCCAAAATTGGGTAAAGATATTTCTTATTCACTTTTTCTTTCCGGCTACGAGTGGAATTTGAATCTGTCGGTTAAGACTTTGTTCGAGGGAGATGAGAGTTTCTGTCTCGGTGACGCCGGAGATATGCTGGATGCGGTCGTTGAGCAGTTGCATCAGGTGGGAAGTGTCGGTCGCATATACTTTGATAAGCATAGAATAGGGACCTGTGGTGAAATGACACTCTACGACTTCCGGGATATCCTCCAGTTCCTTAAGCACCTCACGATACATCGAGCCGCGTTCAAGTTTCACTCCTACATAAGTGCAGGTGTTGAAGCCGAGGCGTTTCTGATCGACGTTATAGCCGGAGCCTGTGATTACTCCGAGTTCGATAAGGCGAGCGATTCTCTGATGAATAGCTGCGCGGCTCACGCCACATACTTCTGCAATATCTTTCGACGGTTTGCGCGCATTGCGCATGATAATGTTGAGAATTTTGCGGTCAAGATTATCTATTTTTTCCATGGGTCAAGGTTTAAGATTCAGGTTTTGAGGGTTATCGGTTGGGAGAAAGGGAGGAGCCGGGACAGAGAGATTGGAGAGATGCTGATTCTGCATTGCGGATTATGCCCGGATCGGCGACCCGCAATGCAGAATCAGATGTGTGTGTTATATGGTATTTGTTACTGACTATCGATTAGCGGATAATAGTCTTGGAAACTTTGTCGCCCTGCTTCACGATGTAGAGACCGGCAGCGGGGTTAAGCACCTTTCTGCCCTGGAGGTCATAATACTCAGCGGGAGCATTGAGGTCGACAGCTACATTCTCTACGCCTGAGTCAGTAGTGGAGAAGATAATCTTTACTGTGAAGGGGTCGGTGATGGTCTCGCCGTAGTTGGCATACCCTTCCTGTGCGTAAAGTCGGAGCGACATCTCTGTTACAGTATTGGGATCTGCATCATCGAGGTGAATTTCCCACTGGAAAGTATCGTTGCCTTCGCCCGGGACTATTGTCTGACCATAGCCGGCGTCAATGCCTTCGCGTCCGGGGAGGCAGTTGCTTGTCGGAGTCATGTCAGGAGCCAGAGCACCTGAGTAGCAGCAAGAGGGGAATCCATAGGGATAATCGGCATCTGCGTACGCATGTTCTGTAAAATAAGCCGCAGTCGGGTTATCAAAGAGGAAAGCGCCCTCAACCTGGCGGGGATCCTTCTCAAGATTAATCATATGTACATGGGCGGAATAAGAGACTTTCCCCTCTTCTGTGTTCTCATTATCATAATCAGGAGTAACGTAGATAACATCGCCGTCATTGAGGATTTTCCCCTCGTACGTTACCTGGAAAAATTCAGTTACTTCCTGAGCGCTTGCTGCGAAAGCGGGAGCGATCAGCGCGAGTCCGAGTAAAAATTTCTTCATAATTATATTTGATTGAATAGGTAGAAACTTCGGGGGAGCGATGATGGGGAGTTCGCCACCTCCCGGCGTTTTGATTTAACTTAAATTCCAATTAGTCTCCGAAAGTAATAATAAAAAATTGAATAAGCGTAATTTTTTGGTTAAATTTTTAAAAAAGTAGGGAAATTTTGGAAAAACATGAGATAAGCGGGGGTAATAACGGATAAAATGATATAAAAAAGAACCTGCCGGACCCCAAAAGAGGTTCGGCAGGTTGCAAAAAGGTTTTCAGACGAATCAGATGTGGGGACCTGCAGCAGCAAGTTTCTTACCTGTTTCGTTTGTTTCGAATTTCTTGAAGTTCTGGATGAACATTTCAGCGAGCTTCTTAGCCTTTTCATCCCATTCCTTCGGATCAGCGTAAGTGTCGCGCGGATCAAGGATTTCGCTGTTTACTCCGGGGAGTTCAGTGGGGATAACGAAGTCGAAGTAGGGAAGGATCTTAGTGGGAGCCTTCTCGATGTCGCCGTTCAGGATGTCATCGATGATGCCGCGGGTATCGGGGATAGAGATACGCTTGCCGGTGCCGTTCCAACCTGTGTTCACGAGATAAGCCTTAGCGCCGTTAGCTTTCATTTTCTTCACGAGTTCCTCAGCATACTTAGTGGGGTGGAGTGAAAGGAAAGCCTGACCGAAGCAAGCAGAGAATGTAGGAGTCGGTTCGGTGATACCACGCTCTGTGCCGGCGAGTTTTGCAGTGAAGCCGGAGAGGAAGTAATACTGAGCCTGCTCATCGTTAAGGATTGCTACGGGGGGCAGCACTCCGAAAGCGTCGGCAGAAAGGAAGATCACCTGCTTTGCAGCGGGACCCTTGCTGACGGGCTTAACGATATTCTCGATGTGATAGATAGGATAAGAGACACGAGTATTCTCAGTTACGCTCTTGTCAGCGAAATCGGGAGTGCCGTCTTCAGCTACAGTTACGTTCTCAAGAAGAGCGTCGCGCTTGATAGCGCCGTAGATGTCGGGCTCGTTTTCCTTAGAAAGGTTGATAACCTTAGCATAGCAGCCGCCTTCGTAGTTGAAGACACCCTCGTCGTCCCAGCCGTGCTCGTCGTCGCCGATGAGTTTACGCTTCGGGTCAGTGGAAAGAGTAGTCTTACCTGTGCCTGAAAGGCCGAAGAAGATAGCTGTAGAAGTCTCATCCATGTTGGTGTTGGCTGAGCAGTGCATAGAAGCGATGCCGCGGAGGGGGTTGAAGTAGTTCATCATAGAGAACATACCCTTCTTCATTTCGCCGCCATACCAAGTGTTGAGGATAACCTGCTGACGCTCCTTGATGTTGAACGCTACGACAGTTTCGGAGTGCAGACCGAGTTCCTTGTAGTTTTCAACTTTAGCCTTAGAAGCGTTGAAGACAACGAAGTCAGGCTTGAAGTCTTTGAGTTCCTCCTCAGAGGGACGGATGAACATGTTTGTCACGAAGTGAGCCTGCCAAGCCACTTCCATGATGAAGCGGACAGCAAGACGAGTTGCGGGGTTAGCGCCGCAGAAGAGGTCGACTACATAAAGAGTCTTGTCGGAAAGTTCCTTGACAGCCTTTTCGCGGAGTTCGTCCCAAACTTCAGTTGTGATGGGCTTGTTGTCGTTCTTGTATTCTTCAGTTGTCCACCAAACAGTGTTTTCAGTGGTCTCATCCTTTACAAGATACTTGTCCTTGGGCGAACGACCGGTGTAGATACCTGTCATTACGTCAACTGCGCCGAGGTCAGTCTGGATGCCCTTCTCGTAGCCGGTAAGTTCGGGGTTGGTCTCGTCTTTGTAAAGCTCTTCGTATGAGGGGTTGTGAATGATTTTCTTCACATCCTTAATCCCATACTGTGCCAAATCTAATTCTGCCATAATTGAGAATAAATTATTTAATGGGTTATTTTTATTTTTATTTGTTGATTCTTAATTGTCTAACAAAAAATCGCCATGTTTGGATATGGCTTTAACATTTTCAATGCAAATTTAAGAAAAATCGTTGAAAAATCAAAGAAAACAGAAATAATTATATGTTAAAATCCAACCCGCAAAGCGGGTTGGCGGGAGTGGGTAGTGTTCTGTGTGTCCGAGGGTTTCAGCCCTTTGGGCTTCAACCCCCGGTTAACCGTGATGCAACCCCGCTCCGCGGGGTTGTCAGAGGCGGGGCGACCTCGTTTGCAGTTTGCTCCCCGCCTTATATTCCGGCTGCGTAGCCGGGGGAGTCGGGGGAGTCCGGAAGGTGGGATATATCTTTGAAATAAAATGATTTCGAGTAGGCGCCGGCTTGGTCGGGATATGCGGGGAAAAGGCGAAGGGTAAGGACTCCGTCGGGCGCTACATCCTCGATGATACCCTGCATGATTTTTCCCGGTGCGTCCGGGGCAACAGCGGAGTCGCGCCCGGAGTTGATGCGATAGCGGTGAGGCTTGCCGTCATTTCGGAAAAGATGCTTCATGTAGGCGGCGTGGATCGCTTCCCTGCCGGCAGCGGATTTAGTAGCTTCCATCATCTCGCGGATAATTTGGAGCAGTCTGCAGGCAAGGCGATTGAGATCTAATTCAGGATGATCCGGAATGAGGCGGCGGAGAACTCTCAGCATAGATGTGGGATTCGGCGCATCACTCTTGAAATCAGTCTGATTGACATTGAGTCCTGCCGATAGGATAGTGCGTGAGATGGCAGCCCCCTCCAAGGAGTGTTCGATCAGGATTCCGCATATTTTCTCTTCCCCGACATAGATGTCGTTGGGCCATTTTACACATGCCTGAATCCCCTCCTCCTGTAGCAGGGCTACGACCGACAGTGCGAACCCCTCCGAAAGAACGAATTGAGCCGCCGGGCTGACCCCCTCCGGGAAGAATGGCATCGAAAATGTGAGATTCATATAAGGTTCCGATTCCCAGCTGTTGCCGCGCTGCCCTCGCCCGGCGGTCTGGCGTCGGGCGCAGAGCATCGTGTAAGCTTTCAGTCCGAGATATTCCGGTTGTTTAAGGAGGGTATGGGTTGATGGAGTCTCATCAATCCAGATAATCTCCGGACGCGGCAACTGATGGAATCCGCCGATGGCGGAGGGGAAACTGACGAGGGTCTGACGCGGAGGAAGGATAGCTTCGCTCCAGGGGATAAAATGATGAATAGCCATTACTTTTCTCCGTTATTTTTTCGTCATTTACCCCCGGTATTTTCCGGAGAAAGTGCGTAAGCTCCGAGAGAGGGAGGGTTAAGGCGGGAGTCTCCATCCATATCCGTTTGCGTGAGCGGAACGAGGTAGGCGGGATTTCCTTTGCCGATTGCGGGAGAGTCCGGCTGCAGGCGATAATTGAAGTAATAGTCACTTCGGATGGTATAGAAGAGCGGATCCTCGCCCCAGATGCAGTTGCGGAAATTATCATCATCGTTGCCGTTCGACTTCAGCAGGCAGTAATCCAGATAGACGTTGGCGCCTGTGAGGTCGCCGCAGTTGATGTCGCCGGGGAGTCCGTAGAGAATACAGTTCTGAAACTCAGCCTTCATCAGCGGGTTCGCCGGGTTGTTGCTCAGATCATCCGGAAAGAGATGATAAAGGCAGAGAAGCGGATCTGATATCACGGAGAAGAGATAATAGTTGGAGAATGTACACTGATCGAAGCGATGTTCACCTCCGTAAAGGTTGACAGCCGCGCCAGCCGCTTCCGAAAACACGCATCCGTAGGCATCCACCTTGGCATATTTCGATTGCAGGGCAGTGGATTCCGAATTATGAAGCCAGGAATTCACGAGGAGGAGTTTGGAGCGATCTGTAGAGCCGCAGGAGTCGATACGCAGTCCCTCTTTAGTGGAGCGCATATTCACATAGCTCATCTCATTATCAAAAGATTGGGAGGCGAATCTTATGCCGCGCCATTGCCCTGCAAGTATGTCATAGCCGACATCCGGGAGCACATTGTCAAGGCGGTCGCCACGGAAATCGATCATCTTTCCCGGCGCGCCGACAGCTTTCAGCGTCCCTTCCACCACCATCGCCGCTTTATCATGAAAAAGGATCTGTGCGCCGGGTTGGATAGTCAGTGTCGCTCCGCGTTCCACAGTCAGAGAATCGAACACGACGTAGGGGCGATCGGCAGTGAAAGTGACGTCGGAGGATATTCGCGTATTGCGCAGGCGGGTCACATTCTGTCCGTAGGCTTCCACGACTACCGACTGCTCCGTGCCATTAGTGATGAACTCCAGTTTATCCTCGATAAGAAAAGGTTTGGCAGTCTGAGTTTCAGGGATAAAGCACGCAATGAAGATAAAAATTGAATCGCCGCCGCGGATTTCGACATCGTGGAAATCCCTGCCGCTGACGCCATCGACATTCATGGAAAAATTAGAATCCGAATTCTTGAATCGGATAGAAGAGATGTTAATGCTTTTCTTATCCGTGTTAAAGACCTTCAGGCGGGCAGTGGGGGTGCCGAGATCAGTAAAGACTGTATCGAAGGCTACGGTGTCGGTGGAGAAGCGCAGGCGCACAGCGGATGATTCATTGAAATCATCCGAGATGCAGGATTGCACTGCGGCGGCGCAAATTAGCGCTATAAATGCAAAAAAGAGTGCACGCATTATGTGGATTGGAAAGAAATTGTTAATTTTGTTATAATAACGCATATCTGCGTGGTATATTATCTAAAAACACCCATGAAGAAGATAATGGTCATAGCCGGGGAGGCGTCGGGGGATCTTCACGCGTCATATCTTATCCGGGCGCTGCGTCAGCAGGATCCGGAGGTGGATGTGCGCTTTTTCGGAGGGGATCTGATGATGGCTGCTGCCGACAGGGAGCCTGACCTCCACTATCGGGAGCTTAATGTGATGGGCTTTTCGGAAGTGATCCGGAAGCTCCCTTCGATTATGCGCAATCTTCGGTTGGCAAAAGCGATTCTCAGGGAATGGCATCCGGACGTATTGGTGCTTGTGGATTTCCCGGGCTTCAATCTCCGGCTTGCGAAGTTTGCTTCGAAGATAGGGATTCGCGTAGATTACTATATCTCTCCCAAGGTGTGGGCATGGAAGGAATGGCGTGTGCGTTCGATAAAGAAGTATATCACGCGGATGTATTCGATACTCCCATTTGAAGTAGATTTCTATAAGCGACACTCCTTTGAGAGGGTGACCTATGTAGGCAATCCCTCGGTCAGGGAGATTGATCATGTGTTGGGGCATATCGCTCCTCTTCGCCATTTCCGCGAGCGTCAGGGGATTACTGATGAACGCCCGATCATAGCGCTTCTTCCCGGTAGCCGCCGGGGCGAGATACGCAATAACCTGCCGCTGATGATTGAGGCTGCGAAGCGCTATCCGGAGTTTCAGTATGTAGTGGCAGCGGCGTCAGCCATACCGGAAGTATATTATCGCGAGATCGCTCAGGATCCCGGATTGAAAGTGGTGTTCGGAAGTGCGATGACATTGGTGAAGTATTCGCGTGCGGCAATCGTGACCTCCGGCACTGCTACGCTGGAGACGGCATTGGTCGGCACGCCGCAGGTGGTCTGCTATCGCGCCAACGGCAGCCGGCTCTCCTATAGGATTATGGAGAAGCTGCTGAGTGTGAAATACGTCAGTCTGCCGAATCTTATCGTCGGCAACAGGATTGTGCCGGAGCTTCTGCTTCATAAATGCACTCCGGAAAATATCTCCCGCGAACTCTCCCCCTTGCTGCAGCCCTCGCCGAAACGCGACTGGCAGCTTAACGGATATAAGATGATGCGGCGTAAACTCGGCACCTCCGTAGCCGCCGAATATGCCGCCGAGCTTATCCTCAAGGAGGAATGAGAGAGGGAAGAGCAACAGAAATGAAGAAAGAAAAATGAAAGAGATAATCATAAAAGACATTGCGGATCTCGACAGAGCCGCCAAAGAGTTTATCGGGCAGATAGGAGAAAACACGGTGTTTGCGTTCCATGGCGAAATGGGAGCGGGGAAGACCACGTTTATCTCGGCAATCTGCCGCGCCTTGGGTGTGGAGGAGGATGACATATCCTCGCCGACATTCGCCATAGTCAACGAATATCGTTCGGATTCTACGGCTGAACTGATATATCATTTTGATTGTTACCGCATAGAAGATGATGAGGAAGCACTGGATATGGGGGTCGAAGATTACTTCGACAGCGGCGCTCTCTGCTTTATCGAATGGCCCGACAGGATAGAGAACTTCCTGCCGGAAGATGTCGTGAATGTAGCAATCGAAGAGTTGCCTTCGGGGGAGAGGAGAGTTTCTTTTAATTGAGGTTTATGGGGCTGATGGGGCTGATGGGGCTGATGGGGCTAATGGGGCTAATGGGGTTTATGGGGCTAATGGGACTAATGGGGCTAATGGGGCTAATGGGGTTTATGGGGATTGATTGAAATTATAAAAAACTGAAATATAGACAATGGGAAAAGTTTTGATTATCGGTGCCGGCGGAGTCGGCAGTGTGGTTGCCGCCAAGTGCGCGCAGAATCCTGAAGTGTTCTCTGAAATTGTGCTTGCATCTCGCCGCAAGGAGAAATGCGACAAGATTGTAGAGAAACTCGGAGTGAAGAATATCGTGACCGATCAGGTCGATGCTGATTCTGTAGAGCAGCTTGTAGAACTCTTCAACCGTCATAAACCCGATATCTGTATCAATGTTGCGCTTCCGTATCAGGATCTCACAATCATGGAGGCTTGCCTGCAATGCGGTGTCAACTATCTCGACACTGCCAACTATGAGCCGAAGGATGAGGCTCACTTCGAGTATTCCTGGCAGTGGGCATATCGCGAGCGCTTCGAGAAGGCAGGTCTGACTGCCATCCTCGGTTGCGGTTTTGACCCGGGAGTGTCGGCGGTATTCGTGGCATACGCTGCAAAGCATCATTTCTCCAAGATGGAGTATCTCGACATCGTGGACTGCAATGCCGGCAATCACGGCAAGGCATTCGCCACTAACTTCAACCCCGAAATCAATATCCGCGAGATTACCCAGAAGGGTAAGTACTGGCAGGACGGCAAATGGGTGGAGACAGAGAATCTTGAAATCCATCGTCCGCTCAATTACCCCAACATCGGCGAGCGCGAATCATATCTTCTCTATCATGAAGAACTGGAATCACTCGTGCAGAACTTCCCGACAATCAAGCGTGCGCGTTTCTGGATGACCTTCGGTCAGGAATATCTGACTCATCTTCGTGTGATTCAGGATATAGGCATGGCGCGTATCGACCCCATCATGTATGAAGGTAAGGAGATTGTGCCTATCCAGTTCCTTAAGGCGGTGCTTCCCGATCCCGGAAGCCTCGGAGAAAACTACACGGGTGAAACATCGATCGGTTGCCGTATTTCCGGACTCGACAAGGAGGGTAAGGAATCAACCTATTATATCTACAACAACTGCTCTCACGAAGCGGCATACAAGGAGACGGGCGCGCAGGCGGTCAGCTACACTACCGGTGTTCCGGCGATGGTAGGTGCCTACATGTTCCTGACAGGACAGTGGGTTATGCCCGGAGTCCACAATGTCGAGGAGTTCAACCCCGATCCCTTCCTGGAGAAACTTGCTGTCAGCGGACTCCCCTGGCATGTGATTATTGACGAGGATATCGAATTCAACGACAAATGAAATCTCTGACTTATATTCTGTCGGCGCTGGCTCTTGCCGGCGTCGGCGCTACAGGTATAGCCGCATCCCTTACGAGTCTTCCGGAGGGGAGAGTGACGCGAACTCCTCAGGGGGCGACACTTGTGTCGACTCCCAAGGGGGTTGTGGAAGTGCAGCCCGTCAGCGAGGATATCTTTCGTGTGAGCGTGCTCCCGGAGGACTCGGCGACTGCATATTTCGCATCGCAATCCGCCATACTTACTCCCGATGCTTCGGGTGTGCGTGAGTTTATCCTTCCGGGGGAAGTGCTTCTGCAATCGGGCAATGTGAAAGTGAGTGTCGATCGCTCTACGGGTCGCGTCAGCTTCTATGATGCCTCCGGAAATCTCCTTATGGAGGAGACTGAGGGTGTCGACAACTCCGGCAACGTGAAGAGCGTCGGACTTTCCGGACTTAATGTCGGAAATATCTTCGGCGCCGGGGAACGCGGTCATAAGCTTCGCCTGAACGGCGATTCCCTGACGATGTTCAATCGCCAGAACTACGGCTATACCAAGGGGGATCCGCGCATCTCGCAGATGGGTATCTCCGTGCCCTATTTTGTCAGCGACAAGGGTTATGCCGTCCTTTTCGACGACTACAATAAAGCCGACCTCTATCTCGGCGACACAATCCGCTATACGTCGGAGACTCCGCGGGCTCTTTCCTATTATTTCATCAACTCCCCGGAGGGTGATATTGCCGGAGCCGTAGGGAATTACTCGGCGCTCACCGGCAAGCAACCTCTTCCGCCGCTCTGGACTCTGGGTTATATCACGTCCAAGTATGGCTATCACACGCAGGCTGAGACCGAGGGAGTCATCGACACACTGAAAAACCATGGCTACCCGGTCGACGGCATTGTTCTCGACCTCTACTGGTACGGACAGGAGACCGACATGGGTCGCCTTGACTGGAATAAAGAGCAATGGCCCGATCATAAGAAGATGCTTGCAGACCTTAAGGAGAAGGGTGTGAACATGGTGTTGATCACTCAGCCCTATCTCAATAAAAAGGGTGCGATCGACAATTATAATCTTCTCGGCGAACAGGGTATGCTCGCTAAAGACAAGGATGGCAATGTCCATGACGTCACAACGTGGGTCGGTGATGCCGGAATGATCGACGTTGCCAATCCCAAGACACGCGATTGGTACTGGAGCCGCTACAAGGCGCTGACTGCCGACGGAGTGTCGGGATGGTGGGGCGACCTCGGCGAACCGGAGGTGCATCCTCTCACAATCTATCACGACAACGGCGAGACGGCATCACAGTATCATAACGTCTACGGCAACGAATGGAGCCGCATTATCTATGAGGGTCTTCGCAAGGATTATCCGGAGATGCGTCCGATGCTGATGATGCGCGGCGGCACTGCCGGGCTGCAGCGCTACGGCGTCTTTCCCTGGACCACCGATGTGTCCCGCTCCTGGGGCGGCTTCGGTCCGCAGGTCAATCTGATGCTTTCTGCCGGAATGTCAGGTCTGGGATATATGAGCTCGGATATAGGAGGATTTGCTGTTGATCCCAAGAATCCCGTCGACCCGGAATTATATGTCCGTTGGCTTCAGATGGGCACATTCACCCCGATGCTTCGCACTCACGCGACAGTGAAGCCCGAGCCCTACCACTACCCCGCGCAGGAGAATATCATCAAGGATTACATCAAGATGCGCTATCAGTGGCTCCCCTATAACTATACGCTCGCTTACGAGAATGCCGTAAAGGGTCTGCCACTGGCGCGTCCGCTCAACTTCCGCGGAGATAATCCCGGCATCAACTATGCCGAATGCGACGATGAATATCTCTGGGGCGACGAGGTGCTCGTGGCGCCCGTAATGTTCAAAGGAGCGACATCACGCGAAGTCCTTTTCCCGAAAGGGGAATGGATATCCTGGTGGAATCCCGCCTTGAAATATAAAGGAGGTAAGAGCTATAAGGTGAGCGCGCCTCTTGCGCAGCTCCCCCTCTTCGTGAAGGCAGGCTCATTCATTCCGCAGTATCCCCGCGAGATTCAGAATGTGGAGGAGTATAATCCGCAGTTCCTGACGGTGCGCTACTATCCTTCGGCTGAAAAGAGCAGCTACACACTCTTTGAAGACGATCGCAAATCTCCCACATCGCTTGAAGAGAAGGAATATATCCTTATCAACTTCGAGGGTCAGAGCAAAGGGAAGCACACCGATCTGACCATCACTTCCGAGGGGGGCTATAAAGGTATGCCCGAGAGCCGCATGATGGAGATGGAGGTAATCGGGATTGCCGCTCCCGGAAAAGTGACATGGAACGGCACAATCCTGGAGCGCGCGCAGAGTCGCAGGATGATCCGCCAGTATGGCTATCTCTATGATGCAAAGACCCGCACTGCCACCCTCGTATTCCCCTACGACTACGGCAAAGCGGAGTTTACACTTGATTAAGTCAAATATAATGTCCGGACTAAAGACAGACAAGATAATCTCAATGACGGTGAGGATCGTCGTGCCTCTGGCATTGACGATCCTGCTCCTCTATTATCTCTTCAAGAAGGTGAACTTCTCGGAGATGATGGAGATTATCTCCCATGGTGTCGACTATTGGTGGATTCTCTTCGCCATGCTCCTAAGCATCGTGTCGCATATCATAAGGGCGGCGCGCTGGCGGCTGCAACTCGATTCCCTCGGGATTCGCCCACCCTTTATGGCGCTATGCTGCTCCATTTTCGGATGCTATGCCCTGAATCTCGTATTTCCGCGTCTTGGAGAGATATGGCGATGCACGTATATTGCCAAGCGGCAGAAAGCCCCGATGACGACTGTGCTCGGCAGTATGGTCTCCGATCGTCTTGCCGACACATTGGCAGTCGCGACGCTCCTTCTGCTGACATTCATCATAGCTGCCCCGGCATTGGAGGCGTTCCTGACTAAGTATCCGATAGGGAGGGATATGCTCAAACTTGCAGCTGACCCTCTGACATGGGTCTCTCTTTTCGGATTCTGCGGAATCTGCCTGCTGCTCCTTTGGATCGGTCGCAACTCCGGGTTTGTCGGCAAACTGAAAAATTGGGGTAAGGAACTTTGGCAAGGATTTGCCTCCGTAGCCCGCATGAAAGGGAGAGGAAGATTCATATTGCTGACCTTCCTGCTCTGGGGATGCTATTATCTGCAGCTTTATGTGGCGTTCTTCGCATTCCCCTTTACACGCGAACTCTGTTCGGAACCCGGATTGGCGTTCGGACTCGTGCCCTGTCTGGTGGCATTCGTGCTCAGTTCAATCGGTATGGCTGTCCCCAGCAACGGCGGTCTGGGTCCCTGGAATATCGCAATCATGTTCGGACTCGCCATCTACGGCATTTCCGATGCGCAAGGCACAGCCTTCTCCATGCTCCAATGGACGGGGCAGACCGTGATGCTCGTCATCTTAGGTATCTATACAATGGCTTACATAATATTTTCGAAGAAGAATGTTTCAAGATAACGACAATGAAGATTATTTCGACGCTCCCGCAAATGCGGAGGTGAAGAAAACGCCCAAGCAGCCGGAATTCAAGCCCGATGATCCGCGTTATTACGAGCGCGATGATGAGTGGGAACATATCCGCCCGGCAGCCCGCAACTGGAAAATGTGGGTAATGCTCGCTCTGTTCGGTATTTTATGCGGCGCGGGAATTGCACTCTATCTCTATTACTTCAGTCCGTATGTGGAGAATAGTTATCAATACGGCTATGTAGAGAAGATTGAGCGACGCGGCACGATCTTCAAGACCTTCGAGGGGGTGTTGCTCCCTTACAAATCGCTTGCCGACACGATTCAGCCCTACGCCGGCGATATGCAGTTCTCCACTACCGATGATCACGTGGCGGCGGAACTTCTGCGCTTGCAGCTCGCCAACATTCCGGCGCGTGTGAAATATAAGACATTCAAGGGGACACTCCCCTGGCGCGGCGACAGCAGGATTATAGTGACAGAAGTAGACACAGCCGATGTCAGCAAGATATATCCTCCCATGCCGGAACATTCCCTTATCCCGGCTCCTCATCTGCAAAGCCCGAATTATGAAGAGAAACATTAACGAGATATTGATGAAGGCAGGCGTCGCTATCGGCGCCTGTGTTCTTTTGTGCGCTCCTTCCGGGGTGTCCGCACAATCGACGGCGCCGGCGGCTGCCTTGCGTGTCGGAAATTACGCCGAGAAGTATGGATGGAGCGAGGGGGACAGTGTGATTACTGTCCCTGCCTCGGTGCGTCGTGTGCCGGACTATGCTTTTGCCGGAATAAAGGGCTTGAAAAGGGTGGAATTTGCAGAAGGGTCTGAATGCAGGGCAATCGGAGCGTATGCTTTTGCTGAATGTACGGAGCTTGAGGAAGTGAACCTTCCCGCCGGAATAATGGGATTGGGCGACGGCGCTTTCCGAGAGTGTCAGAGTCTGCGGCGGATGGATATTCCTAGAGGGGTATGGTTTATTCCGAAAGAGTGTTTCCTGCGGTGTGTCAGTCTGGAGGGGGTCAGCATGAACGGGGAGGTCAGGGAGATTAGGGACTTCGCTTTTGCAGGTTGCGAAAAACTTGAAGAGTTCCGTATGCCCGAAGATTTAAGGGAGATAGGGATGAATGCCTTTTCTCATTGTCTCAGTCTGGAGGAGGTAGTCATTCCTGCCGGGGTTACGAAGATAGAATCATACGCCTTTTCAGATTGTCGGGGACTTCGCAAAGTGCGACTCCCGAAGTCTTATAATCAGCTCGGCGAACTCGTCTTCAGTTCCTGCGAATCCCTGCAGGAGATTATCGAACCGGCGACGAAACCCCCGCGCTTCGAATGCAACAGTTACCCCTTTGAGCCGGACAATACTGACGCTTACGCCCGCTGCGTTCTCTACGTCCCTGCCGCTTCCCTCAAATATTACACCTACCATCACGGCTGGAGCCTATTCAGCAAGATCCTTCCGATCCCCTGACTATCAGCTGCTGAAGGGCGCGTCGGAAGTCGGCGATGCCGGGGAGGGCGAGGGCACTGCGGAAGGCGCCGGCGGCGATCCGGCGGCGGAGCGCAGGATCGCTCAGCAGCCTTTCGTTAGCCTCGGCTAACGCATCTATGTCCCCGGTAGGGACATAGATGCCGTTTACATTATTCTTTATCAGATAGGGGATACTCGTATTGTCGTAGCTTACAGTCGGGAGCCCATATTGCATCGCCTCGCAAAGTGCCATTCCATACCCTTCGCCGTAGGTCGGAAAGAGAAATACATCAGCCTTCCGGCGTAATGCTCCCAATTCCCGTTGGGTTAACTGCCCGAGAAATCTGACCTCAAGTCCCTCTGCGGCAATCACCCTTTTCACTTCCTCAAAGTATTTTTTATTCCTCACCGTGCCGGCAACATCCAGCCGACACTCCACTCCGTGTCTTTTCATGACAGCCATAGCCTTCACGGCATCCAGGAGTCCTTTGCGCGGTTCAATCGTAGCGGTATAAAGCAGACGTCCCGCCTTATTGACCATCCGTTCGGCAGGCGATGAATCAGATTCGGCTGAGCTTAATATTTCAGGAGCAGATATTCCGGGAGCGGAAATTTCCTGGACGGGAGAAAACGGAATCGGGATATACAGGGGAGTGATTCCATAGCAGCTTTTAAGTTCCTCCGAGATGTAGGGGCTCGGACTTATCACAATCTTTACGCTGCGGAGGAAGGCAGCCTCGCCCAAACGATAAATAAGGCGTTTTAAGCCTCTAAATTCTTTATAGATGGGAAGATGATGGGTTGCGGCAGTGCGGACGCCGGAAAGGCGCAGAATCAGTGCTAAAGGCAGGAAATAGAGAAATTTGGAAGAGTTGAAGATTACTAAATCATATTTTCCCGATTTTCCCCTCAGCCTTCGCCAAAGTCGGAGATTGCTCAGGGGCGCCGAGAATTTGCGGGAGCCTGCCTCCATTATCTCGCACACTCCTACGGAATCAAGCTCGCGGGCAAGCAGGGCATCATAGGCGTGGGCGCCCGTGACACTCTCTTTCGGAATCCGCTGATGAATAAAGGCTGCGTGCATGAATCAATATCCTTTTGGCTCTAAACCCTAAACTATAACTTATAAACTATAACCTATAATCTATGCGGGCAAAGATAATAAAAAATTTTTACTCCGCTAAAAATTGGGGGGCATAGTAACCAACCCGCGGAAGCGGGTTGCCTAACTGTTAACCGCAGGTTGAAGCGCGCAGCGCTGAAACCTGCGGACTCGTAACCTGACATAGTATCCTCCAACCTGCGGAGCGGGTTGCCTAACTGCTGTATCAGTGCTCAGTGGTTGTTGGCGTTGAGGCTTCCGGTTAGGCAACCCGCTTCCGCGGGTTGGACTCAACTCATTATGGTTTAGCGGACGACTGTGATAATAAAAAAAGATGGTATGCCGGATATGGCATACCATCTTATTGGGGAGATTTGCTCCCGACGGAGCATTTTAGCGCTAACAGAAAGTGTCGCTCCTACGGGAGAAAATCTGTGATTGAATCAGCGCACGAGAATCACACCTGCACTCTTTGCCGAACGGCGGATATACATGCCGGGCGCGAGGGGAGCCTGAACACGCAGACCATCGAGTGTGTAGAACTCATCTTCACTGTCGAATTCATCCTCGGAGCCGAACTCGATTTCCTTCACGGTTGTAGTCACACCTCCGCTGAAGGAGATCTCCTTGGGTTCGCTCTGAACGCCGTTGACACGCTGTACGAGAGTAAGGCTCTCAACGTTGCGGAGGTCGACGGGTGCTGTGCGGGCAGCTTCGGAAGAATCGCGCTCAGCCTTTGTGTAGCCTGCTGCGAGGAGATCCTCATCTGAAGAAGCGGCGCGGCGGATAACACGGCGGGGGTCAGCGAAGGGATCTTCACCGTTGCCTTCATCTATGCCGGGTACTTCCTGAGTGCGTGTAAGCTTATAGAAGAGATCGCCGCCATGAGTCAGACAGAATCGGCAGGACTTGAAGTAATCATGATCCGCACCGATCTCATTGACATTGCCGCCGAGTTCTGCGAGATCCTTCTCCCAGACCTCGAGTGTCCATTCACCCGTAGCCTCATTCATGTGAGCCTTCTCGATGTCGAATCCTTCGAAGGTCGGCACAATTGAGAGAGGCATAGCGACCGATGCAGTCTCAAACCAATGTCTGTACTGCTCTTTCGCCTTGATGGTAAGAGTATAGTTGCCGGCTACTGTAGCGTCAAACCAGAGAGTGTTCTGATCAAGATACTCTACGATCGGATCAGCATAGTAGAGGTAATGGAACTGTTCGTGCATATCCTCATTCATGCCATGGATTTCCTCAACCCATTCAGATTCGAATTCGGGTGTGATGGCAGCTTCCATCAGTTCGGTGTAAGCCTCGTCGAAGAATGTGTCGGGATCGTCGAGATAAATCTCATATTCACCCATGCCGTGTGTGCCCGCTTCGTAGGCAGTCTTTACATGATCAGTGCCGAGAGCCTGAATAGTGTGGAAGTCAGGCTTGAGAGCCGTGATCACTACGTTGAGCTGCTTGGGATATGTCACATTCCATTCCCCTGTGAAGTCGATGCCTGACTTGGGAGCGACTGTGAGGCGATATGTGCCGGGGTGTGTGTAGGATAGTTCCGAGTCTGCCCATGCTGCGGAAGCATCTGGATACTTGCTGCCCTGATATGATGCACGCACATCAAGAAGATCGAGGGGGAACTCCTTCACTTCCTCGCCGTTCTCAAGTGCGTTGAGTTGGAAGAAGAAGTTGCCGAGTGCAAGCTGACCGGAATTCTCCTGAGATTTCTCAAACCATAGTTCCTTTCTGACAGTGCCGCTGAGAGTTTTGTCTTCGATATCAGTCCAAGTCAGAGTGATGTTTCTGAGAGGAGCAGCCTCCTGCTGAAGCATGTAGAGCTGAACGGGTCTGCCGGTGGTTGCATCAGTGTAGGGCTTGAAGTAAGTAGTCGCGCCGCTTGAATATGCGCGGAGGGTTTCGCCGTTGTAGGTCAACACTACATTCGCTTCGTTCATGGATGCTGTCCAATAAGCGATATCATCGGAAGTGGCGAATCCCTTATTCGAGCTGATAAGATATTTGCCTGTGTTCTTTTCGCGGAGGGCATATTCTGATACGCCGCTCTTCTTGACGAGTTCGAACACTGCGAAGTCATCATCGTCGGTCTGAGTAAGAGTTGCGTTGTCGGCAGAGAAGCTTCCGGATGCCTCGATTTCATCGCGAGTGCCGGTTGCAGAACCTGCGTTGTTGCTCATTACCCATTTCTGATCTTTATTAACGCCTGTGCCACCTACGGGAGCTGCCGTAATTACGACTGTAGCGTTAGCCCCGAGCTGCTGAAGTGCGGTCACTTTCTCGAATGTTCGGGGTGCGTTCTGCACTGTCACGTAGAAGTCAACTGACTCTTCATAATGGCGGTCGCCGCGATCCGCAACAACCTTGATAGTCGCCAAATATGTGCCGACTTTCAGACCCTTCACTTTCAGACCCTCTACATCCTTGCTCTCGTCAGTGTCGCCGAGGAGTTCAAGAGCTTTCTCTTCACCTTCGTAGATGTGTGAGAATGTCATTTCATCGCGGTTGATAGGAGTGTTGAAGCGGATGTCGAGATCTGCAACCTGGTTAACTACAACCTTGATGTCGTTAGCGATGATTTCCAGTTTTTCAGGAGCAGGGTTCTGACCGACAGTGAGTGCGAATGTACGCTGAGCAGTGTAAGTCTTTTCGCCGATAACGCCCGAGAAGTGAGCTGTCACATCATATATGCCGGAGACATTACCTGTCACTGAAGTCTTGCCCTCCTCATTTACTGAGAGAGTGAGCTGAGGATTCTCCGCGTCCTCCTCATAAGTGTAAGAGATTGCTACGTCAGAGTAATTCTCAAGGGGATTTGAGAATGTGAGGTTGTTCAGCTCAATAGTCTCCTGATAGGGAACGAATACAGACTCAGCAGTGATTGTCATGTCGTTCTCGTCGAAGTGCTCCACCGACATCGGATCGTAGTAGATCTGGATCTCCTGCAGAGGGTTAGAGTAAGTATTGAAACGCGGAGTAGATGAATTTGCCTGAAGAGCGTAGTTACCTCCGGGAGCGGTCAATATTGTATTCCCGTCTTTGTCGAATGAAACTTTCCAGAATGCTTCTTTCTCTACTTTGGACATAGTCCCTTGACTTGTAGAAGTCATGTATTTGCCATCAGTTTCCTTAAAGCTGTAGCTGCCGTCGCTTTCAGGATTCTTGGACATTACAAGAAGAGAATAAGCATCATTTTCAAGAGGAGTAAGGGTTGTATTGTCACTCGAGAATCGGTCGGTAGCTGCAATGTGTTTACGATACTTTCCATCAGGTTCGCCCATCATCCATTTATCTCCCTTGGAGGTTGCGGGGGCTGCCGCGATGATGATGTTCGCACTCTTTTCTATCTCATCAAGAGATGTCAGTTTTAAGTAGCGGACAGGGGCAGGCTTAACGATTACTTTGAAAGTGGCTGTCTCGTTGTAGTCGTGAGTGCCGCGGGTTGCTACGACTTTGACTGACACTTCAAATTCGCCGACTTCCTTACCGATAACCTGAATACCCTCTACATTCTGACCTTCGTCGGTGTGACCGAGGAATTCAACCTTTTCAGAATCGTAGATAAACTCAATTTCACCCTCCTTGATGTTGGTGTTGAACTCAATGTTAAGGTCAGCGGGTTCGTTGACCATAGCCTCCACATCATGAGTAGTGATTATAAGTTTTTCCGGATTCTCATCCTTTTCGACAGTGAGGAAGAAAGTTTCGGAAGCGGTGTAGACTTTGCCGTTGCGTGTGCCCTCGAAGTTGACAGTGATTTCGTACTTGCCGGGCTTGGTGCCGATCACTTCATCGATAGCATCCTCATGGCGGGTAAAGTTCAGTTCAGAACCTTCCGGACGCTCATAGCTGATTTTAACATCAGTGTAGTTATTCAGAGCGGGAGTGAAAGTGATGTTGTCAAGATGACCGATAGTGTTGTAAGGGATTGTAAGATTCTCGGTCGTGATGTACATCTCATATTCGTCGGTCCACTCAATCGTTGCAGGGTTATAGTAGATTTGAATATCTGTTTGGTTGCTCGTGCTTGCATAAGTTCTGAAGCGAGTCGGATTCGCACCGGAATTATACTGAAAGTAGCTATTGTCAAATTGAATTTTTAACACTCCCTTATTATTAAAGCTCACGATAGCTTCTTTAGGATTTGTGTCTTCTTTGGTTCCGACAATGTATTTACCGGTGTTACTCTTCAGAGTATATGCATTATCTTTACCTGCAACCTTCTCCAACTTCACAACATTATAAGCTGAGTTTTCAGGAATATCCGTAGTGTTTTGATCGATTTTAGGATCTCCATTAATTGTATTGAAATATGAAGATCCATTGACTGAACCCATTACAGCATTATCTGTATTTGATACTATTAGGATATCAGCTCTTTTAAGTTTTTCCAGATCACTCGCATTAAGTATATGATATGTTGTTATATCTTCTACCTCAACAGAAAAATAGATAGGCTCAGCTTCGTAGACATTATCCAGGTATTCGCCGATTGCTTCCAGCTTTACTGTGTAAGTGCCGGCTGCAAGAGCTTTCATTGTTAAGCCGGAGAAGGAAAGACCGTTCGCGTCACCTTCTGTAACTTCAAAGCCATATACAATAGCGCTTCCGGTGAGGGAAAGGTTATTGGAAACAGGAATCTCTACTGAATTGCCGATAATGGTCTTAATCGGATTGATAGCGTTAAGTATAAGCTCGATCTGACCAAGAACAGTTACATTGAAAGTATTGGAAGCTGTTACTTCGCCATCGACAGAAGCATTGATAGTGACGGAGTACTCACCCTCTTTCAGACCAGTAAGGGTATGCGCCGCTTCATCAATAGAAAGCCCGACATGGTCATACTCGTAAGAGATAACAGCGTTCGGATCAGAGCAAGAATAAGAGATTTTTGCTGAGTTCCCTACTTCAAGAGTCAGATCCTCGGCAGAAACCTCAGTGCCGGGTGCAGGTTCGTCCGGAACTTCGTAAGTAATCACAAACTTTGTTACATACCAGGCATTTTTTGTACTGTAGAATGAAAAGTATTCATAGTTATCAGTTGAGGGGAAATCAACTGAATTAATAGTTTTTGAGCCCGAACCAATTTGGGAGCCGGAATTATAAGTGTCCTTAGTATAAGCAGTGTGACTTGCATTTACTGCCGAGGTAGCAGCGTCCACCAAATCACTACCTACGGGAAATTCTATTTTCTTGATGATTAATCCCTGTGGATTATCAGAAATAAATAATCCGACGCTGGTTTTCTTGAATTGGAAAATTTCTTTGTTCAGGGCGGTATATGTCCCATAGGTAATGCCGGTTTCAGAGGATGTATAGCTATAATCTTTATAGCTTGACCCGTTTACACCGAACATCTTTGCCGTCAACTCTTCTGTTATTTCCTTGGCGAACGCCGTGGCGGCGACCGCAATCAAGCAGAAGAGGGAAAGTAAGATTTTCTTCATAGATTTGAAGTTAGATTAGATGATTATTTTATGTTACTTATTGTTTGGTATATATTGAGGATATCAAAATTCAGTTTAGTTCGCTGATGGAAAGTTCTTACGGTCATTAGTGTCTGTCAGGTCAACGATAAATCGGGGCTAAGTGAGGGTACCCTCACTTAGCTATACAGGGCATGCCCTGTATAGCTAATAAATCCTCTATCAGCCCCGCAGATTCCAAAATCTACTCTGCAGATTCATCAATCTGCAAAGCCAATAAGAGTCCCAATTTCTTTCTAACTGCAAAGTTAAATAATTTCCATGATTAAATAAACAAAATAATCCTAAAAATCAGCGACTCCCGCGAGGGCTCTGCCCCTCGCGGGGGTTCGCGGCAGAGCCGCTCGCGCCAACGCTTCGCTTCCGCCCTTTGCCTGAGCATCCGGCTTCTGAGAGTGAGCTCCTGCAGCTCAGTCTCCGCAGCTCAGCCTGCTTTCTTCCGCAAAGGGCGGAGGCGAAGCGTTGGCGCGAGGGGCTCTGCCCCGATTCTTCCGCAAAGGGCGGAAGCGAAGCGTTGGCGTGCGCGGCTCTGCCCCGATTCTTCCGCAAAGGGCGGAAGCGAAGCGTTGGCGTGCGCGGCTCTGCCGCGCTATAAAAGGCGGAACTTGCCGGCGGCGATTCTTTCGGCTATGCCATTCATCTTTTGGCAGAAGGAATAACTCGGCTTCCCTTCCGAATTTAAATCTTTCTCAGTGGGCTGAATATTCACCAATAGCAAGCGCCCTTCCCCGCAAAGATCAAATAATTTCCCGGCGGGTTTGTAACGCTCGCCAAAGCCCGAATGAATTAGATAAATCAAAGAAGCATCATTGTCCATCCCCCAATCTCTCACCTTTTTCTCATTCTCATGTATAAATGGGGATACTAAAACACCATCATTAAGAATTGTTGTCAGCCATCTGCGTTTGAGACTGATTAGCTGAGCTTTTGTATATTTCCTGCTGAATCTTACGGTCTGGAGGTCATACTCCCACAGCAGATCCCAATTGCCATAGGCTTCATAAATATCCTTGCCATCCGTAATTTGAAATTGACGAAACCAGCCAATCTTGCCACTTCGGATCAGATGGCGGCGGGGATTGTCGCTGATGTAATGTAGCATTGATTGCAGTTGATCCTTTGACCAAAGGTAGGTGTCATGATAACCCTCAGTGAAGAACTTAACATTGACTCCTTTCCCGATCTTTGCATATTCTTCCGAGCAAAGAGTCTTGAATGTTCTTATGATTTCTCCAAGATGAAATTCAGTCCTTTCCTTAATAAAGATGGCGAAATGCAGATGATCGGGCATAATGCACATACGCAAAATAGAGACGAAAGGGAAAATCTCTTTCAATCGCAAAAGAGATGATTTGATTATTTCACCTTCGCAGGAGAGAATCGCAGTCGGAGGAAGCTCCCGATCCGTCAGCGAACCTCCGATTCGGGAGAAGGCAGGAAAATATGGATTTTTATTCAAGACTATATGATATATGCATCTTGCTCGATAGTCATGATCGAAGGAGCGTTTGCCTGCATTTCTCCTCTTTCTGGAAAAGGACATAAGGATTTTCAGAGCAGAGCCTTTCGCGGGGAATCGCGGCAGAGCCGCTCGCGCCAACGCTTCGCTTTCGCCCTTTGCGGGATAGCCAAGCATTTTCAAAGGCTCATTTAGGTGATTATTATTTTTTATTAAGAGATCAGGGCAGAGCCCCTCGCAGGAGATCGGGGCAGAGCCGCTGGGGATGGGATGGGATCGGGGCAGAGCCCCTCGCGCCAACGCTTCGCCTCCGCCCTTTGCGGGAGATTATTTGAGGAGAGGATATGCAAAGATAATTATTTTTTCTTAAATCCCTCAAAGGGCGGAAGCGAAGCGTTGATGCGAGCGGCTCTGCCGCGACTTCCGGGAAGGCTCTTCCTCAAAGGGCGGAAGCGAAGCGTTGGCGCGAGCGGCTCTGCCGCGAAGGGGGGCGGGGGAAAAAGAAAGCCGCCGGATGGGAGATCCGGCGGCTTTGGTATTGGGGATTAATTGGGGTCAATTAGTGGAAGCGGCGGTTGCCTTCGAGGACGGGCTTGCCGTCGGCGGCTACCTTCTTGCCATTGCGCTTCAGGATAGCGTATGCGATCGGAGCTGCACAGTAGAGTGTGCAGAATGTGCCGACAACCACACCGAAAATCATCGCGAATGTGAACGAACGGATTGTGTCGCCACCAAGGAAGAAGATACAAAGCAATACGAGAAGAGTAGAGAATGAAGTCATGAACGTACGAGAAAGTGTAGTGTTCAAAGACTTGTTGATTGTAGTGAATCTGTCTTCCTTCGGATAGACCTTCATCATCTCACGCACACGGTCGAAGACTACCACCGTATCGTTGATCTGATAACCGATGATGGTCAGCACCGCTGCGATGAAGCTCTGGTCGATTTCCATTGAGAAGGGGAAGAAGCCCCAGCATACAGAGTAGAAACCGATGATGAGGAATGCTGTGAGCGCTACGGCTGCGACAGCACCTACAGAGAAGGCGATGTTGCGGAATCGGAGAAGGATGTAGAGGAACATGCAGACGAGTGCGATGCCTACAGCCCAGTAAGCGTCTGCGCGCATATCGTCAGCGACGCTCGGACCAACCTTCTGGATAGAGATGATGCCGTGGTTTTCGTCAGCCACTGTGAAGGCGTTCTTATCAAGAATCTTGCCATCCGCACCTGTCAGCTCATTCTTGAGGTTATCGTAGAGGATATCAGTGATTTCCTGCTCTACACCCTCACTCTCGTCAGCGATCTTATAGTTAGTGGAGATACGCACTTTCGAAGGAGTGTCGATAGAGATGACATTCACTGAGATAGTCTTATCGTTGGCTGCAGTCTGGAATACGTTGAGAAGTTTCTCCTCGACATCCTTCGGATTGACATCCTTCTGAAGCTGAACGACGTAGTTTCTACCACCTGAGAAGTCGATGCCCTGATTCATGCCGCGGATTGCGAGAGAAGCGATCGAGATGACGATCAAAGCCAGCCAAATAGTGGAAGAGACCTTAGTCTGACCGAGGAAGTTGATCTTGGTATTGGAAAGGAAGTTGCGGGAAATACCTGTGGAGAAGGTCATGTTAGCGCAACGTCCGTTCTTAGTGATGATTTCGAACGCGATGCGGGTCAGGAACACTGCTGTGAAGAATGAGCAGACCAGACCGATGATAAGGGTAGTAGCGAAGCCCTTGATCGGACCCGAACCGAAGATAAGGAGGATCACACCGGTGATCACTGATGTGAGGTTAGAGTCGAAGATCGCGGAGAATGCGTTGGAGTAACCCTCGGAGATTGCCTGGCGAAGTTTCTTGCCTGTAGCGAGTTCCTCCTTAGTGCGTTCGAAGATAAGCACATTGGCGTCGACTGCCATACCGAGTGCAAGCACGATACCTGCGATACCTGACAGAGTCAGCACAGCCTGGAGTGACGCGAGGATGCCGAGAGTAAAGAAGAGGTTGAGGATCAAACCGATGTTGGCTACCAGACCCGGGATAATGCCGTAGATGCAGATCATGAAGATCATGAGGAGCACGAGAGCCACGATGAATGAGAGGAAGCCCTGCTGGATAGCCTCGGCACCGAGTGACGGACCGATAACGTTGTTGCTGACCACCTTCACCTGAGCTGACATCTTACCGGATTTCAGCACATTTGCAAGGTCGTTAGCCTCTTCGGGAGTGAAGTTGCCTGTGATTTCGGAGCTGCCGCCTGTGATCTCATTGTTGACATTCGGGTAAGAATATACGCGGTTGTCGAGCACGATAGCGATGGGGCGACCGATGTTATTGCGGGTAAGGGTAGCCCATTCGCGTGAGCCCTTGTCGTCCATGCGCATGTTGACAGTGTTGCCGCGCATGTTGTCGTATTCGGAAGTAGCGGAGGTCACTACGTCACCCTCAAGAGCTGCCTCACCTTTGAGGGCGATGAGCTGCCAGTAGGGGGTTGTGCGATATTCCTTCTCGTTCTTCTTGATGGGGTTGCCCTGAGCGTCGAGCACGGGGATTTCCACCGGTTTCACTTCCCACACTGCAGTGAAGTCAGAGGGGAGTTTAGTCTTCGCGAGGGGAGAATTGAGGATGGAATCGACGAGCGCCTGATTAGCGGGGGCTACCAGACCGATAACGGGGCTGCCTTCACGCTGTCTGCCGCCGAGGAGTTCGATGACGTTAGTGTGATTGACAGTGTCCTGAGCTGCGTAAGCCTCTGCGAAAGCTGCGAGGTCGGGGAGGATCTCATTGTAGTTGTAGACCTCGAAGAACTCCAGGTTAGCTGAAGATTTCAGAAGGTCGGTGACACGTTCGGGTTCCTTGACGCCCGGGAGTTCGAGAAGGATCTGACCTGTCTTGTCCTGAAGCTTCTGGATGTTGGGGGCAACGACACCGAACTGGTCGATACGTGTGCGGAAGATATTGAAAGCCGCGTCTACCTGCGATTCAACCTGATTGTTGAGGGCTGCAGTCACTTCAGCGTTGGAAGCGTTCTTGCTGAGCTTGTCGAGGTGCTCACCCTTGAGGTCGAAAAGAGTAGCCATTGTGCCGGGCTGGAAGTGAGAAGCGACAGCCTGCACGAAATCCTTATCGGAAGATTTCTTGCCTGACTTCTCGGTAGCGGCGATAGCATCGTTAATAGTCTTGAGCGCTGACTCGCTTGAAGCGTATTGGCGGAGGATATCGGGCACTGAGATTTCGAGCACGACGTTCATACCTCCCTTGAGGTCGAGGCCGAGACCGATTTCCATTTTGCGCACCTGATTGTAGGTGTAGCCGAGATAAACTTTCTCCTTGTCGATGGAGTCATTGAATTGCTTCAGGCTCTGCTTGTAGGCGTCATTGGTGACGTCGGTAGTGCCTGCCATCTTAGCTGCGTACTCCTCAGCTTTCTTCTCATAGTGGGATGTCACGAATGAGAAGCTGATGTAGAATCCGCAGATAAGAATCAGGAGCACAGCGATGGTGCTGATAAACCCTTTGTTCTGCATTTTTTAATGTTAGTGTTGTTATTATTTTATTTTCTTTTCAGATGTAGGGGAGTCGAGGATTCGACCCGGGGATTGCGCCTGCATTTCCTCATTTCTCTGATAGTCAGAGTTATGAGGGGAATATAAACGCGAAAAGCGGGGCGCAACGAAGTTGCGTCACTCTTTCAACTTGCAAATTTAGTTGAAAAAATAGTAGAAATGAAATTTTTAACTAATTTTTTGACCTCTTTTTCAATATATATCATCAGCCCACCCCGCTGCCGCGGGGTGGGCTGAGTGAGGGGGTTGGTCTATTTGATCATCCGAGGGTTTCAGCCCGCAGGGCTGAAACCCCCGGTTAACCGGGATGCAACCCCACTCCGTGGGGTTGGCGGGGTTGGCTGAGTAAGGGGGGATGGCGGAGAGGGCTTACCAATCTTCGTCTTCGTCCTCTTCGGTCGGGGTCTGCTTGCGGGGAGTCTGTCTGCCTCCGCGGACTGCGGGCTTGTTGCGGAGGATGGACTCCGGCTTCATTTTGTCGACGGGGGTCGAGAAGACACTCCAGCTCTCCTCTTTGTTCCAGTTTTTCTTGATATTGATGGCTTTCGGATAATAGTAGCTTTCATCAGCCTGAACGCCGGCGAGGATATCCGAGGGGGTCTTCAATCCGTCGGCATCGCGGTCATGGATGATTCGCAGATAATATTTTCCGGCTGTCAGATAGGGGAAATAGAGCGATCCGCCGCGGAGCGGGGCTGTCGCTACGACATCCTCCGACTGCGAGAGGAGTTCACCGAACGCCGGAAGCGATGCGGGCCAGTCGGTCAGATTCATTTTCAGAGTGGCGTATTCATTTTCAGGGCGCACGCGGATCTGCTGCTCTTGCGGAGCGCTCACGTTGCCGTAGATTCCTAAGACTGCGAGGGAGTCGAGCATTAGTTTATACTCCCCGCCCGCTTTCCATGGGAAATCAATATGGAATTTCCGAGGATTAAGCGAATCCTGACGCAGACGGAGCCGCTCCTGATCCTTCAGCGCAGGGAGCCAGAGAGTGTCGACTTTCTGTTCGAGGCGGAAAAGGGTTGAATCTATAGCCAACGGTGGTTGCGAGATCTCAAAGGAGAATGGTAGATTCACCTCCTGCGTCTTATTATCGAAATTTATCGTCAGTGAGGGTAAAGCGGGAGTGTCAACCGGATTTTCATCGTTTGCTTGATTCTTAATTTCAGAATCATTCTCCGAATCGGCTTGCTCCTCTTTTTTATTGGATTTGAGAAGATCCTTGGCTTTCCCTTTATCGGATTTCTTATCCTGCTTTTTAGCTGTGCGTGCTTTAGCGCGGTCGGTTGTGAATCGCAGGGTGTCAGTGACGGGGATATATCGATTGAGGGAATCGAGTTTCGGATAAGTGACGGCAAGACGCAGGGTGTCGGTGGAGATGATCCGGCGGTCGGTCAGCCAGACGGTGAGGGAATCATTTTGTGCGCGTTTCTCCGTCACTCCGTAATCATAAAAGGGGATGGAATCATCGAGCAGACTCAGGCGCGGAAGATCACGCATGGGCGCACCCATGACGAGGAGCAGGCGCGTTGAGTCGATGCGTTCATATTTCTTGATATATTGCTGCTGACGCGCCGAGATGGAGGAGCGGAGCAGTATATTATTCGGCAGGAAGAGGGTGCGGCGGCGCTCCATGACAGTGTCGAGTACGCCGGTCTTCAGATCGAAGATCGAATCGGAAGTGATTGTGGCGGAGGAAGAGGGAACAATTATCTCCTCCGAGAAAGCGAGGGCTTCAGAGGGGGAGGAGTAGATGAAATCATTGTTGGTGTCATCGAGTGCATAGATGCGATAGCGTCCCGGCGCTATGCCTTCGATTGAGAATCTGCCGCGTTCGTCAGTCTTTGCGACGCGGTCGAAGCGGCGCGAGAAAATGAGGGAATCGGTCTGGAGCAGGCGATAGGCGGCATCTGCCACATCATCCGGAATCCTGTGGATGCCTACGAGTTTATACTGCATCGGTTCGAGGTCGAAGGCGGAAGCTGCCATGCCTGAAATGCGGAGTGAATCGACAATGGCTCCGGTAGAGAATGTGTAAGAGAAATTTTCGAGCGGGTTCGATTCGTTGTTATCCTCGATGGCATTGCCGAAGTCGATGGTGTAGGTAGTGTTGGGGAGGAGAGTGTCGGGGAAAGTGACAGTGACATGTCTCCCTTGCGACGCCACTCTCGGAATCTGAGAGGAGGGAGGGGAGACAGCCACTTTTGTCATTGCGTCCTTTACATTCACAATTTCGTCAAAGCGCAGGTCGATTTTATCGATGCGTTGGCTGACATTCGCGCTGCCCGGCGCCGGGTTGGCTCGGATGAAACGTGGGGGTTGCTCGTCGCGCGGACCGCCCGACGGATTGCCGATTGAAGCGCATCCTGCCGCGATAGCGGCGAGGATTGCCATTATGGAGATAACAATTATAGAGTGACGCTGACGAGTCATTTTATTCTGCTTTGAGATTTACTTATAGATTGCAAAAGTAGCGAAAAAAACGGCGAAAAAAAAGCGCGATCCCGTGTGGGTCGCGCTTTTTATTATGAAAACAGTGTCAGCCTGCCATTATTCCTTGCATTTAGCTGCAATGAAATGGCGGTTCATTCTTCCGATGTTGTAGAGCTTGATGTTCTTCGGACATTCAGCGGAGCAAGCGCCGGTGTTGGTGCAGTTGCCGAAGCCGAGTTCATCCATCTTCGCTACCATCGCGCGGACGCGGCGGTCCTTCTCCACTTCACCCTGGGGGAGAAGAGCGAGCTGGCTGACTTTNGCAGAGACGAAGAGCATAGCGGAGCCATTCTTGCAGGCAGCCACNCAAGCGCCGCAGCCGATGCAGGAAGCGGAGTCCATAGCCTCATCGGCATTCACCTTTGAGATGGGGAGGTCGTTGGCATCCTGAGCGCCGCCGCAGTTGAACGANACATAGCCGCCTGCCTGCTGGATCTTATCGAAAGCGTTNCGGTCGACCATCAGGTCTTTGATNACGGGGAACGCAGCGGAACGCCAGGGTTCTACAGTGATAGTCTCGCCGTTTTTGAAGCGACGCATGTAGAGCTGGCAGGTTGTAGCGCCTGTNGCGGGTCCGTGGGGATGACCGTTGATATAGAGAGAGCACATACCGCAGATACCCTCGCGGCAGTCGTGGTCGAACACGATCGGCTCTTCATGGTTTTCGACGAGCATCTCGTTAAGGATGTCNAGAGTCTCGAGGAAGGATGTGTCAGGGGTGGTCTCGACATTCATATAAGTCTTAAACTCACCCTTTTCTCTCGGTCCTGCCTGACGCCAGACTTTGAGGTTGACTTTCATTATGTTTTCTTCCATTTTCTTTCTAATCTATGAATTTATGACTTATAGTTACGTGTCTGAACCTTGATAGCCTCGTAGTGGAGGGGTTCTTTGATGAGTTCGGGAGCTTTGTTGTCGGANCCCTGATAGTCCCAGCAGCTGACGTAGAAGTAGTTTTCATCGTCGCGCTTAGCNTCGCCTTCCTCAGTCTGATACTCCTCGCGGAAGTGACCGCCNCAGGATTCGTTNCGGCTGAGAGCGTCGTAAGCCATGAGCTCACCCATAGTGATGAAGTCATTGAGGCGGAATGCCTTGTCGAGTTCGATGTTCATGCCCTCTTTTGATCCGGGGATGTAGAGCTCAGTGTCNAACACCTTGCGGAGNTCCTTGATCTTCTCGATAGCNGTCTCGAGGCTCTCCTTNGTGCGTGCCATTCCGACATAGTCCCACATGATATGACCGAGATCCTTGTGGATTGAATCAACTGAGCGGTTGCCCTGGATTGACATCAGGCGATCCATCTTCTCCTTACAAGCCTTTTCAGCNGCTTCGAACTCGGGGAGGTCGGTAGAGAAGTGGGGAACGGANATCTGGTCNGAAAGATAGTTCTGGATAGTGTAGGGGAGCACGAAGTAGCCGTCGGCGAGACCCTGCATAAGAGCGGATGCACCGAGGCGGTTGGCGCCGTGGTCGGAGAAGTTACATTCGCCGATAGCGAAGAGACCCTTGATGGAAGTCTGGAGTTCGTAGTCGACCCAGATGCCNCCCATTGTGTAGTGGATAGCGGGGAAGATCATCATNGGGTTGTAATACTTCACGCCGTCCTTCTCGCAAGCGAGNTCGCCGGGNTTGACGTCAGTGATTTCCTCATACATATCGAAGAGGTTGCCATAGCGCTGGCGGACAACGTCGATNCCCAGNCGGTTGATAGCCTCGGAGAAGTCGAGGAACACTGCCAGTCCGGTATTGTTGACGCCGTAGCCCTTGTCGCAACGCTCCTTGGCAGCGCGTGAAGCGACGTCACGCGGCACGAGGTTACCGAATGCCGGATAGCGGCGTTCGAGATAATAGTCGCGTTCCTCTTCGGGGATATCAGAACCCTTGATTGCGCCTGACTGGAGTTTCTTGGCATCCTCGATGTTCTTCGGAACCCAGATTCTGCCGTCGTTACGCAGAGACTCCGACATAAGGGTCAGTTTAGACTGCTTGTCGCCGTGAACGGGGATACAGGTCGGGTGGATCTGCACGAAAGCGGGGTTAGCGAAGAGGGCGCCCTTGCGGTAGCAAGCCATAGCTGCGGACACGTTACAACCCATAGCGTTNGTAGAGAGGAAGTAAGTGTTGCCGTAGCCGCCNGTAGCGATAACAACGGCGTGAGCTGCGAAGCGCTCGAATTCACCTGTCACGAGGTTCTTNGCGATAATGCCGCGAGCGCGTTCAACGCCGTTAGCGTCCTTAACGAGGACAACGTCGTGCATNTCATAGCGGTTGTAGCTCTTCACCTTGCCGAGCTGNATCTGGCGGTTGAGTGAAGAATAAGCGCCGAGCAGGAGCTGCTGACCTGTCTGACCCTTGGCGTAGAATGTGCGGGATACCTGTGCGCCACCGAAAGAACGGTTGGCGAGCAGACCGCCGTATTCGCGTGCGAAGGGGACACCCTGAGCGACACACTGGTCGATGATATTATTTGACACTTCAGCCAGACGATAGACGTTAGCTTCGCGGGCGCGGTAGTCGCCACCCTTCACAGTGTCGTAGAAAAGACGATATACNGAGTCGCCGTCGTTCTGATAGTTCTTGGCTGCGTTGATACCACCCTGAGCCGCGATAGNGTGAGCGCGACGGGGGGAATCCTGAATGCAGAAGTTAAGGACATTGAAGCCGAGTTCGCCGAGAGTTGAAGCGGCTGAAGCGCCGGCGAGNCCGGTGCCGACGACGATNATGTCGAGTTTACGCTTGTTGGCGGGGTTCACGAGCTTCTGATGAGCCTTATAGTTGGTCCATTTCTCAGCGATAGGACCCTCCGGGATTTTGGAATCAGCCGGATTCATTGTTTTTACTTTCAAATCTGTAGTTGCCATATCTGCCGGGAATTATTAATTGTGGGGGTGAGCCTGAGCGGCGGGCTGGGGAGCGTCCTGCATGACAGGAGCCTGCGCTGCGTCGCTTGCCTCAAGGTAATCGAAGAATGCAGCCTGACGTTCGAGGAATTCCACCATGTTGGGGTAATTCGGATCAGCTGCGAAATAAGCCTGAGCCTGGGGGTTCTTCATCTGCTCGAGCTGACCGCGCACCATCTGTGACACCTGGTCGTAGGGAGCTGANGAGAGAGCCTGCACGGCTGCCGGACCGAAGTCATCCTCGAATTCGGGGACGATCATATCCTTATACTGCTCGCGGAGTTCGGGGTTAGTCTTGTAGTAACCTTCATGAGATTTCACTGTGAAGACTACAGCCTCTGCAATGAAGAGAGCGACAACGATGCCGACCCACCATTTGGCGATGCATTTCAGACGGGGAATCCAAACTGTGCTGTCCCAACCCACTGACTGGAACATTGACCAGAAACCATGGTTGAGGTGGAACCACAGAGCGATGAAGCCGATGCAGTAGACGATGATAGTCCAGGGAGTTGAGAACGCTTCCTGAATGAAGAGGGTGCCGGCAGTCGCGGGGATGGAAGTGTGCTCGCCGAGAACCTCCACGAGCTGCATCTTAGCCCAGAACTGAATCATGTGCACCACGAGGAATGCGAGAATCACGATGCCGAGGACGAGCATATTCTGCGACGACCATTCGACCCCTTTCGGGCGATGGCTGACAGCGTAACGCTCCGAGCCGCGTGCCTTGCGGTTCTGAATAGTCAGAACGACGGCATAAATGATGTGAACGACGATAAAGGCTGCCAGACCTGCCGATGCTATAAGAGCATACCAGTTAGCGCCAAGGAACATACAAACGGAGTTGTAAGCCGTAGGCCAGCAGATTGCGACAGCGTTCATCAAACAGTGAAAAGTCACGAATAGGACGAGCACGGCGCCTGTAATCGCCATGATGAACTTACGTCCTACTGAAGAGTTTGATAACCACATAGCAGTTCAGTTGATTTTTTAGATATTAGTTTGAATTGATTTGATGTCGGGTTGCTTTTACTCCCGTNAACGGGAGCTTTCCGGAGGGATTTCTCCGAATAATTGCAAAATTATCATAAATACTTTTAATGGCAAAATTAATTTCACACTTTATTTCATACTTTCTGCCATAAAATGGAGCCGACAGATGAAACGANACAAAAAAACAGAGCCTTTCTCACGAAAGACTCTGTCAGTTGTACTCTTTGGTCTATTCGGTTCTATTCGTCACGAACTTTCCCGAAACTTCTATTTTAAGTAAACTTAACAATAAGTACGATTATTGTATCGGTCTACCATAGAGGGATTACACCAAGTATTCCACAATAATATGAACGAGTTAAATAGTAATCCCTCATGGGATTCTATCAGAGAATCACTTTAGTTGCNTTGCCGTTCTGAACGCGGATGTAAAGACCGTGTTCGGGGTTGGCAACGCGGATGCCCTGAATAGTATAGTATTCTGCGGGAGCTTCATCGGCTGCCTCGAGGTCAACTACGACTGTCGGGAGATTGTTGGTGCCGACAACGTAAGAGATCGGGTAAGAGANTGCNNNGNNNGCGTANGCACGATAGANTTCNANNGTNNNNTGNTCNCCTGCNTCGTAAGTNGCNGNAGTAGTNGCNGTNANNGTNNNNCCGANNNGCCTCGAANAGCNTTCCAAGAGTCNTNGCCTCCAATGTTGATATGAGCNNNGCCNTTGACCANGCCGANGGGTTCGCCATTTGCCCAGTTGAATGTGCNTTCTACTGTGAGAGTCTTATNTTCGTTGTAGGTNATNGTATAGTTGAGAGTATAGGGNTATANTTTCGNTCCATNNCCCATGTCCTGAGNNATTTCGCCTGATGCTTCGCCGATATATTTAGCGCCTGTGCCGACNGTGGGATCCTTGTCNTCGCCGTCGCCGTCGCCGCCGCCCTGACCTTCTTCTTTGTAGTAGAAGAATACGTTGGCAACGTAGCCGGTAGAGTTATTGCCGTTGTCGAATTTAACCTGGAAGATNTCNGAGAAGACAACNTNGTTCCAGTAAGTGAGGGGNANNTCGTAGGAATTCCATTCNTCTGCNTTTACATCGTTGTANTTGTTGGCTTTTTCCTNTCCCGGGCTGATGGGGGTGAAGCCGAATGTTGANCCGTTGGGNGTCCAGTAGTCAACGTGCATGTAGTTGCACTTGCTNNCGTCGATATGAGAAGCGAGCTCAAGACCCTGATAGTTGAAGTATTTGAGTTCGATTACGGGTGCGCCGTCAACCTCAATGTTCTGAGCCTGNGTTGCCTGACCCCAGTTGGGGAAGATATAAGTAGTTGCAGGGGCGTACTGTCCGCTTACGAGNGACACTACGTCAGCTGCNGCATAATCGTAAGTAGGNACNGAAGTNGGTTTGGGGAGTTCAACCTCTACGGGAGCCTGATAAGACTCATCGAGGTCGGAGTACCATACGTTGCGGATGTTGAGGCGAGANTCGGCTGCGCACTTGTCGGCTACAACGGAGAAGATGAATGCTGTGCCGATACCTTCAGAGTNTTTCCAGCAGTCGTTGACGTTGGGATANTCGGNAGCNANGTCGAATACTGTAGTGTTCCATTCTGCTGTGGGAGCGGGGAGAGTCTGATCCTGCTCTACGTTGCCACCGTTGTTCGCGCCGTTAGCTGTNAGGCGGACGTTGTAGGTAGCGCCGGCTGCGCCTTCGTAGTTCCATTCAATGTGGAGTTTAGCGCCGTTGAGCTTACCGCTGAGCCACTTGTGGTCGTTGTTGGTCAGGAANCCCATCGAACCGGCTGCGCCGCCGTCGGCAGTGCGGAACTGCCATACTGTCTCACCGTTAACTTCGGTAGTTTCCCAAGCGCAGTTCCACCATCCGTTGGTGTCGGCTGCATCGGGATTGACAACGCCATTCTGGATGACGTACAAGTCAGCTGCATTTGCTGTAGTCATTGCTACGGCTGCCAATGCTGTGAAGAAAAGTTTTTTCATCTGAAAAATTTGTTAGTGTAGAAATTTATGAACGGAAAGAACGCAATGAGGTCTTGCCGTCCGTAAGTTATAGTTAAAAAATTGAGTTTTCCGTATAGAAAAATAGTTGTATAAGTTTACTTTAAGTAATTTAGGTAATGAGCAAGAGGCGCTTCTGCCGAAAATCAAACCGATTAGCCTCATCACGCCCGCAAAATTAAAAATTAATGTTGAAATACCCAAATATTTCCCAAAAAAATCTAAAAAACAAATCACTGCTCGTTCATTCATTCCAATCNGAGGGANNNNACTGCTNNCGGGANAGGGATTGTTTTTAGATTTATCAGACACGGATCATTTNGNCTCGGATNNNGACGGATTTCACGGATTTTTTTATATAATTTCTTGCCGGAAGTGNATGGATTTACACTGACACTTGGCTNCGCCTCGTGTTTACAGGATNGCACGGATAAGAAGCNNGNCCACACATTTGCCGTACCGGGGATGTCACAACNGTACGCAAGGGGCNGTNNGNNAATCCGTGGAATCCGTACAAATCCGAGAGACGCAGGCGAAGCCGCGCGTCAGAGTGATCCCTTTCCNAANAAATANTCNCCATCATCAAAAAATAAAAAATCCGTGAAATCCGTCAGCATCCGAGCAAAAAAATCCGTGTNTTAATAATCCATTCCTATCCGAGGGAAATNACTGCTGCCGTGAGNGGGATTNTTTNTAGATTNATCAGACACGGATCATTTTGTCTCGGATAGNGACGGATTTCACGGATTTTTTTATATAATTTCTTGCCGGAAGTGGTTGGATTTGCACTGACACTTGGCTACGCCTCGTGTTTATTGGATCTCACGCGATAAGAAGCACATTCCCACATT
>JAAVBC010000012.1 GCA_014803765.1 Bacteroides sp. | reverse complement strand
CAGAACGTAAACGACTGCACCATCACCTCATCCCCCGGTTGCACCCCGCAAGCGATCAGCGCCAGATGCACCGCCGCCGTCCCCGCCGACAGCGCCACGACCTGCCGATCCAGCTCCCGTCCCGGAGTCCGCACGATCGCCCCATCCTCAGCCACCATTTCAAACTCCTCAACGTGATTCACAAACCCCTCCAGATCCTCCTCAAACCCATTCACATTCGGACCCAGAGGCACCACCCAATTCTCCTCAAAAGCCTCCTCAATAAACTTCATCTCCCTGCCCGACATATGCGCCAGACACAACAATATCCTCTTCATATATTATATATAAAATTCTTACTTATCGGAATAATTTTGCTATTATTCTTTTTGATAATGAACCTCCATTTTCTTGATTCCAATTAACGAATCCGGGCCAATTCTTATATTTTCTTACGAAGCCCTGTTGTTGTCCAAAAGGATTGTAATTAAGAAAATGACCTTTGTCTAAGGAATCGATGATTTCCATTTCTTCAGGTGACAGATTGAAATCAAATATCGAAATATTTTCCTTTAAATGATTGAAATCCCACGTTTTGGGTATCACTACTATATTCTGTTGTAAGAGCCAGCGTAATACAATCTGTACAACTGACTTACTATGATTAGATGCAATAGCAACTAACTTGGGATTCTGAAGAATCTCTTCTCTTGGAGATACGGAACGGAAATGGCTAAAAGTTGACATTGCTTCAACTACAATTCCACGTTCTTGGCAGTAATTAATTAGAGTTTTTTGGGTATTTAATGGACTAATCTCGAATTGATTAATGGCAGGAACTATATCAGAACAATCTTTTAAAGCCTCCAAATGAGGCTGTAAAAAATTACTAACACCTATCGCGCGAATCTTACCTTCATTATAAAGGTCATTCAGTGCACGCCACATTTTATCACTTTCCGGATATGGATAATGGATAAGGAATAGATCTACATAATCGGAGCCAAGATTATCTATTGATTCCTGAATAACATCTTTAATCCGACGAAAATTAGGAATATTCAAAATACCCCTTCTGCCATATTTATATGAACCAAAGTGTAAGGCGGCTGCACTTATCTTAGTTGTTAGAAACACATCGCCTCGGTCTATACCATTTTCTCTAAGAGCTTTTGCGATGATATTTTCATTTTTATATTTCCAGGCTGTATCAAATTGCCGATAACCAAGTTCATAGGCTTTCCCAATGGTTTGTGAAAGTAAATCATTAGGTATAAGGAATGTCCCAAGTCCGACTTGGGGCATAGATATCCCATTATTTAATATGACATTCTTCATAAAGTTTAAATATTTAACATCTTTTTTATGGTAGGTAAGTAACCGTGGCTTCCAACAAATTCAACCATATCTAAATCAGGTGTATGATTTCCCTCAATCAATAAAGGACCGTTCTCTGTTATCGCCACATCCCAACCGATAAAGCGACAATCTTTTACTCGTAAAGCTGCCTCTTGACATAATTTTAAGACTTCAGGCCAAAAAGGAATCATTCTACCAATCATCCTAATGTTTGTTTTAGGATGAATTTCTGTTTCTAATCCATTAGCACAATAGCTATGAGAAACAATCTTTCCGGTCTTTTTATCAATTTCATAAGCGCATCCTCCGGAGTGACTGTTATCTACAATTGAATCTCCGATTCCGGCACGAACAACGGTCTTTAGAATTCCCACCTCATCTTTTACATTATTATAAATTGTGTAAACTCTGATCGTATTAACAGATTTATTTCCAAAGACCATATCGGGATGCTGAATAATTTTCTCCTCTATCAGATACCCGCGACCTTTAAGTCGGTCGTATGCTTCCCTTATTTCCTCATCATTCTTAAATGTTCTCAAGGAAATTCCGTCTCCTTCAAGACCGTCAATCGGTTTTATAACGATTTCTTTATGTTCCTTTATAAACGTCGTAAATTTATCCAAATTCAGATCTTTACATGATAGCCAGTCTCTGTGGATAAAGTCAGAAAATAAGGTATTAAAATCAGCCTTATTTTTTAAGAAATGGATTTCTGAAGAATTATTAGCTTCTGGAAGAATCCTACACCAATTTCGATAAGTAAAAGCCTTTTTCCTTTCAGAATAGGGAAGATTATAGAACTTCCCATAGAGATAGTGGTTCAACACGCACCCATATCTAATGTATGACCATAGACAATCTACAAATGATGGCTTTTTATCTTCCTTCGCCATCTTACTCCGATACGTATCTATCTCATTTTTATATCGTAAGATGCTTGATATTTTATCTTTAATTATCATCATTCACTGACTTTATATTTTTTATAGCAAGGATTATATCCCAATCTCATCATTGATTAAGAGTTTTGAGAGCAACTGCGTATACTCCTGTNGTNCCCAGGCTTTCAAGAGTNAAAATTCCGGGATTATGATTGCCTTCAATAAGTTCTATACCTTTCGGCGTGAATGCAACATCCCATCCGATAAATCTGCATTGGGGAAGCATCTCTGCTGCTCTTATGACTCCTTCGATTGCCTTATCCCAATTAGGAATCTGAAATCCTAACATGCAAATATCTGTCCCCGGATGNTAAAGCACGTCATAATTGTCACCTTGNATACCCTTATGATCTATTTTACCGGTGGTTATATCAATCTCATAAAGCACCCCTCCGGCGGAGAAATTGTCAATCACAGCATCTCCTGTTCCNGCTCTTAGCCCNGCACTAATCACATGAGCTTTNCCGGATGNATCTGTAACAGTAAGAATTCTGGCNGTATTNACNGATTTGTTTCCNAAATTAAGGNGNGGATCCTGAGTCAAGACTTCCTCTATAACTACGTTNTTATCCTTNAGTGTNANNAATAAAGAATCNATATTNTGANNNGACACTTCAAGCATTCCGATTCCNTTGCCTTCCATGTCATCNAGNGGNTTNACAAATATNCNNTNGTGTCTTTNTNCAAAATCAGCAAACTCCTGTTTGGTCATATCCTTAGAATACAACCATTCGCGATTTACAAAATCTTTGTAANANNNATTAAAATCCTTTTTATTCTCAAGAATATGAATAAAATTAATGTCATTATATGTCCTTATCATTTTGGATACTCTCCGCTGGGTAAATGATTTGGAGCGTATAATCTCGGATAATTTATAGAAATGACCTTTGTAATACTGATTTACNAGACAACCATGTCTTATTAGACACCATGCATAATCAACNTAAAGNTTNATCAAGGGATAATTTTCTTTCCTCGAAATAGCCTGTAGTTGATTATTTACTTTCTTTAGGTAGTCTATATAGCGTTTCATATAAGAGTGAAATTTGTGTCAACGAGTTCGGATGCTTTGGCAATGACTACATCATCGTACATCAGCATCAACACATCATCCTCATAATCGCCGATATTAACGGGGTTCTCAATGCCATTAATATTATTTACTATCAGTTTGATGAAGTCAACACCCGCGCCATACGCATGGAGATATGCCCCACCGAATCTCGGATTGATTTCGGAAAGATAATATTCGCCATCCTTTATGAAAAAGTCCATGTCAAGCGGACCATTGAATTCAAAAACAGAGCAAATCTTCTCGATAAATTCAAAGAGTTTGGGATCTTTGAAAGAGATGGTTTTGCTTGCTCCGCCAATGCGCGTTTCTATTTTACGCTTTGAGAATGCCGCTACTGCTTTGTGTGAGATTGTGTCTACATAGACGTCTGCATCGCAATCTCCACCTGTCATCAGTTCCTGAATAATGTAGTCATGTTCTCCACTATTCCAATCAGCTTCCGCCTGTTCGAGAGTATGAACCTTATGTGCGCCGACACTTCCGCTGCCACAGACAGGCTTCATAAATACAGGGAAAGAAATTCGTCCCTCATCAAGAGCCTTCTTGAACTCATCCAAGTCATGGAATGTAAGAGGCGTGCGAATACCCTTCTCAGTCAGATATTTAAAAAGCTCATATTTATTAAAGCAGTAAATAGCGCTTTTCGGAGCAGGACAGAGGGGAATAACTCCGGCTTCACGGAAACGCTCCGTATTAGCAGCTAAAATCTCAATTTCCGGATCAATCAAAGTTGTCACAGCCTTGATGTCATTCTCCTTGCATATGCGAAGAATCTCATCAATGTAACCCGGTGCAGTAATACGGGGCACTACATATTGACGATCGCAAAATTGAAGAGCCGGGGCTGTAGACTGATTGTCAGTGCCAACGAGCAACCCCGTTTTACCTATAGTTTCCTTAACGTTACGCAGAAGACGTCCTCGACGTCCAACACTGCAAAACAGCAGATTATTCATATCTTGAAATGCTTTTATATACGTTATTTGCTTAAAATATCTTCCACTTGACTTTCCCGACGTACAAGTTTAAATTCCCCATCCTTACCCAGAGCATATACTCTTGGCCATAGCCGAATAAACTGTGGAGAAAGTGTAAGCGTATATGCTCCTACATTATTATAGAGAATTCTATCGCCGACTTTCAGACCCGGGAAATCCCTCAGTGTGAAGAGACGATCATATTCCAGGCATGTGCATCCGGTCACTATCTGGAGGGGGAGTCTTTCCCTCTGTCCCTTTGAATCCTTAAAAATGATTTCTTTTAGATAATCAGTTTTTTTAAAGAAGGTGTCAATATCGTTGCGTGAGCCATCTGTCGTCACAAAGTGAGTGTCGGAGTCCACACGTTTTAAGTCAATCACCTCAGAAAGGAAAGAAAATGGACTGGCAGTCAGCGCATTTCCGGGTTCGATAATGATCGTGAGATTATTAAATTCCGGATCATCAAGCGAGTTGCGCAAGGCTTCCGCATAATCCGTGAAAGTAGGTTTATTGGGAAATATTCCGAAGTATCCGCCCCCGACATCAATATAATCGATGTTAAGGTCATATTTTCTTATTACCTTCACAGCGTATCCCACAGAGCGTTCGTAAAAGAGAGGAGAACGAGAATGAGTTGTGCGATGTATGTGAAGCCCGGCTAATCTTACTTTTGAATTCAATTCAATTCTATTTAAAGCTTCTTTAAATTCATCACTCTCATCACTGAATCCGAAGCGACTGTTGTCGTCCTCCCCATCAGCATCCTCCGGAGAGACATGGGAAATATTGATGTTCAGTCTGATTCCGATATTATGTATTTTATTATCCGGTAGTTCATCAAGCCAATCAAGTTCCCTTTTAGCTTCGAGGTTGACGATAGCTCCGCCGACTACTGCCTCAATGAAAGTCTCCTTGGATTTCATCGGACCATTATAAATAATCTCATCAGGATTATATCCGCATAATCGGGCTAAGCGATATTCATCATGGCTGACTACTTCCGCCATACATCCCAGTTGCCGGGCAAATTGAAGAGCGTAAGGAAGGGAATTGGTCTTTACAGAATAGCCGATCTTAACATTAGCAAAACGACTCTCCAATGCTTCTCTAAAACCTGACACTCCTCTTTCGAACTCCATTTCATTGAATATGAAGCAGGGAGTCTGCAAATTCTTATACATATCGGAATCAGTTATTCCCATTAAAAGGTTCAGTCGTAAATTGGGTAGATTCAGAGTTCTCTATATCCTCCTTTTTGATTACACGCTTTAATGTAGTCCAAACTATAGAGCAATCCGTTCGGAATGATATATTATCTACATACCATACATCCAGTTTGAATTTCTCAGCCCATGTAAGATTGTTACGCCCATGACATTGAGCCCACCCTGAGATACCCGGGCGAACATCATGCCTGCGCATCTGCTCCTTGGAATAAAGAGGTAGATATTGCATCAAAAGGGGACGCGGACCAAGAAGAGACATATCACCCTTAAGGACATTCCAAAGCTGCGGCAACTCATCAAGCGATGAATTTCTCACGAAAGCACCAAAGCGTGTGATTCTCTGTTTATCGGGGAGCAATTTACCATCCGGACCCTTCCGTTCATTCATTGTCTTGAACTTAACTATCTTAAAAGGTCTGCCCTTATAGCCCGGGCGCTCCTGAAGGAAAAAGACTCCCGCACCCTCATTAAAGAAATGCAATAAAACGGCTACTATGATCAGCACCGGACTGAATACAAGGAGTACTCCTGCACTCGCGGTAATATCGATTATTCTTTTGAAAAAATGACGATACATTGAAAATGTACTTTGAATTGTAACTTCCGCAGTTTATTCCTGGTAATCTTCTTTAGTTCCCCAGAGTCCTGCCATAGGCTCTGTTTCCATTTCGTGTTTGAAATCGCGGAGCTGATCAAGATATGAATATTTCGGTTTCCAATTCAGATCATGGAATGTCTTTGTCATGGAGAAGGCATTCTCCAGAGGATCGGGCTTCTCAGGGCAATAGATAATTTCCGACGGATTATCCTTTGGGGAGAATACCTCTATTATACCCTTTATCTGATCTTCAAGTGAGACTTGCCATCCATTACCGACATTATAGCATCCTCCGGGCAGGTCGGAGTCTACGCAGTTTCTGACTAAGCGCACGAAATCTTTTATGTACACCATCTCCTTCGCCTTCTTGCAATTTCCCCAAATTTCGATAGGGAGACTTTTCGATGCACGATCCATCAACATTCGGAATGGCATCATTCTGCGTTTGAAATCTGCGTAATGATATGCATTGGGATGATACTGATAGATAGTAAAGAAGCGGAGGGCAAAGAAAGCAATTCCGTATGTGGCGCGATAATGCTCCATCAGATCCACAGCAGCATTCTTAGCAATTGTATAAATGGAATGATCGCCTGTCAGGGGAAAATGGCGTGGCGCATCATCCGGAATCACCGAGCCGTTATTGTGATATTTTGCCATATCACTCGGAGTCTGAGGGAACACAATCTTCTTACAGCCACATTTCACCATCCAATTCAAGACATTGAGCGTACCGATTGTGATAGACTCAAATAATTCAACCGGATCGAAAGCGTAGCGACTCGGTAGAGAACTTGCAAAATGACAGACTGCATCAATACCCTCTGTCGGTAGTATGTCAAAAGCTTCGGGTTTTCGGATATCTACAGAATAATATTTCATCCCATGTTTGGCGAAAAAGCCATGATCATCCTTGCGTCCACCGACAGCAATAACATCATATCCCTCTTCCTTCAGGTGCATGGCAATGTATGCCCCCAGATTGCCGGTCGCACCAAATACGATTACACGTTTCATCTCAACTATATTATTTTATTATCTCAGCTTTATTAAAAGTTGTATATGCGCAAGAACTTATAATTTCACCAAAAATTTAGGATTATAAAGTTATATATATGTAATTCTTTATTCCAAAATCTCTTTATAAAAATTATACCAAGCCTGCACTATCTTTTCGCCGGGGAAAAGTTCAAGGACTCTTTTTCTTCCGTTTTCGCCCATTCTTTTGCGTTCCTCCGGATGATTATAAAAGTAGACCATCGCTTTCTCAAGGGTGTCAAAATCTTTGACTTTACATCTCAGTCCGGTCTCATTATCTACCATTGTATCTGCCAATGCGTAAGCATCACTGCAAATGACAGGGATTCCAAGACAAGAAGCTTCCACCACACTCATGCCGAAGCCTTCGCGATAGGAAGGAAGACAAAACACATCGGACGCTTGCAGAGAAAGTTCAGGAGTTGAAGTTTTCCCATAATATTGAAAATTTACGCCCGGCTTTATATTTACATATCCGGAAAGATCTGACATACAATTTTCTTCATCACTGCCAAATATCAGTAGATATGCATTTGGGTAATCCGGTGCAACCGCGTTGAAAGACCCCAATAATTCATATATTCCTTTGTCCCTATTAAGTCTACCCATAAATGAATATACTACAGCATCCTCGGGAATATTCAGTTCTTTGCGTTGCTGCTTACGAACATCTTCTGAGGGCGTGAATCTTTCAGTATTAGCACCACATATTGACCCGGCACCCAATACTCTTGAATTTTTTTCGGATAATACCCCCTCTTTTATAAGAAATTGTCTTTGCGCCTCGCCATCAACCAAGATATGATTATCAAGTCCAACGATCAGCTTGTCAATCGACTTGAGCAGTGTCCGCATTTTTCCTGTTTTAGTCGCCCATACTTGACCTGTAAATATGTGAGTTCGATGCTTGATTCCGGCTAATTTACCTGCCAAAGCCGTAATCAGACCTGCTTTAGGAGTGACAGAATGAACAGCGTCAAACTTCATTTTTCTGAAGTAATCTGCAAGCGCTTTAACTGCCTGCATATCACGTTTGATAGATATTTGGCGGGAAATAGGAAAATGATATATTCCTTTCAATCCATCCAAATGGAAATCAGGATAATTGGTGTAATCAGCCGCAAGATAAATGTTATATGATTGACTTAAAGCTTTAATATGATCCTTTAAAAAGGATTCTGCGGACGATGGCGTTGCTACTACAAAGCAAATATTCTTTGTGATATGTGGATTGCGGTGCATAATAAGAACTATTTTTTTAGCTTCAAGGATTTCTTCATCTTTCTACGGCGCAGATATTGATATAAGAAATTCGGAATAATTTGGCGGATTAGCGGTTCGATAGCATAAATTTGATAATACCAGGGAATTCCAATCATTCGGTAGCCAATATGCTTTACATAGACTTCGTTGAGACGACTTCTCCAAGTCCGTCTGTTTTTAGCATTTCGGTCATCCCTCATCATGTATTTACTATCTCTCATTCTATGCATTTTGTATCCGGCTGCATAGAATTTGAACCAAAGATGATAATCCTCGACCCTGAGTAACCAGGGAGACACTGAATAACCTCCAACTGCTTTGAATGCGTCTGTCTTACCCATACAAGGAGCATGACTCATTGGAGGACGCCGGAGAAACTGCATTTTCTTTACATCTCCTTGACCTACTCCTTTCCTGAAAATTCCGCCCTCATCAAAATATATGCAAGGAGTACTTACGATATCAATTTCTGGATGGCTGTCCAAGAAGTCTATTTCAACTTGAAATCTGTCAGGGAGAGAAATGTCATCGCCATCCATTCTTGCAACCAATTCAGTATTGGCATACTCCAAACAGTGATTAAGAGTATAATTTAACCCGCGATTGCGGTCGTTCTTAATCAGAATAATGTTGTCATGCTTCTTGGCATTTTCCTCAGCAATTTTATAGGTATCATCTTTCGAACCGTCATCGCAGAGGATTATTTGAAAATCCTGATAAGTCTGGGCATATAATGAATCTAGCGCTTCCTGAAGAGTAGGGGCGCAATTGTAGATGCCCATCAATACAGATATTCGTGGCATATTTTATTATTTGATATTTTGTTGCGTTTTTGTACTGAATCAGAATAGCAGATTCATTGCAAAACTTTGTAGATTTTGCCATTTTTCGCGTTTCTTGATTCAATCCGATTGAGTGATTCCAGTTTATCTACACAAGATTTAGCAAGTCCTTTATTTATATTGCAATGTCTTGCTATCTCAGCGAATGTCAATGGCTTTTTATGCTTACTTTTTAAGAAATCCAAAACCTTCTGTTCATCCGGCGACAGAGTAAGTGCATCATCTACTACGGATCTATTTGATTGAGAGCCAGATCCCGTTGAGGAACTAAATAGACCTTTAAATATATTTGAACATCTAAATATATTTAAACATCCGCTCCAGAATTTGATAAATGAATTTGCTCTATCTGCTGCAGACCCGGGTGATTTCATTTTCTTAAAAGCCTTGAAATCATAATGGGTTTCTTTTTTATACTTATCTCCATTCTTCCCCTCTTGTTTACAGATTATATAATAATCCGCTTCGCTTTTCAAGCAGAGAATATTCGGATCAAGATTATCAAAAAGGCAAAAGTCCTCGAAGAGAGATTTGGATGTACTTCGGAAATCAGGATAAAGTGCGTTATAATAGAGCATTGCTAATTCATACGTTGACAGCTGGGCTCTAAGCATATCTGCGCAGTGTTCGCGCATTTTAGCCTGTTTCTCCTCTGAGACTCCGGACATATCACTCTCTTTAATGAAGAGAAGAATGCGATAGAGCGTACGGAAGTAATGATCGAATGTATCCCCCATTACTTTGCGTAATGACTGATAATTTTCTTCAGTCATTTCGGCAGTCTCATAGGATCCCACGTTGTTGTTGATCCATTGTTTTACATTCAATCCCTCCGGGTATTCAGCATAGATGAATTTAAAACAAGCTCTACCGGTAACTTCAAGTTTAGGACGAGCGTTAGGTTGAGAACCTGAGGATGGCTCTACCTGAGGTTGATTCGTACCATATAATTCACCAGGTATGGAAGAATATGAAATATTGATCTGAGAATTAGAATCAATTGTAATTTTAAGTTGAGCTACAATTTCCGACAACATTGTCATAAGCGTAAAACAATGGTCGCGAAATTGATTTAAAAGATTGCGTTCTTCATCTTTATCATCTTTTGTTATCTGTCGCCAAAGAGTTATAATGACAGCACATAAAGCAAGACCTGAGAATACGGCATTGAAGAATCCGGCACTATCGCCGAAAGTTCCTAAATCCCCCATTGTTGGAGTAATAATTCCTTCCGAATTCGGTACGGCAGCTGTACGATTACTCCATGAATGAAGACTATAAAGCTTGGGGGTCAACCAAATTATGGCTAGCCCTGTTAATCCCAGACCGAAAAGTAGAGTGCCGCTTATCAAAAGTACAGTTTTCTGCCACTTCTTCATTATTATTCAAGACTTGGATGTGTTGAACCATGCATCTGCATCGAAATATCTTTCAAATTCTTTGTTTTGATATAATTCAAGAAGATACGCCATTTGTTCTTCTTTGAATCCCAGATAATTTGCAACTACGACATCTTCCCAAAAACCTTCCCATCTATCCTCGACATTGTCAAACCATTCCCTATTCAATTCATCCCGAGTAAAGCGATACTGATTAAATTTTACTCTATTGAGTCCTTCTGAATTTAGGCGAATTATATTGAAACTCCTATTATCATTGGGATTATGCGCAAGATTTCTGTTGAGAGCCTCGTCTGAAAATGACTCACTCTTTCGAAGGGATGATAACTTTCTTGCTATTGTTTCGTCAGGATATAGGGAATTCAATTGGTCAAACTGCCGACTGAAAAATTGAGTATCTTCCGCTGTATGTCGAAATTGAAAACCCATAACCTGAGGATGTTCGGCAAAATTCATGCCCGGACGACATTCCATAAGAAACAATCGATTTACACCCGGTCGGAGGAATGCTTGCTTTCCTAAAGTTGATAATCCGGGCGTCATCGAAAATGGCATTGTCAGATGATATACCAATAAAATCCCCGCTCCTTCCGTAAGGTTTATTGTTTCTCCGGTCAGTTCATCATGGTTATGGCAAGCATGATAGGCTGCAATATCTATAGATTGAGTAAGAGAAATAAAAGGGGATGGAAATCCATAGGAATGAGAAATTCCATAGGGATTTAAAATTTGGATTGGCTTATGAATCCCGGGAATTTTAATACCGCTACCTAACAATTTATATAGCGGATGGCTGGCGTAGATAATTTCGGCATCCTCCCTAATAACATTATTTACCATGTAATTTGGAGTGTCATTTTTAAAAAGTGAAGGGAAAATAGGTTGCCCGTAAGTATAATCATTCTGCCAACCGAATATAGCACCTTGTGTAGTGATATTGGGTTTAAGGCTATACATAAGATTTGTTCTGGTAAGCAGAAATAAATCTTCATCCGTTACAACAGGTGTAAAAGGACCACGATGCACAACGGGTATCTTCTCAACCGCCTCACTTACCATCTTCACAACCTCTCTCAGAGTCGGCAGATTCTCAATATTTTCAAGCTCGTAAACCATTAATCCTTCATATCGGCGAGTTCTGACATATTCATGGATTGTATTCCATATTTGTTCGCATACAGAGAATAAGCTTTCAGAACACTCTCTAAATTCCGAATGTTTTTTTCTATATTAGATCCGAAGTTATGAGGATGCCACCATAAGTGATAGACTTTGCCGTTGCGAGCAGCCGTCTTGATTTCTTTCTTAATTCTCCGGATTCGCAATGGCTCCATTAGGCGTAGAATATTACTATATGAGCGAAATAGCCTACTCGCTTTTACATTATTAACCCCGTTGCCGGTCGTTATTTCTGCATAATCAAAAAGATTATTCACAATAGGGAAGTATGCATCTGCAATTCTACCTATCATGAACCTATACGCTTCTGCTTTACTTTTGGGGTTATTGAAGAAGTAAGTCGCATTTCCACGATAGTTAGTAATTCCATACCTTCTTAGTATTTGTAGATATTTTTCATCTACCTCATTCTTCGGAAATACTACACTTTTAAGTTTGATGCCCTTAGCTGTAGCAATGTTTACAGCTGCTTTTATATCTTCCTCAAACTCCTCTATAGATTGACCGGGGCTCCAGCAATAATAGTGGCTGAATGTATGAGTTCCAATCTCTATTCCGTCAGTTTCTTTTAGTAAATCAATTATATCCGGCGCAAAGAAGAGGAACTCTTCCTCTTTCTTAATTTCCTCAATAAATCCCGGTTTATAAGGAGACTTATTTTCATCAAGGTAATTTGGTTTCAGCTTGGGAATGAAGCGTGTCAGATCAGATTTATCCTTTGCCATTATCATACCTACTGTGGCAAATGTAGCGTGAACATTATATTTTTTGAAAAGTTCCAACATTTTGGTAATGACTTCTCTGACATTTGCTACATTCGACATGCCATATTCTCCGATGGTCGACCACTCATGGCATCCCCACATCATCTCGAAATCAAGAGAGATTACGAAACATCCTTTTTGTGTGTTCTTATTATGCATCGCGTTCGGCTATTTCCTTGATAACCTTGCAGGGAGAGCCTGCAGCTATTGTCCATGCCGGTATATCTTTAGTCACGACTGATCGCGCACCTACAATCGCACCCTCCCCAATCGTCACTCCCGGCATTACAATACTTCCCATACCTATTTGGCATCCTTTTTTCAGAATGATCGGTTTATAGATATATGGAAGATTCCAAGCTTTATCATATTTCCGATATCCTTTCATGTCACGCCTGTGACAAAGAAGAATACAGCAATTTGTAACAATTACATTATCTTCAATAATCATCAGATCTGTATTACCAAAATCTACAGCAACGGAATGACCTATGCAGACTCCCTTTCCGACTTTAATTCCCATTTGCCGCCACATTACGGCTCTCAGTTTATTAAACCATATTGAGGGGAATATGGCAGGGTAATAAGCAAACTTAAAGCAAATACCCTTTTTTATTGTGAAGAGAGTGTGTCCAAGAATTCCAAAAATTGAAATATTCCCGAACTTTTCTTCATTATGAATTATATTAAGCCTTTTAAAGAATCTGAAAGTCAGTGAAGTATTGTTGCCCATTCTTATATTTGTAAATTAATATCTTAAATGTAGATAATTTCTAAAATAGATATGCAAACGCCAATTGACCAAGAAGAATAAGACCTGTGAAAAATGATTGCTGCGGTCCCCAGATTTTATATCTTACCAATGGATAGAGTAGGACATAGGAATACAAAGCCCAAGAGATTGCTGCAAATCGGTTGTTATAGGCAGCATAGATAAAGATTACCCAGACTGAATTTGCAAGAATATAGGTATTAAGAAGAATTTGATATACCTTGTCTTTTATGCCCTTCTTTACCGTTACATACCATCCCATCAGTATGGGCATTGCGGAGTATAGAAGGAAGTCCCATCGAAATCCGGTATAGGCAAATCCGGTCATTACTTCATTGTCCATTCCCGCTTCAATATATTTTGTAGCTCGGTCATCATCAAAGAATTGAGCTCCAAATAGGGCGATTGCATTGCCAAATGATAATGCGAGTACTATTGCAAAAATCCAAACGACTATTGCTGAATTCGTTGTTCTAATTACGAAATATGCTCCGGCTAATGCCACTAAGGATATAATAATGGAATTATGGAAATTATAAGCCAGATAGCATATCACAATACCGATACAGAAACTTTTCCAATTGAACTTTTCTGTAACTATATAAGCCATCGACAATGCGAACAAGCTACTACCCACTGCATTACGTATGCCATTTATGCCGCCACTATAGAAACCAAAAGTTGTTATTACAAATAAGGATGCTAATAACGCATTGTAACCAAACCATTTTCGGATAAGAAGCATTTTGGGGATTAAGTATAGAGCCGCTATCACAAGAAAGAAAGCTTCTACAGGAAAATCTGCGACTGCCATGGATGACATCAGATCAAAGAATAAAAAATCTTTGGGCTTATCTAAATCTCCGTCACTATCACTTAATCTGAAGTCTTCTACTAAAATAAATCCATCCTGAATTTTATTATAGTAATTCGCATATCCCGATGTGTCAGCCATATAAAGCTTAGGGTCATTATCATTGGGGCGTAGACCAAAAAATACTATAAATAAGCTTAGTATCATCACAGCTTTCGTAATATTCGGCTTTGGAGTACGCGTAAGTAATCCGGATGGGTAGCTTGCATAACCCATCATAGTAACTATAATGAGGATCAAGCATATTGCAATATAAATCGTTTTATATAAATGCGGTGCAAACATTCTTGTGATTATTAATGATTATTGAGTAAGAGAAGAATAATCAGCTACATTACTTATCCAAAAAGCCATTTACTTTTCGGAAGTTTTGATAAACTCCATACGAAAAGAAATGATAATGAACCGGATATGAGCGCGGTTATCGGAATTTGAAGCGCGTAGTGGATATGATATTGGGTTAGCCAGTGTCTTAATGGTGTTAGAAAGAGCATTTGGCACAAGTAGATGCCGAAACTGAATTCTGCAATTTTTAGAATCGCAGTCAAGATCCATCCTTCCTTATAATTCAAATCCTTGAAAAATAGAAAAGCGACTACCGACATTAAAGCAGCCGATATGGACATTGAATCATTTAGAATATCTATCGGAAGAAGTTTTGTGGCAAATATAAATAGGGGGAACCCGAACGCAAATATTACCAAAAGTAAATATTTCCAACTCAGAATGTGTATGGTTACATATTTCCGCAGATAATAACCTAATAGCGCATATCCTACAAACCCATAGAAGTTATGAAGAACCCCATTCATCCCTACAATTTTTGCACAATCAGGATCCAATAATTTGAGGTAGGGGAGTAACAGTGTTATACCCCATAATCCTAATACTATATCAACATCTCTCTTACTGCAAGTGCTTAACCATGTTGAGATTACCGGTGCGATTAAATATATCCCCACTAATGTGTACATGAACCATAGGAGAGTAGTCTGTTGAGTCAAAGGAATCATTAAGATCCGGTGCAGATGTGACTTGTCCGATTGATAAAAAAGGTCATCGAAAAATATATAAATAATACTCCATACCACTATGGGAATTAATATTCGTGAGAATCTCTTTTTGTAGAAGGTTTTAAGTTCCTGTCCTTTATAAAAAAGCAGTGCACCCGAAATCATAAAGAATACTGAGACTCCCCATGCCATAAATAGGTAATTACAAGGAGCAAGTACATATTGTCCCGGTATGTGTCCGTCGTATTTGGCAGGAGAATGGACAAGAAGTACGCAAATACATGCGAATGCACGTAAGACATCTATCCAAACTTCTTTCTTACCTTTTATGTCTCCCATCGTTACTTATTGTCGTTTAATGCCCACTTCTGATGCTGTTCAATCAGATCTCTCATCAGCTTCTCCGCTACCTTTTCGCCTCGGAAATTTTCTCTGACAAAATCGCATCCGCGTTTGGCAATAGCTTCCAATTCTTCCTGATTTTCGGGACGTTGCCAGTATTCTACAGTCTTTTTTAATCCCTCTTTTGTTCCATCGTAAGCTATGTAGTGAACCCCGGGAATTAAGCCGTAATCCCTATACATCGGCGAATCAAGACCGATATATGCGCTACCGCATGCCATCCCCTCTACAAATCCTATTCCCGGCACTCCCAGTATCTCTTCACCTAAGAGATGCATTTTATATTCATTGAACTTCTCGACCATATTGAAGGAGAAGTATTTCTTCTGTTTGCCAACATGCGTACGATTGTAGATCTTTTTATAGAGTTTTACAACTGCATTATCAGAAGGCAAAATTTTCTTGCCGGGATCATCTTCAAGGTAATCGCTACTATAGCAATCCACTGTGTCCTTGAAGTATTCCGGATTATCCTTTACAAATTTACGAGCCGGCTGGTCGCACGGATCCCCATAGACCTCCAGAAATTCCGGATGAGTCTTATAAGTAATTGTTCCGGTAGAGAAGCATTTGTTTTTTCGTTCTTTAAAAGGCTTTGTATTCTTAAATCTTTCAGCAAAAACAAAGGGGTGTACAATCCAGGGCACATTAACGTCATAGAATCTACGGAAGATTTCTGATGATTCCTGAAGATTAACCTCATTGAAGATGCAGTTAATGCCCGCCTTATTAATAGCTTCACTTTCACCTTTTCGACCATGAAAATGCAGCATACTAAGAGCCTTGAAGACATCCACTCCATTCATACAAGACAGACCACCTGCTACATTATACATTATCACTATATCATCCTTCCTCAATTGATCAGGTCGGGTCAGAGTTTTTATAGTGGAGGGTTTGACGCCATTTTTTAGAAGGGTAATTCGATTCTCAATTCCTCCAAGTTTTCCCAAAGCTTTGACAAGCTTCTTGGGTCCGTTTGTGTACAGAGTGAATCCCTCATCCGAAATATAATTGCATATCTCGAATTTATCAGGATTATCAAGAAGATATTTCATCAAATATCCATGCTTTATAGCAGCGGAATATTTAAATATATAGACCATTGCGACTCTCAACAACATCCAGTCGCCATGAAGATTTACAAATACAATTCTTCGTTTCATTATTTGGAATATTCGAAAACCTGAGTCATCTGCTCAGACATATATTGAATTGAGAATTTTTCTAATTTGGAATCATCTGAAGACAGCCGAATCTTGCCGTCTAAAATATTATTAATATAGTTTACCCAGACGGTCTCTCCGGAATTTATAGGGAGGTATAACGCTCCTCCACAATCAGTCTCAATAGGGAGTGTATCAGCTAATAAGCATGAAAGTCCTGCCGCTTGTGCCTCAATAGCAACAATTCCTAACCCTTCAAATAAGCTTGGAAAAATAAATAGCTCTGCACAATGCATTATTTCATTTAGGTCTGTCCGATTCTCAAGAAAATGAACTCTGTTCGTTACTCCCCCTTTTTCCAATATTTTCAGAACCTCTCCTTTAAGTTTGCCATTACCTACCCATATCAGGTCAACATTATTCCGCTTCTTACTCAAGGCTGAAAATATCTCAGCTATAAAAGTTGGATTTTTTTGTTCGATCAGATGTCCGATAGTAAGGAGATATTTTTTGTCAGTCGGCAAATTCAGCTCTGTTAATTTTTCTGTGCGATCTATCTTCTTTCGATAGAAGTCCAGATCAATTCCATTATTAATGATTGTAGGATATTCGGATTCTCTCCAATCTATATTTGGATAAAGAAAGTCCATCGCTATCTCTGAGCAGCCGCATTGACGATTGGAAAATTTCTTACACATCCATCTCATTGCAGATTGATATAATCTGACAGGGAGTGTTTTCCCCTTGATAGTTTCCTTATTTTGCATACCATTGTGAGAATGGCAACAACGGATTGGGACTCCGGCTAATTTCGCTACTAACAGATTTGGTCCGTTAAAGAGGTCTATATTGGTTTGGAATATGTCGTATTCCCCGGTTTTAAGTATCTTATATAGCTGTCGAAGATGATTTATTTGACCCTTAATGCCTGAAAGACGGGTGGTATGTATAATTTTTGCTCCCGCAGCTATGACCTCCGGTTCTCTGACTACGCTCCCCGGTTTGTCACTTGGGTTGACCACTGTTATGTCAAACTTCTCCTTATCCAGTCCTCGACAAAGATTCACAACAAATGTATCCGTTCCTCCGCGAGCAAGTCCGTTTTGCAAAATACAGAGTTTCTTTTTCATCTTATCTCCCTCTAAGTTTGCTTGCTATTCTGAACATCCGCCCTGCTCCATACCAATGACTGAGTAATCTCGCTACCAAAACTTTTGATTTTCCATCCAAAGGATATTTCTTAAGATCAGCCAAGTGTTTGCGAATCAATTTCTGTCGCTTAATGATATGCTCATCCTTCTTATATCCACTGAGAGAAGCGAAATAAAGCGCCCACATAGCCTCTAATGAATTGCGAGAATATGCCAAACTTAGGTATTCAGGGAAGTCTTTTGCAACATCCTTGCATATCTGTTCCCAGACCTTGAATCCTGATCCTTTTTTCTCCGGCGTCCAGGTAGCTCTACTAAGACTTTCAGGATTGGAACGGTAGTGATACAGTGGCTTGTTTGTTATTGTAATTTTTGATATGCCCTGTAAGAGGTGCCATACAAATTCCGCATCTTCACCATAATGAACCGCAGGATCAAAACGATTATCCTTAATCAGGTCAGTCTTAATCAACTTATTCCATAAAGCACCATTAATCCGTTTGTGGGCAAGAAACTCACGGATGGCAGTTTTCTTATCCCAATTTTCCTCTCTTAGTGGAAGATGTAAAGTGTTGAATTTCTCGCATATAGTTATATCAGCTCTGTTCTGTTGAGCTACTTTTACGAGGAACTCTACCATATCCGGTTCGATCCAATCATCCGAATCCACAAATAGCACATACTCTCCCTTTACCTTGGATAGAAGGTTATTGCGTGTTGATGCAACTCCTTGATTTTTCTCGGAATATAACTCAACGTTGGGATACTTTTCCGCATAGTGTCGGCATATATCCAATGAGTTGTCGGTTGATCCGTCATTCCAGATTACTATTTGTAGATCCTTATAGGTCTGATTCGTGACGGAGTCAAGACATTCCTTGAGATATTTACTTGTGTTGTAGACGGGGATTAGGATAGATACCATCATTTCAACATCTTGTAAATACCGGTAAAGATTTTACCGACAAAGTAGCTTACGGCTATCATTGCAATAATGAGAATTCCTTTAGGTTCTATCCATGAGAGTAAGGGATAGAATGTACACGCCGTCACTGCTGTAAAGAAAATTGCATGAAAGAACCACATATTCATTGATTCTTTTCCCAACGATATAAAGAAAGTATTAGTAGCTCTATTTTTTATAATATTGAAAATCCCTACTATCGCAAGGCAAAATATGGGAACAGTGATAAAATCAAGTTGTGTAGCATAGTTGAAACTACCTCTGAACATGAATGCTCCGATTGCAATAATAAGCAAAGTCAGGATTGAAATAAAATTATGAGGTAAGCGGATTTTGCTTGCTATTTTATTTTCTGCAAGATAATACCCGGTGAACATTGGAGGAGAAACTATACAACAATCAAAAGCCGCTTGAAGCCAAATATTTTTTGGCCATTCGTTAATACTATGTATACCAATGCTTCCAATAAAACATAACCCGATTAGAAATATAATACCCCAAATCTTGAATCGATTTATGATACTCGATGCGGGGATCATAATTATCATGGCAAAAATATAAAAATAGACATACCATGAAAACCAATTTAGTTGAGAATCAAGACCGAATAATTCCGGAAGGATTAAAGATAAAGTAGGCTTATATCCTCCTGTCCAAATGGCTACGGGAAGAAATAATCCCAACAGAATTAGCCAAAAATGACTCAGAAGATGCCAAGAACGTTTGGCTGCATGATTAAGATTTTTCTTTTTCGCAAATGAATATCCGTAACCTACAAGAAATGTGAAGATAGGTACACAAATTTTAAATAATCCGCTCTCACCATTATGAAGTATAATCATAAAGATTATTGCAATTCCTCGTAGTATCTGAGACTTATCAGTTCCGAAATCTATAGGAATTTTAACTGAAGATTGGATCATAAGTTTAGATCTGTATAGTTACTGATTTCAATCGGTCGGAAAAGATTTCTCTCCAACAACATATAGTAGATGATATGGCTGAGGTAGAGGTTGGCGTGATCTTTCAGCTGATTGAATACGTCCAAGAATTCGGCTGCATTCTCAAAGCAATATCCTCCGGCGTTGAAGAGATGACTCACCACGCGCTTCTCAATTATGTTCGTGATATGCTGCATATCATCCACGGAAACATAGCTTTTATTCTTGGGGTCTACAAGGTCAAGACGTTCCAGTGGATAGACAGCGACCCCATTTTCCGGATAGACCTCTGCTTCAAAATATCCATCGGCATCCTTGATAAAAATTGCTCCGTCTATTCCAGCTTTTTCAATTGTCCGGGCAACAGTCTCAGCCTGGGAGGAGGTAGGTTCATCAAGGATAATTATTTTAGCTTTCTCCAAACCGAGTCTGCCGAACTGCAGGCGCAGAAGTGAATCAACATCATACCGTTCTGCATGTTTCCGAAGAATAGTGAAGTATATATTATCGAAGACATCAAGATTGAGCCCCGTAATTGCCTTAATACAAAGCAGTGTGCCGTCGTCACCCGGAGTGAATACCCGTGGAATCCGATTTTCTGACAATGCGGTGTCAGCTGCCACTGGTACTATCAGAGAAAATTCCGGAGTTGCGGTTTCCTTTTCCATCGTAATGTGAAATTTTAGAATGGGAGAGAGGTGATTAAATATTTTTCAGCTGCTCTTTCAACGACTGTTTGAGATAATCGATGACTTTAGGCTCATGGGCGTACTGAAGGATGCGGAGAAAATTCATGAGCTGGAAAGGATGATAGTATTCGCGATACCATGAGTAGGTCTCGCTGAAATGGCGATGTAGTTCCCTGTCAATCCTTCCGAATGCTATCTTCATTCTGATAGCGTCGTAATCGTTGACATACATCAGCGGACTCCAATGCCATGCAGTATCCTGACGTAGTTTTACGATATCCATCAGCGGAGATTCAATAAATGAATCAAGGAAATCAATCAGGAAGTAGTTGTTGCCGTTGAAAAGAATGTTGGAGAATGTAAGGTCTCCATGACATGTGCCGACAGGAATTTCAATTTTCTTCATCGCGGCAAACACTTTCTCCGATTCTTCAAGGATACTCTCAATCTCCTTATCTCCTTTAAGGTGTGGATTCCCCAAGGTCTTCTCCTTCACATCTGCAAATTTATCCGAGATGAGACTTAACTCCACCTCCTGCATCAGTGAGTTATCCACCTCGTATGCAATGTAATTTTTAAGAGCCTCAATAAGATACTCAACCTGCTCAAATCCCGCCTGTTCGAAATATTCCACGAAGTTGCGTGAGTAGACATAATCCATCTTTACGCTGACATACTCCGGAGTCCTTTCGATGGAATGCACTTCCGGCACGCGGATATGCTGCATCCGGGGCAACGAGGCGTCTTTCTGTTTTTCTGCCTGGAGCACAAGGCGCTTCAAATATTTCGGATCGCGTGATGACTTATAGACAAAGAGGTCTTTGCCCTCCCTTACGACATCTATCTGACATCCGGAATGACCCTTTACTTCAATCTTCATCGTTTCAAACGTTAGGTTCTGTCCCTCAGAAAAATGAGGAGGTGATTTTTATATATCTTATTCCTGCCTTCTCTGCGGCTTTAATCCCTACCTCTGAATCCTCAAATACCAATGCTTTCTCAGGGGATACGTTGAAATGTTGGATGGACTTGAGATAGATTTCAGGATCAGGTTTCCCTTTCTCTACATCTTCACCTGCAATAATCAGATCAAAATCCTCAACTGCTCCGATGTATCGCAGTGCATTCATAAGATTCTCTTTACGGGCGGTCGATGCGATTGCTGTCTTACCGCCTCCAAGATGGAACGCACGGATGAAATCAATAAGCGCAGTATTAACTTTCAGGTGATTGAAATAAGTTGGATAGAGTCTTGCCTTTTCATTGCGAATCTCTTTCCTGAGTTCCGCATCCTGAATCCCCATGGCATCCATAAACCGATCAAAGCGGAATCCGAAACATTCCCGGTATCTCTCCCTGCTCAGCTCAATACCATGCAGACCGAGCGCCTCACGATAAGCCTGATAGTTCGACTCAAACGTATTGACAAGCGTCCCATCGAAATCAGTAATCAACAATTCAATCTCCATCCTTCACAAAGATAAAAATTCGTTCCTCAAATGTATGGGCGCACGGCTTGTGCGTCCGCCTCCAACCTATTACCTGCCTCTTACTTACAAAGCCCTAAATTACATCCATTCAGACAATTCCTCCGGAGTGCCATACGACCTATACATCTCCATCGGAGCTAACTTTACAGGTGCCCCCTCACGAAGCAGATAATTATATAGCAGGGATACGTAAAACTCCGGTTTTTCCATAACGGGTGCATTCAATAGCTGATGAGCCACCCGCTTGAATTCCTTTCCGGATGCGAAGAAATACGCTCCGCAAAGCGCATGATTGGAGATTACTTCCTTTTCGGCAGTTCGCTTTACGAGTCCATCCTCACCAATCTCAGCATAACTATATTTTGGAAGGTCAGACTCAAAACTGACGAGTCCGCCTCCCGATGCCGTTTCACCCGGGGTATTTAAAGCCTGAGTTATAATATCGCGGTATTTCTCACTGCGGAATTCCAGATCGCAATCCATCACTACGACAGCATCATCATCTGCAATATTCTCTTCCGCCATCAGACAGGTCTCTACAGCTCCACGAGTAGTCTGCAATACTGAATATATTTTTGCTTCCGGCAGTATCTCCCGAATAGATTGATCCACTCCGTATTCATCAATATGTTCCTGTCTTACGATGAAAGAATATTTCATCGGCGCTCCCGGCACTTTGACACTCTCAATGGCACGCACGAACAAAGGTTTGCCTTTAAGTTCGATAAGCGGTTTTGGGGTTGTCCATCCTGCATTACGGAATCGACTACCTTCCCCTGCCATCGGCATTATGATATGAAGACTACGCATAGAATTATAATTTGGAGATTGTGTTTAATAGGTATTCGCGGGAATGATTTCTAAATTTAGATAAATGCTTGTCGAAGTCAGAATAGTCAATAGGTGGTATGTCATGAATTTGGTCTGGACTTAGAAACCTATTGGATAGGTTCAGTTGTGTCAGGACATTCTCAATTCTTTCATCTTGAGGGATATTTTGGCGAACTGAGTAGAAGTCTTTTCTTAGGATTAGACTGAACGCTGTGCCATGAAATGAATTTGTTAGAATAAATTTAGCATTCTTGAATAAAGCTATAAATTCCTCTACTGAAACATCATAAAGCTTTTGAGAATATCTCTTTAAGTTAAAGGTTGAGGAAATTTCAATTACTCTAAGGTTTTCTTTAGCCGCTAATTCTCTTGCCTTTTCATAAAGAGGATTAAATTCCTTAATAGTATAGACTAAAAGATAGGGTCGAGAAATGCTATCGTACATTTTAGATGAGAAGCGCGTGAAAATACTCTCATCCACGAGCAATGTTGGATCAACTACGATGTCAATTTTTTGATTATAAAAATTTTGCAATTGAGTCCGCAAGTTGTTTTCCCTGACACTAATTGCAGTCAAGTTTGACAATAACTCCTTTAATTCAACCCTATCCTGAGAAGATAGCCCCTTAGTTATTGTACTTGCTGCGTAGCTGACTACCGGGCAGACGAAATCTTTACCAAAATATAAGGGTTCAAATTTTCCACCTGTCAGAGTTTTATTCCAAATCTGATCGCTACCCACTATACACAAATCAAATCCTTCCCCTTTAAAATTACTTTCAGGTTTATATAAATTTAATTCTTTTGTGATGAAGTCGTGAAACCCTTTCCAACGTCGATTACGCTTCTTCGCCAATTTTATTCCTCCAACGAAAATATTGGGGAAACTTTTATAATCTTTTGTTATTAATAATTTCGGAGAGAATCGGAGATAGTCTCTTGTCTTTATAATATAATTAGGGCGATAATCTATTAGATAGACTTCATGCCCTAAAGATTTAAGGTATTCCTGCAAACTATAAGCCTGCAAAACGGCACCATAATTATGTGCACAATGAAAAGTTAAAATACCTATTTTCATTACTTCTTATATATATATTTCTTTGCAACTGATAAAAGCTTTTTTCTCTCAGATTTAGAAATGCCAAGTAGGTATATTGCCGAAGTAGAGATTATCAGACAAATAAAAGTAACGTATGCTATTTGAAGAATTCCATTATAAAAAGGAGAGTACTTTAAAATTAAGTAAATGCATCCTAATGATACAATACTAACAATTAAGACTCTTAGTATTACGTCATTAAAGTATTGAGCAATAGGAAGCCCTGTTGAGCGGTTTACCATAATTACTCTACACAGTAATGCTACGACAGACATAACAATACCTCCTATGATGGCTGCCTGAGGGGGATAGTGAAATTTCATTAGAATGTAGGCAATGGGAAGTACAAGTAAATTGCACATTCCAACGACTATCTGATAATTTCTGATATTGCCGTTCGCTAACTGTAGCACCATAAGAGTGTAAGACAATATATCTATAAGTGCATTAATAATAATTAATCTTACGAATATCACGCTGTATTGAGGAATTTCCCCAAGCCAAACCCTCAATATCTGCGGTGTCTCAATTATAATTGGAACTCCTATCAGAAACATCAAAAAATAGCCCATTCGCGCCCCGAGATAGCATAGTTTGAATGATCCTGTCAGATCTCCTGAAGAATAAGATTTTGTTATCTGTGGATTTAATGCTACCATAAAATTATTCGCAAATGTCGTTGCAGCAGCACTTACTTGTATTGCAATACCTCTTGATGCGTTGACCACAGGTCCGAAAAAGATATTTAAAACAATATTAACTCCTTGATCCTTCGCTATGCCTGCTGATGAACCTATAAAATTCCATCCCGCGAATCTGAAGATTTCTTTTAAAATTGATTTATCAAATTTAGCCCGCCCCTTTGTTTCCGGGAAATGCTTATGGCAATAAAACCCATAAATTAAACGGAGTATAAAGGAGAGAAGGAAAAGCAAAGCCGCATAGAATATGAGTCGTTGATGAGAGGGAACAACAACTAAGAGAAAGGCTATCAATAAGGTAGCGGCCGCCTTTAGGATTCCGATATAAGCAAATACCTTCATTCTCTCGTGTGCAATTATAGTCGCATTAAAAGGTATGCTAATGATCTCCATTATGAAATTAAATATTGCAAACTGATATACCCAGTTTGCTGCAATAAGATTATCTCTCTCAACATTAAGTTTTACATTCACAAACCATAATCCGGCGGTCTCTGCAAGAATAAAAATGCTGCCCGCTAATATAGCTTGTATATAAATGGATGTGCGAAATATGGTTTTTAACCGATCTAAATTCTCCTTACCTAATTCAAATGTGATATATCGGCTTATAGCAGCAGACATCGAGCTTGATAAAATGGCGAACATTACTACAAACCCGGCGACTACATTATATATACCATAATCGACAACTCCAAGATTCCTAAGGACAATACGTGTTGTCCATAGGGAAATTAGCATTATTACGAATACCCGAAGATATAGGAATAAGCTATTTTTTGCTACTTGTCGAGGATTTATATGCGACATTTATTCTGATAGTTTGCGAACTAAAGAGATAAGTCGTGTCTTTTTTGCCAGAGTATACAGCCTCGCTCTGATTAATACTTTACGGTTAGCCCTACGTGCTGCCTTTTCGATACCTTTTTTGATAAATAACTTCCGAAAAACTTCAAGATTCCTTCCTCTGGAAGTTGGTCGAATCAATTGAGGATTCCCATTAATGGCTTCTTCAATAGTTCTTTCAGATGTAATGATAGCGTCTGAAATCATAGAGATTAATTCCTCCCCCTTTTTATCATGGAGGAGATATAGAGAAACGCCATTGGATTTATCGAATCCTACTTTAGGATCAAGCCTCCAAAAATCTCCCAATGTTAAATTGGATACCCGATGAAGATTAGTATATTGACACTCGTAGCAACAATCACGAAGGAGTTGATTATGAGTATACGCTAAAGTAAAGGGATCCTTAATCCCATCAAAGAAATACTCTTTATCTCCTCCTAAGAAATACATGCCATATTGAATCTTCAAACTTCCATCCGGAAGGTGGAATTTGCGTCTAAATCTGACATTTCTAATTTCGGATAATTGATATTTTGTCTTAAAATAATCAAGATCTTCGTTGAGCATCTTTTGAGAAGGTGCCCCATGACAAACGATGTCTATGGTAAATAAGTTCTCGTAATTTTTGAAGAGAAATTTCCTCACTGCGGCAACCTGACATGGAATGCCAATAAAAAGTACGGGCAAATTATTAGTCAGATCCTTACGAATATTCTCATAAACCTCTGAAAGATTGCTATAGACATACTTCGAGCTCTGGAGTTCATCAAGTTGTGGTGCAGATGAAACCCTGATGTGGCGTATGTTGTAAGGGTCTTTGGCTGAGCACCCATAGACAACTCCCCCTTTCTCAATGATTGAGTGTGAGATAAGAGTCGCTAATCCAGCTGAAGAGCTCCTTTTTGCTACTTCATCTTTTGTGGTGATCGCTGCAAAAGCAATATTTTCTTCCGATCTGGAAGGTTTTGCTAACGTCGGACAGACTTTCTCACAAAGACCACAATTAACACAGACATTCTCGTTTATTCGTACATGAGTGAAACCCAAAGCATCATTCTGACAGACGATGGCGTTATGTCCACAAACTGCCTTACATGCCAAGCACCCCGTGCATGACTTATCAGGACATATTTCTCTCATCAGATTTATTAATAATTAGGAGTGCTTGTCGCCGGATTAGGGGAGGAGTTGGAGGTAGGCGGGGGAGATTTCGATGGCGGCGGTCAGGAGGCCGGGGAGCTCGACGAGGAGACGGCGCTTTTTGCTGCCGCGGATGCTTAGGAGACGTCCTTCTATGCCGTCAAGGGGTCCGCCGTCGGTGATGCGGATCATCTTGCCGAGGTGGTGTTTGCTTAGTTCGGCAGGGGTGTAGTAGCGCACGCCTTCGCGCGGTGTGTTCTCTACTGCCGTGATGAAGCGCTCCATGTCTTCTTCGCGAACCGTCATGGGATTGTGGAAGTTCTGCCCGGCGCCGTAGCGGTATTGAAGCGTGGGGGTGCGGAGTATCTCGGGATCAAGACGCTCTTTGTCGCTGCTTACAAATAACAGGTCGGGAATTACGGGGGTGTCAACCGGTTCCTTTTTGCCCCCGACAGTGCGCATGCGCGTAGTCATGGGGGTGAAAACTTCGAAGCCTTTTGCCCGCAAATCTTTGTAGGCGGGGAGCTTGGCGTTGGGACGTTTTAAGTCGCGAAGTACGAACCAGGACATGTTTTGAGTCCTGCTTGGCGGTTTATTTTGTTAACGACCAGGCAGTTATGATGGTGATGTTAGAAAGTTTGAAGCTTTGCTTTTGCATGGATGCTTCTTTTGAGTTTACAAAGTTAGCAAAAAATCTGCGCTTATACAAATTTAAGGCGGGGCACAGCTTTAAGGCGGGGCACAGCCCCTCGCGGCAACGCTTCGCTTCCGACCTTTGCGGACGGTGGGGGCGGATGGCGGGGACGGCGGGGTTGGCGGACGCACGAGCCGAGCGTCCCTACGTTTGAGGGGTGGTAGTGATTGCGTGGGGCTTGGTTATTGATGGTCGGGGCGGTCGCCGGGGGGAGTGGGTATGTAGAGGAGGATGGGGTGATTGCGGTAGTGGAGGAGGTAGGGGTAGCGGGAGGGGTCGGTGTATTCGGCATCCTCTGCTCCGGGGGTTCCCCCTTCGGGATAGATTATGGCGTTCGGAAGACGGATGGGGGTGTGGATTGTGCGCCATTTTTTATTATCCTGCCTCTCTTTATTTGCTATTGCCCGGTCTATTATTTCTGCTACTTCGGGGGGAATTATTTTTATCTGAGGAATGTAGATCTCGATTTCCGGGGTCTTGCCGCGGTCAATGAAGTCAATGGGCTCTTTCTCGGAGGCTTCTTTGAGAAGAGCGGGGGCAGTCTTGACTCCCTCCATATATACGGGGGAGGGGGCAGATCCGGGAATCATTGTATATGCGCGGTAAGTCATGAGTTCACGGCGTGTCCAATCTTCATAAAGCGGGGGCATCCCGTGCACTCTGTTGAGGAGGAGCAGGGGTTGGTCGTTGTCGGTCGGGAGGTTGGCTATAACTACGCCGTCGGGTGATTCCAGATACTGCGCCACGAGTTCCCGCGATTCTCTGTCGGCTTCGCGTTGATAGCGGAAGTAGCAGATGGTCTGGGCGGTCATAAGGGTGAGTAATGCCCATGTACATAGCGTAGTTCCAAGGCGGTATGGTAACCTCTCGGTGACTCCTCTCAGTCGTTTTGAAATATATGGGTGTATAAGACCGATAATTGCGAGGAAGGCAAATGTCTCGGCAAACCATCCCGATCTTCCTCCGATTCCGGATCCTACGGCTATTACTGCGCTTGTCAGGGACAGTGCAGTGAATATGCCGATGCAGCACGTGTCGGGGGAGGAGAGTCTATGCCAGAGTGACTTGCGATTGCGACAGAAAAGGATTATAAGGATAATAATCAGAAGGACTGCTACGGGGATTGTCTTCAGCGTCAGGGGAAGAAAGGGGTCGTCGGGTTCACCTGCCGATGCTATTCTGTGCCATAGGGCAGGGCTTGTGATGGTATAGAATCCCCCTATAATTGCTGCGAGAGTGGGAATGAGAGTGTTGCGTCTGCGAAGGGAGGGGACTGCTATCAATGCTATAATCAGGGCTATTGCAAGCGGAAATCCGAGCGCTTCGTGCCATGCTCCGGTTATTAACGCGGGTATGGCGAGGAGCAGGCTCTGAATCAGGTTGCGGGGGGGACGGCAGAGGATGAAGTATATGACGAAAAGTGCAAGAGTCGCGCCCCAGAGATAGTTGATCTGCACGACAAGGAGTCCATAACCGTCCCACCAGGGGAGGGCGAACATCATGAACGCGCAGGCTATCACACTCATAGCCGAATGATAACCGAGCCGGCGGGTCCAAAGAATTGTCATGACATACATCCCTGCCATCATGACCCCTTCCATTATGCCGGTCAGCTGTCGGGGGAGGATATTGAGCCATAGCGGGTTGGTGGAGTCGTTGATTCTGCCGTTGAGGTCAAACCACATTCCGATGATGCGTCTGGGAAAACGCAGCCAGATGGGATCGTGGGTCTCTATCCAAAGGTAGTTCTGTACAAAATAGCTCAGATCATCATGAAAATCGGGATGGGAGGCGTAGATTATGGCGTAGACTATGCCTGACAGCAGGATAACTCCGCAGAGCCATACCATTGTCAGGGAAGAGAGGGAGAGTTTTGCCTTATCCTTTTTCATATTCATTTCATGTTTTCGGGGCAGAGTTTTTCGGGGCACAGCCCCTCGCGTCAACGCTTCGCTTCCGATCTTTGCGGATTTGGGGGGATTTTCGGGGCACAGCCCCTCGCGTCAACGCTTCGCTTCCGACTTTTACGGGGGCGAGAGCGGACGCATGTTTGCGAGGGGGACGGAGTGGACGCACTTTAGTGCGTCCCTACATTAGGGGGATGGGTGTTTTACTATGTCACGGGCGATGTAGGGGGGGCGGTGTTTGGATTCGGAGAAGATTCTGGCTATGTATTCTCCGATTATGCCGAGGGCGAGCAGTTGGCATCCTCCTAAGAAGAGGATTACGCAGAGGATCGTGGGATAGCCTCTTACGGGTTCGCCCCAGATTATAGTCTTGCAGAGCACAATCAGCAGGTAGCAGAATGCTATGAAGGACACGATGATGCCGAGCCATGTCGCAAAACGCAGCGGGGCAGTCGTGGTGCTTGAGATTCCTTCTATGCTCAGGCGTATGAGTCTTCTGAGATTGAATGAGGATTTTCCTGCAGTGCGATCCGCCGTCTGATAGGGAACTCCTTTTTTCTTGAATCCGATCCATGCAAAGAGACCTTTGTTGTAGCGCTGAGTCTCACGAAGCTCGCGCAGTATCCGGATGCATCTGCGATCGAGCAGGCGGAAATCTCCGACATTCGGGAGAATCTCCATCGGCGTTGAGCGCTGAAGCAGATTATAGTAGCTGAGTGAGAGCTTTCGGCGCATCCATGATTCTTTTCCACGGTCGAGACGTTCGCCATACACGTCGTCATATCCATCTTCCCAGCATTTTATCATGTCGGGGATTACGTCGAGCGGATGCTGGAGGTCGGAATCTATGATTACTACGGCATCTCCGTCGGCATGGTCGATTCCGGCAAGGAGTGCATTCTCTTTGCCGAAGTTTCGGGATAGATTTATGTAGTCCAGAAACGGATATCGCGAATGAAGCTGCTGCAGAATCTGCGCAGTGTCGTCGGAAGAACCGTCGTTGACAATGAGGAGCCTGCCGACATACCCCATCGGAAGAAGTTTTTTCTCCAGGAGAGCGCCTACAGCCTCGGCGAGAGCCGGAAGGTTGGCAGCTTCATTATATGCCGGGGCTACAATGGAGATGGTCTTCATTTCAAGGTCGGGTTGGCGGCTACATTAAGAATCGCTTCAAGCGCTTCTCGTTTTGAGGGGCTCTGCGCGAGATAACGCTGAGTTGCCGGAAGATGATGAAGGTCGCTGCCCGTCACATCCACCATGTTATTCTTCAGGAGCCATTCCGCTTTCTTCCGGGCTGTCTCACCGTATGTGCCGACGAGCGACATGAAATTGATCTGGAAAGCCACTCCGCGCTGGCGCAGTCGCTTATAGTCCTTTTCATCCATGTAGCGATAGCGTTCGGGATGGGCAAGCAGAGGGAAGTATCCGGCACTCTTGATATCATCGATGATCTCGTCAAAATTCATGGGAGCGGAGAAATATGATGTCTCGACAAGGAGATGATTACCCTCTTCGCCGATGGGAAGAAGATCTTTCTGCTCCAGTCTTTCTTCAAAAAGGGAGTCGAGCATATTTTCCGCAGCGAGTTTAAGCTCGATATTGCCGTCGTAGGCGAGTTTAAGCTCTTCGAAACGTTCGCGGAGTTTACGGGTTTCGTTAGGGAAATCCTCCATGATATGGGGGGTGAGCCAGACTTTTCTGACTCCGGCTTTTTCGTAGGCATCCAGAACTTCGAGTGATCTCTCCATGTCCGGAATGCCGTCGTCGACACCGGGAAGGATATGGGAATGCCAGTCCGTAAAGTTCTTCAGCATTCCACTCTCATTCAGACTCTCCACTTTCTTTTTAAAAGGCCAGATTCCCATGGTATCATTATTTTAGATTGTTAAATTCGGGTTAATTATCAGATGCCATTATGCCGCCCATGGTGGTTGTCACCATGAGCGGCATAGGGTTCTAATTTCAGTATCCTATTATAATATAACTATACTGAGATAGTTATGGTTCAATTTCGGATTGCAAATCCTTTTGGCGGGATTTGCAATGGCGTTTCTATTCTTCCAGCGACTGATAGTTGCCGTAAGTGTAATAGGAACTATGTGTCTCTTCAGTGCCGTTAAGGATAATGCTCATACGCTTAAGCTTATGTTCATTATAGAGATTGACGAGATCTTTGACTGCGCTTCGTTCAAGCAGACCGGCACGCACCACGAAGAGAGTTCCATCGCCATAGTGATTTATCAACTGGGTGTCGACAACTACATTTACGGGCGGACAGTCGACAAGAACTACGTCATATTGTTCCTTGACCTCATCAAGCAGTTTGCCGAATCGGTCGCCTTCCAAAAGTTCGGCGGGGTTTGGCGGACGCTTGCCGATAGGCATGATAGAGAGATCCTCGAATCCGGGCACTTTGTAGGCGATCTTCGAGGGATCGGTAGTAGTGCCTGTCAGGTAGGATGCCAGACCTCTGCCGGGACTTCCGACATAAGTGGAAAGTGACCCGTGGCGAAGGTCGCCGTCAATCAGAAGCACTTTCTTGTTCTTCAATGCGAAAGCTGCGCCCAGATTGTAGCAGATGAATGATTTGCCACTTCCCGGATTGAACGAAGTCAGCATCAGAACGCTATGCTTATGATTTCTGCCGAGCATAAGGTCGATGTTGCTTCTGACGACGCGGAATGCTTCGTTAGGCACGTCGCGTTTGCCTGCTTCGACAATCGGCTTCGGAGTGTCGATAATCTCCTGCTTTTTCTTCTTGGAAGTGAAGAGATTTTTGATGAACGACTTCTTGCCGACCTGCGGAATTTCCCCTGTGAAGGGAATCGGCAGATCCTCAAGATCCGCGCGGCTGTGGACTTTATTGTCGAGCATCATCTTGATATACAACCATACGGCGGGGATAATGAAGCCCAGCATGAATGCCATGACGAGTGTCATTCCTTTGGAGGGAGCGATGGGTTTCGAAGGACCATAGGGCGGGTTGATGATGCGGGTATTATACGCATTGAATGCCTGAGTCAGACTGTTTTCTTCTCTCTTTTCAAGAAGGAAAAGATAGAGAGATTCCTTGACTGCCTGGTCGCGTTTGATGGAGCCGAGGTGTTGGGCTTCCTTCGGAGCGGAAGAAATCTGGCTCTTGCTGGAGTCGAGCGCGCTGTCGATATTTCTGAGATTGGCTTCAAGTGCGCCGATCTGAGTTGACACACTCTTTATCAGCGACTCGCGAAGCCCCTTGGTCTGGCGTTCGTAGTCCTTGACGATGGGGTTGTTGGCGCTTGAATTGGAGCGGAGGTTCTCCATCGTCAGCACGAGGGTATTATACTGTGCGATCTGCTGTTCGAGTGCTCCGGAACCTGTGCCGGTGTTTACGGGCACAACGGCATTCACATTAGAGGGATTCGAGATGTAATCGCGAATATACTTCGCCATCGCGAGCTGATTGGAGACCTCAAGATAATTGCGATTGAGCGAAGAACTCTGTTCGAGAGTCTGCTTTGCATTCTCCGCGAGGTCTATCAGCTGATGATCCTGCTGATAGTCGGCGATTTCGCCGTCAACCTGATTCAGCTCTTTGATCAGGCTCCGGAGGCGCTCGTCGATGAAATCGGCTGTAGCGACCGCCATGCGGTTCTTATCGCGTACCCAGAACTCGTTGTAGACATCTACGATGTTTTGGAGCACATCTTCTGCACGAGAGACATTGACATCCGTCATTGCGAGTTCAATGACATCGGCATCGATATTCTCGAGGTCGGCGCTCACTTTGGTGGTATAGATCTCTACTGCCGTCTTATCGGAAGTAATATTCATTTCAATGTCGATGGATTTCTCACGATTGTTGGTGTAGAGACCATTCGGCAGGAATTGAAAATTACCGACGGGGGTGACGACTGTGCCGAATCCTATCTTGCCCTTTACTTCGTCCTTGAACTTTACGCGGTCTTTCGCGCCTTTGGGAACATAGGAGAAGTCTTTAAGCAAGAATGTGTCATCGGGATTGAGTTCTATAAGGAATTTTGCGTTTGAAGTAGGTTCGCGGTCTTCCCAATTGAAATCAAAGGGGCAAGAGGCTTTATAGAGGGTTGTCTCATGTGGAAAACCCTTCTGATTCGCATTTACATAGAGCTCCAGACGCTTCACAACCTCAAACATAACTGCAGGCGACTGAAGGGAGACCATCTCGTTATAGACGTTAGTGGAGGGTCCGCCGAATCCGAAGCTTTTGAACGCGCTTGACATATCCATTCCGCCTGTGGCGGCGCCGTCGTCCTGAATCAGAAGGAGCATATCTCGGGCGTAGACGGGTTGCTGGCGCATATAATAGTACACACCAAGTCCCATACACACGATGAGTGATATGACAAACCACTTCCAGTGTTCCAGGCAACTCAAAAGGTAATTCTGAAAAGAAAAACCTTTCTCTTCGGAACTGTCAATTGTCGTTGTTGTTAGATTGTCCATTTATTACTTGTTAATATCAGTGGCTTTACGCCTCAAATATCGGGTTATTTTACTTCTTGACCAGGTTGGAAACGAGGACGGCTACAGAGGTCAGCATTGACACTACAGAGAGCCAGAAGCTTGCAGAGAGGGAAGAGTTACCGTTGACAGTCGTGTCGCGTTTGCGGAGGTTGTTGGGCTCAACATAGACTACATCATCCTGGCGGAGATAGAATCCGGGATTGCGATAGAGATCTTTGGTATTTGTCAGGTCGACCGTATAGACTGTCATTTTGCCGTCTTCATTGCGGAGAATCTTCACATTCTCGCGCTGACCCTGAATGTTGAGGTCGCCGGCAAGGGCAATTGCGTCAAGGATTGTGATTTCATCGCGGTTTACGACATATCTTCCGGGAGTCTTGACTTCGCCGAGGACGCTGATGCCGGTGTTGATAAACTCAACGTTGACTGTGGGGTCTTTAATGAGGTCTCTGCCGATGAGTTCTCCTTTGATATAGCCGGCGAGTTCTTCGCGGGTCATGCCGGCAACGTGAAGGCTGCCGAGCACCGGGAAGTCGATGTCGCCGTGGGAGTTGACAGTGTAGGATGCGAGACCTTCTGCGTTATTTGCTCCGCTGCCGAGCGCAGTTGTGCCGAAGCCGGTCGTAGACTGTCCGATACGATTTGTCACTACAGGAAGGTTGAAGAGCATCGCGAGCTGCGGATCCTTGGAGTGAACGATAATCTGAAGTTTGTCGTCGGGCTGAATGCGGATTGCCTGACGGGCTTGGGTTTCAATTGTCATTACAGAGTTTGCATCCTGAAAATATGCTACATTCTGCGGTGTCTTACAGCTTGTCATAAAACCCATGGCGAGTGCCAGAGTTGCGGCGTAGATTGATGCCTTCTTGATCTTCATGATGTTATTGTATCTTTTCATTTTTTCAGCTATTCACCTCCCTGTGCGACCTTTATTCCGGAGGCTCCGGAAGTGAATCTCTGAAAGAGAATTATGATTGTTTCTATATAGTTTTACAAATTCTTAACGATAATCATTGCGCTTTATTGAAAAAGCGCCCTTAAAAATTTACTGCTGTCAGCAGCCATTATTCGTATAGCTTCATGCCCGTATGGGTTTCGCGATGGCGAATGGCTTTTGTCAGACAGATATGTCCGATGATCCACACTGCAATATCGCATAAAATAAGAATGTTGACATTCATTATTTTTGAGAGCCAGATATTGGCGGCAGTGTAGATCAGAGATACGAGGAGAATTATGGAGAGAGCGCAGGTGGAGGAGAGCCCGAGGTCGAGGAGTTTATGATGGATATGGCTTCGGTCGGGGAGGAAGGGGTTGCGGCGATGTTTTATTCTGTGAAGGAATACGCGCGCCACATCGAAAACGGGCACAATCAGGGGAGCAACCCCGATTATGACGGGATTAGTGCCGCAGAGGATACCCTCCGACGGAACTGTCTGACATATCACGATTCCGAGGAAAATAATCAGCATTCCTATAGTGAGCGAACCTGTGTCTCCCATAAATATCTTACGGCATTTTTCCGCGTTGCCGAAAATATTGAAATATAGGAAGGGGAGGAGCGAACCGACTCCTGCCCATGCCAGGATTGAATATAAGTATTCTCCGGAGAGAAGGAGGACAATGCCGTAGATTGTCATGGCGATTGCTGCCAAGCCGGCTGCCAGACCATCGATGCCGTCGATAAGATTGATGGCGTTCACGCAATAGACGATACAGAATCCTGTAAAGAGCCATGCGAACCAATTGGGGAGAGTTTCCAGCCCTGCTATTCCATAGAGGTCTGAGATGAAGACTCCGGAGGAGATAGTCAGCATGGCGGCAAGAATCTGAAAAATGAATTTGACGCTATAGCGGACTCCGATAAGGTCGTCTGCCATCCCGACGAGAAAGAGTAAGAGCAGGGAGCAGAACAAAAACATAATAGGCACAAACCTATCTTCCAGCATCAGACTGACTTGATCGGGGAAAAGAGTAACTTCAAGTCCGAGGATGAACGAAATCGATGTGATAATTGCCGGAACAAACGCTATGCCTCCCAAGCGGGGGACAATACCTTCATGAATTTTTCTTTCATCCTGAACATCAAATAGTTTTTTTCGAAAAGCAATAAGCAAGATCTGCGGGATTAGCAATCCGGTGAGTGCGAATGCTATCCCGAAAGTCAAAAGGATATTTATTAACCAATGTTCCATGAAAAACATTTTGATAAAAATTAGGTGTCACCTTTTTATTGATGGTTCGGCAAAGATAGCTAAAAATCCTTAATTATTCAAATTTCACTGAGCAGAGTTTGGGCGGAAGAGTGCTTCATAGCGTGCTGCCACTACTTCGGGATGGAAGCGCTCTCTGACTGATTCATACATCCGGCGGCGCTGAGTTTCCAAATCCTCTTCGTCGGAATTTGCTATGAATTCAATTGCCCGGCAGATGGCATCTGCCATATTTTCCGAGCGAAGCGTGAAATCCGAATCCCATTCGGCGAGCTCACCCGTCAGCCCGGGCTGAATGATATCCCGCTGACCTCCCTGTGAGAATGCCGCCGGAATGCACCCGAATGCCTGCCCTTCGATAAGGGTGCCGGGCAGAGTCTCATAGCTCGACGTGGAGATTACGATGTCGCTCTCTTCGTAGGCTTTTTTCATTGCCGCCGGATCTTTGACAATCCCTTTCCATTCCATCCTGATCGGGAAATTCTCAAGAAGTGTCGGGTTTTTTATCCCTCCGATCAGTTTAATCTCAAGGGAATCCGATAATTCAGGCATTCTCTTCTTGCATATTCCTAACGCCTCCTTAAGAGTCGGAAAATCCTTTATATCATCATCCAGTCGGGCTGCCACAAAAATCATTCTGATTTTGCCGGTGCCCGGCTTGCGTCTGATCTCTGAAAATTCGGGGAGAGGAAACGGGTTGGGGATTACTTCTACCTGTTGCTCCCCTAAAAGAGTACTTCTTCGGGCATTGGCTGCAAGCCAATTGCTGACGGCTACAAAAGTGATATTTCCGGAGTTATAGGTTTTTTCCTTTCGCCGCCAGATTTTATGAGATATATCATGTGCTGATGCATGAGTCCCGAAAAGCGGGCAATTTCCACATTCCCCTTTTCCTTCGGCTGCCGCTAAGCCATCTCCCTCCGATTCTTTCAGCAGACGCGGACTGAGATAATGAGTGCATTTCCCGGCATGATGACATATCCCGGTGAAGTTCCACATATCATGCATGATCCATAAAACCCGCTTCCCGCTTCTGAGAAGTTTTCTCACCTCCCGGAGTGAGAGGACACCCTGATTTATCCAGTTGAGAATCACTACATCCGCTTCTTTCACGAATGGATGAGAGGCGACCGGGAGTCCTGCGAATGCGCCGTCGATCTTAAAAAGAGTTTCGCGTGAGAAGCGGTTGGCGAAAGCGACAGGGAGACGATCGGCAATGAATCTTGCGCGGATTTTCAGATCCTCTCCCAATAGCTCTACATGAGGGCTCTTCGTAAGTCGCTCGGCGACAAGCAGTCGGGCATCGTGTCCTTGAGCGCGTAGAGCCTCCAGCAACCGCATGGTGACGACTGCCGCACCCCCCGTTGAATCGGATTTATTGATCAGCGCGATTTTCATTACCTACTTAACTGAAATAAGGATATTTTTTCAGACTGACACCGTCCCCTTGATTGCGGGATACGGGTCATAATCTGTCAGAGTAAAGTCCTCATAGCGGAACCCGAATATATCTTTCACATCCGGATTAAGATGCATTCGCGGCAGAGGGCGGGGAGTGCGTGTCAGTTGCTCGCGCACCTGTTCGAGATGATTCTTATATATATGGACATCTCCGAAGGTGTGTATAAACTCTCCCGGCTCAAGTCCGCAGACTTGTGCCATCATCATGCAGAGAAGGGCATAGGAGGCAATGTTGAATGGCACGCCGAGGAAGCTGTCGGCACTTCGCTGATAGAGTTGCAAGGAGAGTTTGCCATCCGCAACATAGAACTGAAACAGCGCATGGCATGGCGGGAGATTCATATTCGGCAGGTCTGCCACATTCCATGCGCTGACGATTATCCGGCGAGAGTCGGGGTTAGTGCGCAGGGTGTCGACAACTTCCTGAATCTGATCCACGAACTTGCCGTCGGCTCCCGGCCATGAACGCCATTGATAGCCATAGATGTGCCCCAAATCTCCGTCGGGGTCTGCCCATTCGTTCCAGATACGCACGCCGTTTTCCTGAAGATAGCGCACATTAGTGTCCCCTTTGAGAAACCATAGTAACTCATGGATGATACTCTTAAGGTGCACCTTCTTTGTGGTCAGCAAAGGAAATCCCTCCGAGAGGTCGAAACGCATCTGATAGCCGAAAGTGGAGATTGTGCCGGTGCCGGTGCGGTCTGCTTTCTCAGTGCCATTTTCAAGGATATGGCGAAGAAGTTTATGATATTGTTGCATGATTCTTAACTTACATTTTATACTCGGAGGCGTTATACTCGGGCGCGCCGGCGAAGCAGGGGAGTGGAGCGTCGTTGGCGATCGCGTCGATAGCGTATGGCATAGTTCGGACAGACATGAAGACAATCAAAACATCTTACACAACGGGAGTTGTCGACATATCTGGACACGACCTTTATGCACTCTGACTTGCATATATCTTCGCATTTCATGCAGTTGATGCATTTGTCGGGATCAAATTCTATCTGATAGACGGAGCGTTCGGAGATGAACCCTAATATTGTGCCTATCGGGCATATCTGAGTGCAGAAGCGTCTGCCGCGGAAGAGTGCCAGAACCCATATTGCTCCGCAAAGGAACATGCCTGTAATAGTGCCTGCGAGAAAATCCCCGGCAAAGAGTAAGGCGGGAGTCGGGGAGGTCGGAGCGGGATTGAAATATCGCGCTGCGAGTCTCATTATATTCCAGGGCTCAAGTAAAGCCGCGAGTGCGTAGAAGCCGGGTAGCAGAAGCGCGAGATAGAGCAGCAGGACTGCGCTACCCACTTTTCCGCGATGCCGATAGCTAAATGGCGCGAACAGGGGGCGCTTGCCAATCGGATTTTGTATGTGTTTTAATTTCGGATAGCGGCGTATATTGCGGCGCAGCCATGTCGCTGAGTCCTGCAAAGTCCCTACCGGACAGACGGAGGAGCAGTAAATGCGTCCGAAAACGAATGTCGCTACAAGCCAAAAGCTTGTAGCGCCAATCGACATTGCGAGGGCAGAAGGGATGATCTGCACACTCTCCGAGAGATGAGTCAGATTGTCTGCCGCGCCCTTTACGAAAAGGTAGAGCACACTCGCTGCGAAGAATATATAGCAGACGAAGATGCGTATGGCGCGAAGACTGTTCATGACTTGAAACTATCTGAATTTATTATCAGGGGAAGGGGAGTGCCTTCTTTCCGGCGCATCAATGTCTCTTCCCTTTCGCCTGCTGCTTCTGTTGCTCCTTGAGCATCTGTTGCTGCTGGCGCTGCATTTCTTCAAGACGCGCCATAAATCCGCTTTTCTTTTTGGGATTCTTGGCATTCTGAGCCATTGCTTTTCTTACATCTTCCTCCTTGATGAAATAGCGGAACGCATAGGTCTGCATGATAGTTATCAGCAGGGAGAGGAAGTAATAGTAGGAAAGACCTGCGGCATAGTTATTGAAGAAGACGAGGAAGAAGACGGGCATTGCATACATCATGAACTTCATGCCCGGCATCTGACCCGGAGAATTCTGCATATTGATGTGGGTGTAGATGATATTGGTCACTGTCATCAAAAGGCAGAAGAGGGAGATATGATTCCCGAAGTATGCTGTCACGAGGGGGATATTGCCGCTCCATGAAATGATTGCGTCAGGAGCCGAGAGGTCGTGAGCCCATAGGAAGCTCTGTCCGCGGAGTTCGATTGCGGAGGGGAAGAATGTGAACATCGCGAAGAGAATAGGCATCTGCAGGAGCATCGGCAGGCATCCCGACATCGGGCTTGCGCCGGCTTTGCTGTAGAGCGCCATAGTCTTCTGCTGACGCAGCATCGCATTCTCCTGACCGGGATATTTATCATTTATCGCCTTGATATCAGGAGCAAGTATACGCATCTTTGCCTGACTCTTGTAACTCTTGTAGGTGAGCGGGAAGAGCACAAGCTTGATAAAAATTGTCAGCAGAAGGATGATTATGCCGTAGTTGCTGATAAATTTGCCTAGGAAACTGAATACGGGTATAATCACGCCGACGTTGATCCAGCGGAAGAGAGTCCATCCCAGAGGAATAAGCTTCGTGAGGTCGAGGTCTTCATCCGGACAGATCTTTTTATCAAGATGAGAAAGGAGAGGATAGAGGTTCGGACCGATATAGAGATCGAAGGATGCCGGGTTTGTAGAGCCCCAGTCGTAGTCGTTGACTGTAGCCTGCGCGCTGACATGCTTCAGGTAGTCGCTGTTCTTGATAACCTGCGATTCGAAATCTGCCTGATTAAAGTTCTTCTGAGCAATCATGACTGAAGAGAAGAACTGATTTTTAAAGCCGATCCATTTCACTTTTGCCTGACGCTCTTCCGAATCATTCTTGTTTTCAGAAAGTTTCTCTACCGAACCGCCCGCGAACTTATAATAGATACCGGAATTTCGCTCCTCAAACATTCTGCCTTGTTCCTGGCGCTTGATGTCCTGAGTCCAGTCAAATCCCAGAATGCGGTTGTTGCTGTCGATGACTCCTGCCATGTTCTTCTGCACGATGCGCACTCCGATTACATAATTATCTCCTTTGGGAAGGGTGTACTCAATGCCCCAATATGTTTCGGGGGCGAGTTCGAGCGCCATGAGGAGAGTCGAGTCATTAAGCTGACGGGGTGTGAAATAAAGATCTTTCGTCTCCACTGTCTGGGGAAGCGGGAGAGTAAAGTTGAAAGTATTTTTGTCACCCTGGAAGATGACGACTTTGTTCTTTACCTTCTTGCTTTCGTCAGCAGAATATTCAGAGTCATATTTTTTGAGTTCAGCTTTGGTGATAGAGCCCGATTTGGAACTCAGCTCAAGAGCGAGAACATCGTTCTGGAGCACTACCTTTGAGTCCTCTCCGTTGAGGAATTTCGCAAACTTTCCGTAGCGACCCATTGATGTGGAGGTGTTGCGGATAAGTTCGAGAGCCTGATTTCGCACATTGACATCAAGNGCTCCGGGAGTCATGACATCGGCGAATGAATATTCAGTCCCCTTGACGTTGACNGTGCCGTAAATAGAGTCCCCCTTCAGCGAGAGATTCATGTCGGCATCGGAATGAGTATANACGCGTGAGCCATCGGCGGCTACTGATGCATCTCCGTTGGCAGCGAGNTTATTNCGGAGCCAATCGATTTCTGTAGAACTAAGGGCTGCTTGCTCGGCGGATGTNCGGGTTGTCTGTTCTGCAGCGGGGGAATTATCCGATATGCCGGTCTGCTCCTTTTTGGGAGAAAACCACATAAATGCAAAAAAGACGGCTGCCATCAGCAGGAGTCCGGTGATTGTGTTCTTATCCATCTGAATAGGAATTAATGGAGGAAAATGCGATGCAGATTCCTCACATTGATATAGTTAGATTATTGTTAAAGTTGTAAAAATCAATAATTGGAAATTTTCTGAACGCTATTTCGCGTTCGGGGAAAATCTGCCAATTGCAAAATTAGATAAAAAATCCCATTTTTGCATCAAGTTTTCTCTACAATTTTCTTTATCGCGGCTGCTATAAGCATCGGGTTCTTCCCTTCGCTATGGAGTTTNTCAACATCAATAGGGCGTCCGAAAGTGATTTTATAGTGTGCGCCTCGCGCTTTTACGAGTTCGCCGGGGAGTAGCGCTTGCTCGAGATTGAATCTTATGCCGAGCCTTTTACGCANACGTGCGGTCTTATAAAATCTCATGGAATTCAGTGCCTCGAAATGGATGGGCACAACGCGCCGATTAAACTCCAACGCTTTGCTGACGAATGATTTCTGCCATGTTAGATCATGGATACTTCCGTCGGAGTGCAGGCGCGACACAAGACCGGCAGGAAACATCACTATCTGTTTCCTTTCCTCGAATGCGGCATTTATCAAGGCTGCAGAGCGCCTNCCCTGTGATCCATATTTATTAATCGGCAAAAACACGTTTGCCAGAGGGGTGACATTCATCAGCATATCGTTGACCACAACCTTCANCTCGGAATCACCATATTTNTCTCCCAACACTGCCACGAGTGTAATTCCGTCCATCCCCCCGAGNGGATGATTTGANACGAATTCAAATTTTTCGTCGGNAGGGAGTGCGTCAAGACCCTCTACCTCTACGCTTATTCCCAGATATTCTATTATTTTCTTCGAGAATGCACTCCCCTCNGCGGGAAAGGCATATTCCAGCATCGCATTCAGATCCTCCTGCCGGATAAGCTTTTCCAATCCCCGGAGGAGGAAAGAGGGTACAAAATGTCCGCGTCTGCCTCCGAGGCGGGCGCGGATTATTTCGCTTAAGTCTATCTTAATCGGTTTTTGTTCAGCCATTAACTCTATCTTCTTCGTCCCAGAATTCTTCGTTCCATTCCTCATCGGTCTGAGGCATGCGATCTTCATCCTCATCAACCTCGTCCTGGGCGAAGATGAATTCATCTTCCTCTTCGACACGATGTTTGCGGTCGAGCGGGCGATGGGTGATAGTGCCGGTCGCGAGATTGTCTTCGGAATTGATTTCTCTCCAAAGCAGGTCTTTCAGTTCNGTCAGCCCTTGTCCTGTGACNGCGGAGATAAAGACAGTCGGCACACCCTCGGGGAGTTCCTCTGCAATNGCCTCGCGCAACTCATCGTCGAGCATATCCGANTTNGATATGGCGAGCACTCGACTCTTGTCAGCGAGTTCAGGATTGAACTCCCGGACTTCCTTAAGNAGNATNTCNTAATCGCGCTTGATGTCATCGCTGTCGGCAGGNACCATGAAAAGNAGCACTGCATTACGCTCGATATGGCGAAGGAATCTCAATCCGAGACCTTTACCTTCCGATGCCCCCTCAATAATTCCGGGGATATCAGCCATAACGAANGATTTGTCACCGCGATAGCTGACGATGCCTAATTGAGGTTCCATTGTAGTGAAGGGATAGTCGGCAATCTTNGGTTTNGCAGCNGATAGAGCTGAAAGGAGTGTCGATTTNCCGGCATTCGGGAATCCGACAAGACCTACATCNCCNAGCAATTTCAGTTCGAGCACNATGGCTTTTTCAATTGCCGGCTGACCGGGCTGTGCGTAACGCGGCGCGCGATTGGTGGATGTCGCGAAATGCCAGTTGCCCAGACCTCCCTTGCCACCGCGAAGGAGCTTGATTTCNTCNCCGTCCTCAGTGATTTCGCAGAGAAATTCTCCGCTTTCGGCATCGAANACGGTGGTGCCGATAGGCACTTCAATTACGCGGTCTTCTCCATCTTTTCCGAATGACCTGCCGGCTCCGCCGGATTCGCCGTCNGTNGCGAAGATATGNCGGGTGTAGCGCAGTGGAAGGAGGGTCCACATATTGCGGTTNCCCTTAAGGATAATATGTCCGCCTCTGCCACCATCGCCNCCGTCCGGACCTCCTTTCGGCACATANTTAGCTCTGTGGAAATGACGGCTGCCGGCTCCTCCCTTGCCCGAACGGCAAAGGATCTTTACATAATCTATGAAATTTGAATCTGCCATGATTATATGCNTTTTAGTAATTCCTCTNCCCGTAATCCATNNANCTCTCTAATCTNCCTGCCCCCTATCGTATGCCGCTCATAAAGNTCAGCGAAGGAGNCCGCCTGCAACTTTGCTCAGTTCGTTGGCGTATCTGTAATCATCGGGCGACCCGATGTCGACCCAGAGCCCTTCAATCGGATAATACTCCACTTTTTCTCCGGCAGCGATCAGCTGCTCAATGAAATCAGGAGCATCCATATATTCCCCTTTNGGGAGTCTCTCCGTGAACTCGCGGCGTATCATATAAACGCCTGCATTCGCNAAATAGTTGTAGGTAGGTTTCTCGGTCAATCCTGTAATCCGCCTTCCCTCGGAGCGAATGATTGCAAAAGGGATGGAGACGGAATAGGGGATNACACCCATTGTCACTGCCGCGCCGGATGCNACATGCTGAAGATACATCTTCTCGTAGCTCAGTGTAGTCAGCAGGTCGGAGTTCATCAGAAGCAGATTTTCCTCCTTCAGTNCTTCAGTTATCAGCGAAAGACTCCCGATAGTGCCGAGTCGGCGCGGCTCCTCGANGCATTTCACGCATCCGGAATATTCCGGTGCGGAGAAGTGTTGGATAATCTGCTCTTTGAGATAATTGACTGTGACGTAAATATTGTTGATGCCATTGGCACGCAGCTCATCAATGTTATAGTCAATGATAGCTTTATCCCCGACNGGGAGCAATGGCTTNGGGCAATCCAGAGTCAGAGGNCGCAGACGCTCCCCTTTCCCGCCTGCCATCAAGACGGCATCGAGTGGCAGATGGGACTTCACTTTCTGCAAGTCAATTAATTCCAGAATCGCNCCTGTCTCCTTGTCAATGACCGGNAGCAGGGCTATNCCGCGTCGGCGTGCCTCGGTTATCGCCCGGAATCGGTCGGCTCCCGATGTCAGTTTCATGCAATCTTTTCTGCATGCCTGACCGACNGANCNNTCGAGGCTCGCTTCAGCNATAACGGCTCTGCGGAGNTCGCCGTCGGTCAGCGATCCGACCAATGCGTCCCCTCTNTCCGGGTCAATGACAAAGAGGGTCATATTNCCTCCGGAAAGAGCGTTGAGCTTTCTGAANGCCTCCCTTAGAGGGGCATGCGTGTGGATTATATGCCGATCTATATTATTCACGGGTTGCTGATGATTATTCNGGGTTGTGCTAAAATGCTTATTCTGCATACATTGCCTCAATTTCTTTGGCATATCTCTTTGCCACGACCGGACGGCGCACCTTCATCGTGTTTGTCACCTCACCGTGCATGATGGAGAAGTGGAAAGGAAGAAGAGTGATNCTCTTAATCTTTTCGAANTCGGCGAGGTCGCTCTGCACNCTGTTGATCTGCTTCATCATNAANTCGTAGACGCGCTTGTCGCGAAGCATTGTCTCCGTGTCATCCGTCGGGATATGATGAGAGTCTGCCCATGCTCTCAATTGCGAGAGATTGGGAACTATGAGGGCTGTGACGAATTTGCGCTGATCGCCTATGACAGCCGCTTCATCGACATACTTATTCTCAGCCAATCGGCTTTCAAGCATCTGAGGTGCAATGTATTTTCCGTTGGAGGTCTTGAAAAGATCCTTCACTCTTTCGGTCAGCACTATTTGTCCGTCATCGGTGAGATAACCTGCATCCCCGGTATGGAAGAATCCATCCTCAGTGAAAGCCTGCTCGTTCGCTTTGGGATTGTTGTAATATCCGGCGGTCACGGTCGGACCCTTCACGAGTATTTCCCCCTCTTCAGAAATTCTTACATTCAGACCGGGGAGGGGGAGTCCGACAGTGCCGATCTTATATCCGGTCGGGCGGAAGCAGCTGACAGTGGCNGTTGTCTCCGACAGACCATAGCCGATGATAATATCTATACCGACGGAATGGAGAAATTCGCAGATCTTGTCTGAGAGGGGAGCTCCGGCGGTCGGGAAGAAATTAGGGTTGGGGATGCCGATTGCATTCTTGAGTTTTGAAAACACCCGTTTGTCCCAGAATTGATATTCCTTTTCGAGCATCCGCGGGGGAGTGGCACCAAGACGCCGATAATCGAGATTACGACGTTTGCCGACACTTATGGCGCGGTTCACCATCATGCGCTGCATCGGCGACATAGTGGCGATTTTNTCTTTCACTCCGGCATAGACCTTTTCCCAGAATCTGGGGACGCAGCACATCAGGTTCGGCTTCACCTCCTTGATAGTATCCTGAATGACGCGCGGATCGTAGTTGACGGCTATCGGAATGCCCCTGTAAAGGCAGAAGAAACTCCATGCNTTTTCCAGAATGTGGCTCATCGGGAGGAACGCCATGCTGACGTCATGGTCGTTAATGCCGGTCAGGAGATGCAGATGCATCTCCATGGCTGCGTCATAGTTGGAATGGCTGATGCATACGCCCTTAGGTTCGCCGGTNGTGCCGGAAGTATAAATAAGGGTTGCGAGATCCTCGGGCAGNGCGCGGTCGGAACGAGCNTCTATTTCAGCAGCNTCTTCGTCGGAAACCTCCATGCCGAGGCGCACGAAGTCATCCCATGTAATAGAGACNGAATCATCTTCCGACAGGGTGATTCCTGCATTCTTGAATATGACGATGCGTTTGATCTGCTGAGGATTGCTCTTCCAGTAATTATAAGCCAGGGGGTATTGGTGTTTGTCGCCGACGAAGAGCACTTTTGCTCCTCCATCCTTAACGATGAAATCGAACTGCGCCTGAGAACTTGAGCTATAGAGCGGGATGACCGCTATGCGATTGCGGAAAGCTCCGAACTCAGTGATGAGAATCTGCGGTGTGTTGGGGGAACATATCGCGATGGTGTCTTTCTCAAGCAGTCCGAGTCGATATAAAGCGCGGGCAGCCACTGATGTCTGTGTGATAAATTCGCGGCGCGAAGTGGAGATCCATTCTCCATCTTTTCTCCAGCAAAAGCGATAGGCTTCCGCTTCGGGCGCTTTCTCAGCGCGCTTCTCGACTGCTGTAATTAATCTATGTGCCATCTGATTATTAAGTTTAAGTTGCTCCCCCTCCGCACGTCAAAAAANAATTGCCGGCGCAGGAGAATTTATTTACGTTGCATATTATAATAGAAGTCAAGCACATCNTTGGCGGCAGTGAAGGAAGATTGCTCATTGTTGAGCACTCTTATCTCCTTCTGCTCCAGAAGGGCTGCGACTTCAGGCGTGTTATAGAATTTCGCACGCAATTGCTCGTTGATAGTCTCTATCATCCAGTATTTTTCCTGNTCCTGGCGTTTGCGTAAGAAATATCCGTTGGCATCGACATAGTCGAAATATCGATCAATCATATCCCAGACTTTGTCGATATCATATTCGAAATAACCGCTGTAGGTCACTACCTCCGGGCGCCATTTCGAGGGCGTCGGCGGGAAGAGATGGAGAGCGTTGCGGAACTGAGCCGCAGCGAGTTTGGCACGCTCCACGTTGTCNCCATCGCATTTATTGATTGCAATGCCGTCTGCCATCTCCATAATTCCGCGTTTGATGCCCTGGAGTTCATCGCCTGTNCCGGCGAGCTGNATNAGCAGGAAGAAGTCNACCATTGAATGGACAGCAGTCTCGCTCTGTCCTACACCTACGGTCTCGACAAAGATGCGGTCGTAGCCTGCTGCTTCGCAGAGCACTATGGTCTCACGAGTCTTGCGCGCCACTCCGCCTAACGANCCTGCNGAGGGGGAGGGGCGGATGAAGGCATCTGCTTGAGTTGANAGNTTCTCCATTCGCGTCTTATCGCCAAGAATCGAACCATGAGTGCGTTCCGAACTGGGGTCGATAGCAAGCACTGCTAATTTATGACCCTGGCGGAGAACGTGGAGTCCGAAGACATCAATGGAGGTGGATTTGCCGGCTCCCGGCACACCCGTGATGCCGATTCGGCGGGAGTTNCCGGAATAGGGGAGGCATTTTTCAATGACCTCCTGGGCAATNGCCTGATGGGCTTCGGCTGTGCTCTCTACAAGAGTCACCGCTCTGCCCAATACGCTNACATCCCCTTTGAGTATCCCTTCTACATAGTCGTTGGCACTCAGCTGCGGACGGCGTTTTATCTTTCTGTAAGGATTGACAGTCGGCTGCGAGGAGACCCCGTTGTTGACTGTCAGACCTTTATATTCTTCTGCGTTTTCGGGATGGTTAATCATGGTGTGTAGTTAGGAANTTTAAGGTTATTTGGAGTTTTCGGATGATGCGGAGTTGTCCCCCTTGTCCCGTTTGGGCAGGGTTACAATGTCGGATTTTACTATTATATCCACTGAAGTTGAATCCCCTTCNGCGCGGATCGGGATNGTGTANTCCACCTCACCNGTGCGTTCTTCNAATCTGGAGTTGAAATAGATGCCGAGGGAGGCGATTTCACCGGGTGCGAGAGTTTTCGGCGTGATGTCGATACTCAGCGCTTTGTCGTGATTTGTCCAGACNGGCACGACTGAATCCATNGATTGATTGACAAGNCGGATAAATACGTGTCTGCCTGCTCCTTCATTGACTTTTGCCAGATTNACGATACGTTCTGAAAGTCGAAGCTTGCCACATTCTATCGGGTAATTGCGCGACAGGGTCTGAGGCGTACCAACGACTCTGCCTGTGAGCTTTATAATGTGTCGCTCACCGCTTCCCCCTTCGTAGACTTTCACTGTCTTNTTGAAATTNCCGGGGCGCCCTGCAGGATTGTATTCAAAAGTGACATAGGTCGTATCTCCCGGGGCAATCTCCCCTTCGTAATAGTAAGCGCCGGTNCAGCCGCAGCTGGGGCGTACATCCCGGATAAATGTGGCAGAATCACCGANATTTACGAGTGCGGCTGATCCCATCTTTGTTCCGTCAGCTTCGCGTATGATGCCGAAATCATATTCCGGAGTGATGAGCTTAAGCTCGGCATTAGCAGCCANCCCGCCTAAACACGCGATAGCAAANACNGCTATCACTCCGATGCCTGATTTCAAATTATTCATAATAGTTTCCCTTTGATGAATATAATATTTATTTATGGAAGAGACTATTTAGTGTTTATGGAAGAGACTATTTAGTGGAAATCGAACCGCGGATTTTCAGTCTGATTTTACGGGGATTGCCATTGGTCGTGACTGTTATCACCTTATCGAATCCNCCCTCTCTGCCGGCAGGATTAAACGTCACTTTAAGTTTGCCTTTCTTTCCCGGAGCGATCGGCTTGTCAGGATATGAAGGACGAGTGCACCCGCATTCAGCGGTAGCCTTAAGGATAACGAGATTGCCGTCGCCATCATTAGAAAATTCAAATTCATGGCTGACTGCCCCGCCTTTTTCCGGAATAACACCGAAATCATAGACCTTCTCGGTGAAATTTATTTTGGCTTCGCCATCGGCATTTTTCTTCTTAGCGGAAAGGGANGTGGCTCCACTGACAATCAAAAGAGTCAGGATTCCGAGTATTGTAAGAAATTTCTTCATATATATGAGATATGTAAAAATTTGAGTAATTGGGTTACTTTATTTCATATTAAAACGAAAACGTCAGCCCGATAGTTTGAATCACATTGACATAAAGGCAAATTGACTCAAATTACTCGAACAAAGTTTTGAGAAATGCTATATAACCTACAAATTTAACTTATTTTTTCGTAAATAGAGTGCTAAANCAGGAATAAATAAGATTAAGAGTGAGAAATGAAAGGGAATTGAAAGAGATAAGAGTGGAAAAAGAGGAGATATATGGGGAAAATGATGGATGTGTGAGATAAAAACCGACATAGAAGTGTTATAAAATAGAGCAAGTTTCAAAAAAAANTATTAACTTTGCAGAGCAAATCGGCGTGAGTCGTGAGCATCGGGGCGTAGCGCAGTCCGGTAGCGCACCTGGTTTGGGACCAGGTGGTCGCAGGTTCGAATCCTGTCACCCCGACTGGTCATATACAGATTTGAAGTACTCTATGGTTGCGGCTTTTTCTCAGTTGGGAAAGAGCCGTCGCCATTTTTNAGCGTCANCATTTTTTAGAGCTNCTNCCATCTNNTTCTCAGACCTATACANTNTCTTCTTCTCAGACCTATACAATCTGTTCTTCTAANCCTANACATAGGATTTTATGAGAAAAAAAATAAAAAAGTGACCTTTTTTGGAAAACTTTTTCAAGCTATGGAGTGTTATAACATCGAAAGTAAGATAAATCGTTTCATGATGTTAGGTTAGTTTGAAAAGTTATTATGAAAAACACTTGACTGCGGCTCCCTGTGAAGGGAGCCGCAGTCGCGTTATAACCNTTGCNCCCCGACACCCCGATTCTCTTTTNCCACCCCGACNCCACCCCGCTTTANNTTTNNAAATCCACCACNTCNCCCATANAANTTAACTCATNTTAGGATTCTACANAATTTTTATCAGAATTATAACCGAAAGAAAGTCAGTCGNATAGTAAAAATANATTCAAAAAAATAAATAAAAAGTGCCGAAATATTTGGAGCAAAAGAAAAAATGTATTAACTTTGCACCTGCAAACTCGAAGGAGAGGTGGCAGAGTGGTCGATTGCGGCGGTCTTGAAAACCGTTGAGGGTCACACCTCCGGGGGTTCGAATCCCTCCCTCTCCGCTAGAACAAAGAAAAACCCGTTGAAATTCAGCGGGTTTTCTTTTTTTACCGAGGTCACGCGTCAATATCTTGGCGGGCGTTCGAATCCCTCTCTCTCGGCTCCTTAATTAAACGCATATTTCAGTAGAAATGAGCATTTAATTTTTTATTGTGTTCTTATCACTTGTCTTTTCTGTTTTCAGATAAGTATATAATGAAAATTAATGTGTATATGAAAACTTATAGACTTTTGAGATAATTTCCATGCGGAAGAAAGGAAGATACGATAGTATCTGACTGACTGCCAATTGTAAATTAGCCAAAAAGATTAAGTTTTATTACACAAGATATTGTATGCCTACTTATTTTCATAATAGCGTTTAATTTTCAATTCTTAATCCTGCCTTAAGACTTCAAATAGGATANAAATTCATCGGCTGTCATTATCTCCATTTTGGAGAAAGCGGTAAGCTTCTTACCTAAATCCTTGAAGGATGCTCCGACATGGTAGACGGTGTCATCTATGATAAGGAATCGGTCGTGTGCCCTGCGGAATATCTTTACTTCAATCGGANCATATTGAGCATTATGACGCTCCAAGTCCTGACGTAATGTCCTACTTATAGAGGGAGTAAAGATAGTGGCTGANACTCCTGNGGCTCGCTTATCAAGCTGACGAAATACTGAATCATCNATATAGTTATCCACAATGATGATACGGTTCTTGGCACTGCGTATGAGATCGCACATAAGAGTATAAGCATCGAATATCTGCCCATCATAGATGATTCCTTCTTTAGGGGGCAATGATGTGTTAAGAATGAAATCTATCTTTTCTTCTGTCTTTGACATTCGATATTCCAACCGTTCAAAGCGTCGGGAAACGGCGTAGCCTTTAATAAGATAGTCTTTCAATACGTTATTTGCCCACTGACGGAAACGGGTAGCGTTCTTACTGTTTACTCTGTATCCAACTGATAAAATCGCATCTAAATTATAGAACTTTGTTTTATACGATTTACCATCTGTGGCAGTATATTCCAAAATGGAATGAACTGAAGTTTCAATAAGCTCCCCACTTTCAAAAATATTTTTAAGATGTTTTGAAATAGCAGGTTGCTTTACACCGAATAAGTCAGCAATTTGCTGTTGCGTAAGCCACACAGTCTCCTTCTCCAGCCGGACTTCAAGTTTTACGGTTGAATCAGGCTGGTAAAGTATTATTTCATTATCTTGCGATGATGGCGCAAGTGGTATATGTGCCTTGTCGTTCATATTGCAAAATTAACAAAAAAATCTCACAATATGGCTATAACGTTCAGGAAATCAGTTGAAANGACTCATTGCATTAGGAGTGGCTGAGGAGGGCGAGGACAGTCATGGCTATTTGGGATAGGATTAGGATGGAGAGNCTTGAGTAGAATATCATCTTTTTAGGGGTGNNAGGGGATTGCTCGGATGATTGATACCNTTCGTCCGAATGNATGTTATCGGACTTATTTGATGTGAAGTCAGGGTTTTGNTGTAATAATTTGTAGCTTCGNGAAGNTTGTCTACNCCTGCTTCCATATAATGAGTATCGCAGACCTAATGCAGCTGCTAAAGATACTGCAAGGGAGATGTCAAACCACCGATTAATACTCTGATTATCACGTTGGGGGAAAAGAAGAGTATCNGCNACGGATGTNGAAATCGTCATNACTCCCACACCNGCGAACGCCAGATAGGTCACAATACGTGCAATTCCGGAAATCNTCTTACCCAAATTCTCAGATCGTTCGTTATCTTCCGGACATANGCGNGCCGCAATCAGTCTGCCGCATAACATCACAGTTATGCCCATCGTCATAACTACCCATAAAATCGCATACCAAATCATATTCACCTCCCTTTTTTAGAGTTAATATCAATAATGAGAAAGTAATCCTATGTATGGATTTAATTGTTTAATAAACAAGATATGTTGTGATTAGGTTCATATTTAGTTGGATACAATAGTGGGACATTAATCAGTAAGCATCAGGTGAAGCACGTATTGCACAATTGGATAAAATAGCACGAAGAAGAGGCTGTCTAACAANCAAAGTTAGGCAGCCTCATCAATGNTTGTCAGGTAATATCAGAACCGAGAATCAGGTTACTACCNTATTTTGGATAGGATATCGTCGGGAGACTGGTGCATTTGACTGAAGGCAACTATCTTTTTCCCGAGGTCTTTGATAGAGCCACCGATAAAATAGACAGTATCGTCAATTATCAAAAACCTATCATGAACGTTAGTGCAATGCCGGAGGTTGATTTCAGGGTATTGGGCATTGTGTCTTCTAATATCAAGATTGATTTGTGAATTACGCGGATTAGTGAATACTGTAGCCGAAACTCCATCCTTGCGCTTATCAAGTGTTTTCAGGACTTGATCGTCAACATAATTATCTATAAGGATAATACGAGTATTAGCCTTTCGGACTAAATCAGAGATCAAAGTATAGGCATCAAATATTTGTCCTTCATAAAAGAAACCTTCAATCGGTTCCGCTTCCTTGTCATCAAGACGAGATAGTATTTCCTCAAACTTCCTGTCATGTTCAGAGAGATGGCGATTAACGAGTAAATAATTGTGTTCTACGGTTTCAAGTCTCTGGAATACGTGCGCATTACTCATCAGAAAACTACGCATTGCAGTAAAAGCCCGCATGATTCGAATGTTCACTTCGATTGCAGTTTTAGAGCGAAGAACACTACTTAACATCGCGACGCCATTTTCTGTAAATACAAATGGCAATTTACGAGTTCCACCCCAATTGTTAATATCTGTTTTTTGATATGTATAATCTCTTACATTTTTATTCAAGGTCGCATTATGCGACCTTGAACTTGAAGTCACATTTTGTGATTTCAAGTTTTCCTGTTTATTTTTTAAGATCACATTTTGTGACCTTGAATTTGAGGTCGCAATTTGCGATCTCAAGTTTTCAGCCTCCTCTTTGGTGAGTTGAAACATAAAGTCTGCTGGAAATCGTTCAATATTACGTTTCACAGCTTGATTAAGAACTCTTGTTTCCACTCCATATAGTTTAGCCAAATCGCTATCGATCATCACCTGCTGACCTCGAATAATATGAATTAGATTTTCAATAGGGATTAGTCCGGAATCAGAAGATTCCGATGAGGGAGAGGTGTTGATAAGGTTGTTTTCTTCCATCTGATTCTGATATTAAGATGCATAATTAACAAAATTTTCTCATAATCTTACTATAACCTTCAGGGAATCAGCCAAAACGGCTCATTGTATTAATTTTGATGCTATCGGCAATGTTGATATAAGGCTTCATTGCCTTGTAATCATTATCTCCCGTCCATTTCATTACTTCTGATAGCGTTGGGTGCAATCGTTACCCATATGTTCCAAAGTGGAACATGTACTATTCTCCTCCAATTCACCTGATTTATAGATATTGGCAAGATGCTTTGTTATGCACGGACGTTTAGTGCCGAACAAAAGTAAGCATACGGTGAAGCACGTATTGCACAATTGGACAAAATAGCGCGAAGAAGCCCGAACGTTGGGGATGTTCGGGCTTTTGAATGGTAAACAAGTCGTAGCATTTTACCACTCATAAGGACTTATATACAATTAACGTATATACAATTATAGGCTATTCCCGAGTATCAGTAACAAAAAAAGCCCTGCCGAAGCAGAGCCTTGATGATATGTTTGAAATCACAAGTTGTGATGTCAAAGCTTCTCGAGTATTACGGATGGAGAAGTTTCCATTTTTGAAAAAGCGAACAATTTTAAGCCAAGGTCTTTTATTGATGCGCCGATATGATAGAGCGTGTCATCAATCACCATAAACCTATCGTGAATGTCAGGCGCCGTTCTGATATCAATAGGAGCATACTGATCATTATGACGCTCTATATCAAGTTGAAGTTGGCGGTTTATCCTTTTGGTGTAAATAGTCGCCAATACATCGCTATGACGTTTGTCGAGCAAAGTCAGCACTGTTTCATCAATGTAGTTATCAATCAGCACAATCCGTTTCTTTGCCCGTTTAATAATGTCACATACGAAAACGTATGCATCAAATATTTGTCCGTCAAACAATATGCCTTCTTTCGGAGGCAATGAGGTCTTGAGAAAGAAATCAACCTTGCCTGAAAGTTCCTTTATCTGATGGTCATGTTCTGATAACCTATGGTCTATGCGACTCTCCATGTGCAGTAGCCGTTGGTTTACGCTATAACCACGTAGCAGGTACTCTTTCAATATTTTATTAGCCCACTGTCTAAACTGTGTGCCTCTTACGGATTTGACTCTATAACCTACTGATATAATCACATCAAGACTATATAGTTTAATCGGTTTGTCTGAATTTGCAATGTGCAAAAAATGCACATTGCTTTCCTCTTCAAGTTCTTTCTCCTTGAAAATGTTGTTGATATGTCGCGTAATGACAGTTCGGTCTCGCATAAACAAATCTGACATCTGTTGTTGCGTGAGCCATACTGTGTCATCCTCTAGCCTGACTTCAAGTTTGACTGAAGCATCCGGTTGGTATAATATTATTTCGTTGTCGGTATCCATAATTTTATTTGAAACTACTGAGTGTTCTGAATTTGCCAAATCACGATAACGGCTTCCTCGATTTCTTCCTCCTGACCATTGAAGGCAAGAGGCGTAACGCCGGGAGCCGCACCAACACTACAATCGCAATCTCCGTAGCAAATGTCGCGAGTCTCAGCACATCCATAGTTCACTTCGAGGATAGAGCCGAGAGTGCAGCCAAGAGAAGCTGCAATGATTTCCGCCTTTTCTTTTGCATCTTTGACAGCAAGAGAAATGGCTTCGAGTTTATGCTTACGTGGTTCTGCGATATAAGAATCGAGTTTAACCTCGGCATAGGGCACGTTCTCAGTGCAATACTTTACGATGGCATTGGCCTCCTTATTCCCTACCGGGAGGTCGACATAAAATAATTGGTTAAGGTCATAGCCATTCTTCTTATAACCGATCCAACGACCTTTTTCGTAGATAGGCTTTGAATCTTCTGAAATATCGAAGTTGACAGTCTTGGCGATGGTTTCGTCAAGACCTACATTTTTGAGAGAATCTAACACTTGAAGGCTGTTAGTCTTAGCTTGTTCGTATGCAACTTCGTTAGAAGCAAAGTGGCTATTGACCTCAATGCGTATGCGCAGTGTGTCAGGAGCCACTTTTAGCGTAGCTGAGCCACTGACTTTTATAATATTTGCTTGTGTCATAGAGTAAATTATAATGGAAGGAATGGTATGCGTTCTTCTCCATGATTAAAATTTGAGGTGCAGTTTTTGCACCTCAAACTATTAAATTCTGCAGGGTCAAGTTCAAACATAAAATCAGATGGGAATCTCTTAATATTCGCCTTTACAGCCCTTTTCAAGTACTTTGTTTCAATTCCGTAAAGACGCGCCAAATCGCTGTCGAGCATCACCTGCTGTCCTCGAATAATATGAATTAGATTTTCAATAGGAATTAGTCCGGAATAAGAAGATTCCGATGAGGGAGAGGTGCTGATAAGGTTGTTTTCTTCCATCTGATACATTTGAGGGTATGGGAGTTGATTAGTCGAGGAGGGAGGTGTAGATGGCGAGGTGGGCGCGGACGACGTCGGTGAGGGAGTAGTCGCGGATGGCTATGCGGCGGGATTCTTTGCCCATGCGCACGCGGAGGGGAGTGTCGGAGAGGAGTCGATCTATCTTTTCGGCTATCTGGGCAGGACTCTGAGGAGGAACCAGAAAACCATTGACTCCATCTTCAACTGTGTCCCGGCAACCTACACTGTCGCAGGTTATTATCGGTAGTCCGGACGCACTCGCCTCTAACAATACTCTGGGAACACCCTCCCTGTAGTAACTTGGATAGACCATTATGTCCGCTTCCTGCATCAATATATCCATGTCGGAGCGATTGCCAAGCCATTTGACATATCTCCCGTCGGTCAGGGTTTCCATCTCCTCTTTGGTAATCGCATTTATCTTTGATGATAATCCGCCGCAAATGCGAAATTCTACTCTTCCCTCCCATTTCGGACGCAACAGCTCCGCAGCGCTGATGATGTCCTCTACACCCTTGCTCTTGAGCAGACGCCCGGCAAAGAGAACTATCATATTGCGCGATGATTCAGAAGGAGAAACGTCAGAAGGAGAAGCGTCAGAAGGAGAATCGTCAGAAGAAGTGTCACAAGGAGAAGCGCTTGCGAGAGTCCGCTTTTCTTTATTCTCAGCGGGGTGGAATTGCTCCAGACTGACCCCCGAACCCTTGATGTAAGCCGCTTCATTATTTCCAATCAATCCGGCTTTACGGAATACCTCCTGATCTTCAAAATTCTGGAAAATCGTGCGTGTCGGTATTTTCCGGTTCTTGGCGAGTCTGAGGACGCTGAAGAGTAGCTTCTGCATCTTGCCGCTCGGATTCATGAATAGTATGCCAAGACCGCTGACAGCGTTTACTATTCCGCGAGGAGAAGGGGTTAATCTGACAGCGATATTCCCTGCCAATATAAGTTTCATCCCTACAAAATGAAGAATGGAATCAGGATATTTCCGTATCAGGGATGCGAGAAACCGGATTACCCGCCATTCATCCATCGGACTGAGACTGCGTGGAGCGATCGGCATCGGTTCGTAGATAAAACCGCGCAGGATGATTTCAGAGGCATGTCCCGTGTCAGAGCATGTCACTATCACTTCCATCCCCGCGTCCTTTGCTGCTTCCGCAACGCTGACTCTATGAGAAAGAAAGAATGTATCCTCATTAACTGCGATAATCAATCTGCCCCGTTTATCCGTTTCTTTTCCTTTCTTCATCATTCTTCAAAGTCGTATAAAACCTTTCTATTGCGCGCTTTCTTATCATCGTAGGATTTGAAATAATAATCGATCATTTCATCCTGCCGGGGATCAAGTTTGCCGTCGATCCAGTTGGTGTAGGGATAATATTTATCGTAGTTATGTCCGCCGAAAGGGATTGCAAAGTCAAGGGTGAAGAGATGTATGTGAAATATAGCCCAGGGTACGAGTATGCCAAACCATATAACTCTGCGCCATGCGAGTGATTTTGTAATCTCCCTGAGGAATACAGGAATTTTAGGGTGACTGAAACGCAAAAAGGTGTTTGCTTTATCCGGCAATGTCCGGGTTACAGCTACGACCACAACCGGCAGCAGAAAGAGATTAAAGCGCGAAGCCGGTTCGTAATAAATTCCTAATGCTCCGATTATACAGAAAAGGGCTGTTGCAACCTGAAAATAGTGTCGGAAATTACTCTTTTTGAAAATATAAAAAACGAAGAGGGGGTAAAGGAGATAGATAAGCGTAAAACCCGTCCAACCTTTCCAGTTCAGCACCGGAATGTCATAATCACCCAGATATAGATAGCATCGCGATAGAATCCACCACGCATAGGAATCCTCCGCTACGGCATTCTTTGCCCAAAATGCGAGCGGGGCAAGGTTCTGAATATTGAATGAGACAATGAAGCAAATTGCCATTGCCGGGATAAGAAATTTATAATTTATAAGAGTATCCCTGACCTTCTCCATTCTTGCGAATGGAAGGAGAAAAAATGGGATAGCGGACAGGTGAAAGAAAGTAGCAGCTAAAATTTTAAGGAGATACCTCCCATTTCGCCTCTGTTCAAAATCCTTCCATGCCCAAAGAAACATGCCGATGGCTGCCCCTTGTCTGACTATCTCAAAATTGAGAGCTGTAAAGAAACCGATGAAATAAATCATGAAAAAGAGATACCATCGGCGCGTGTATCGCATAACAAAGAAAGTCAGCGGGATATTCAGGGCTGCCGACAGTAATCCCTGGCATATTACGCACGCTGCGGCATGTCCGAGCGGACGGAATAGGGAGAAGAGTAACTCAAGCCTGAGTGCCGCAATGTAATCCGGAGATTCTTTCACGACCTCCCATGCCGGGAGCCACAGAATGCTGCATCGCAGAATCCAGGTGTCGAGTCCCGTGTTCAGGCGCAGGGCGTCCATGACGATGATGGCGGCGGTCAATCCCCAAAGAATCCATTTCCAGGGACGCGAGGGTGCGTCATGCCGCAGGTCATGACCGAGGAGCCCGATCAAAGCGAGAGAAAAAATGAGAATATAAAGAATCATCCTACTTCCGGATAACGGCGGGGTTCAGCCCCGGTCCATGAGTAATATTGTGGCGGGTTCCCAGGCCCGGCACCGACTTATTTTGAACGTAGGGAATCCGAATCAAGATGAGAGAGAAAATCGGCATAAGCCATTCGGACCCCATCCTTAAGTTCGATGGAATATTCCCATCCCAGTCCTTTGGCTTTGTCCACATTCAGAAGTTTGCGCGGAGTGCCGTTGGGGCGGGATGTATCCCATTCGATTTTTCCTTCAAACCCGACAGCCTCTGCCACAATTTCAGTCAAGTCGCGTATGCTGACCTCTTTCCCGGTGCCGGCATTGACAGTCTCGTCCCCACTGTAATTATTCATCAGGAATACGCAGAGATTGGCGAGATCATCCACATAAAGGAATTCACGCAGAGGAGATCCGTCGCCCCAGCAGACCACACTCTCTGCTTCTGCCATCTTAGCTTCATGGAAGCGTCTGATAAGGGCAGGGAGGACATGGCTATGCTCAGGGTGATAATTATCGTTGGGGCCATAAAGGTTGGTCGGCATTACGGATATGAAATCAGTGCCATACTGGCGGTTGAGATATTCGCAATACTTCAGACCCGAAATTTTAGCCAGAGCATACCCTTCATTAGTCGGTTCAAGCGAGGAGGTCAGCAGGCAGCTTTCAGGCATCGGCTGAGGAGCGAGACGCGGATAGATACATGAGGATCCGAGGAATTCCAGTTTCTTTACTCCGCATTTCCAGGCAGAGTGGATGACGTTCATTTCCAGCATCATATTCTGCCAGAGGAAATCAGCCGGTTGGGCTGCATTTGCAGCAATTCCGCCAACTTTGGCAGCCGCCAAAAAGACATACTCAGGACGTTCAGCTTCAAAAAAAGCCTCTACAGCCTTCTGGTCAGTGAGATCGAGTTCAGAGTGGGTGCGGGTCACGATATTCTCATAGCCCTGTCGGCGAAGTTCGCGCACTATTGCCGAACCGACCATGCCCCGGTGTCCGGCAACATATATTTTAGAGTTTTTTTCCATGATATGTCAGTCAATATAGGGTTCCCTCAAAGCCATAAGAGGAGATAAGAAAAATGGGAGAGAAAAAATAGTTAAAGGATGGGGAAAATAATGGGAGTTATTTCACAATCCCTTTCTCCAGATATTCAGCAAGATTGGTGCGGACATGTTCGGAAGCACGTTCGACTGCCACCTTCTTCATATCCGATTCCACCATGATGCGGACGAGATTATCAAAAGAGGTCTTGAGCGGGTTCCATCCCAGAGTTGTCTTCGCCTTGGTCGGGTCGCCCCAAAGGTTGACTACATCCGTCGGGCGATAGAAATCGGGGGAGACCTCCACAAGCACCTTTCCGGTAGCCTTATCTATACCCTTCTCATTCTCACCCTCACCTTCCCAGCGGAGTTCAATTCCGGCATAATGGAACGCCAATGTGGCGAATTCACGGACACTATGCTGTTCGCCGGTAGCGATGACATAATCTTCAGGTTTAGGTTGCTGGAGAATCAGCCACATGCACTCCACATAATCTTTTGCATAGCCCCAGTCGCGGAGCGACGACAGATTTCCGAGATAGAGCTTCTCCTGCTTCCCCTGGGCAATGCGCGCTGCCGCGAGAGTAATTTTGCGGGTGACAAAAGTCTCTCCGCGTCTTTCAGACTCATGATTGAAGAGGATGCCCGAGCAGCAATACATTCCGTAAGCCTCGCGATATTCCTTCACTATCCAGAATCCATAAAGCTTGGCTACTGCATAGGGGCTATAAGGGTGGAAAGGCGTGTTTTCATTTTGAGGCACTTCCTCCACTTTGCCATAAAGTTCCGAAGTTGAAGCCTGATAGATTCTGCAAGTCTTCTCCAGACCGCACTCCCTGACAGCTTCGAGAATCCGGAGCACTCCGACGGCGTCCGTATTGGCTGTGTATTCAGGCACATCAAAGCTCACCTGCACATGACTTTGAGCTGCGAGATTATATATTTCGTCAGGGCGTACCTTCCCGACGACCTTTACCAGACTCATAGAGTCAGCCATATCGGCATAGTGGAGGTGGAAATGGGGATGACCCTCAAGGTGGGCGATACGCTCCCGGAAATCAGTAGAAGAGCGGCGGATAGTGCCATGCACTTCATATCCCTTCTCGAGAAGGAACTCGGAAAGGTAGGAGCCATCCTGACCGGTAACGCCGGTGATAAGAGCTGTTTTATTTGCTGTCATGCTAAAAGACGAAATCTGAGATAGGGTTTAAAGAAATAGAATAAACCCGCTCTGATTAAATATTTCTGCAAAGATAATTCAAAATAGGGATGTTCAGACAACGAAATGTAAAAAAAAATTGCTAAATTTGCATCAAATGCCACGTTGAAGAACGGCTGTAAATGTTAAAATCAGCATATCTCTAATAAAAAGTCGGCGTTTTATTGTTAATAATAAAGGAATTAATAAGTCTTTTTAATTATAAAAACACAATGGTAGATTACAAAGAACTTGGATTGGTCAACACCAAAGAGATGTTTGCCAAGGCAGTGCATGGCGGATATGCAATCCCCGCGTTCAACTTCAACAACATGGAGCAGCTTCAGGCTATTATCAAAGCTGCGGCTGACACAAAATCACCCGTGATCCTTCAGGTGTCAAAGGGTGCGCGTAACTATGCGAATCCCATCCTTCTGCGTTACATGGCGCAGGGCGCAGTAGACTACGCTAAGTCACTCGGCTGGGAGCATCCTCAGATTGTTCTTCACCTTGACCACGGCGATTCATTCGAACTCTGCAAGGACTGCATCGACCACGGCTTCTCATCAGTGATGATCGACGGTTCGCACCTTCCCTACGAAGAGAATGTAGAGCTTACCAAGAAGGTTGTAGATTACGCTCACAAATATGGCGTGACAGTTGAGGGTGAGCTCGGTGTATTGGCAGGTGTAGAGGATGAAGTAAGCTCTGACCACCACACTTACACTGACCCCGAAGAGGTTATTGACTTCGTGACTCGCACAGGTTGCGACAGCCTCGCTATCTCAATCGGCACATCTCACGGCGCGTACAAGTTCACTCCCGAACAGTGCACACGTGACCCGAAGACAGGTCGTCTGGTTCCCCCGCCCTTGGCATTCGACGTTCTTGAGGCAGTAGAAGCAAAACTTCCCGACTTCCCGATCGTACTCCACGGTTCTTCTTCAGTTCCCCAGGAATACGTTGACATCATCAACGCTAACGGCGGCAAACTTCCCGACGCAATCGGTATCCCCGAAGAGGAGCTCCGCAAGGCAGCTAAGATGGATGTCTGCAAGATCAACATCGACTCAGACAGCCGTCTTGCAATGACTGCAGCTGTGCGTAAGGTCTTCAATGAAAAGCCCGCAGAGTTCGACCCGCGTAAATATCTCGGTCCGGCTCGCGATGAGATGGAAAAACTTTACAAGCACAAGATCCTCAACGTGCTTGGTTCTGACGGCAAAGCCGAGTAATTTCAGCTCAAGATAGATAAGAACGCGCCGGGTATATCATTCCCGGCGCGTTTTTAAATATTCCTCCGTCTGAATATACAGTCAATACGCCTGAGGTTTTCCAAAAGTGAACACCTAATATTGAATCCATGCGAATTCTTCATGTCATCAATGATCTAAGAATCGGGGGCGCACAGCGTCTGCTCGCTGATCTTCTTCCTTTGCAGTCGGAAGGGAATGAGGTGAAGCTCTGTCTGCTGGAAGATGTGGAAGATCCCGCCTTTCTGAATCAGATACGCGCCTGCGGAGCCATTGACATTGAGATTCTTAATCCCGGAGGAGGAAAAAGTGTCGGGAATATGTTTGCAATATTCAATCGCCTGCGCCGACTGATCAAAGAATTCGATATTATTCACGTCCATCTGTTCCCCTCGCTTTATTACGCTGCCTTCGCCTCCTTATTTGTCGGAAAACGAAAGCGGGGAACCATGATATATACGGAGCATAACTCCTTTAATATGAGGAGGAATCTTAAATGGGCGAAATGGATAGAACGCATGGTCTATTCGCGTTATTCCTCTATCATCTGCATAAGCAGGGCGACGCTTAATAATCTGGCGTTGTGGCTCGGATTGTCGAATCGTGATTCCCGACTGGTGCAAATATCCAATGGTGTGCCTGTAGAACGCTTCAATGCCGAGACGTCGCGTCTTCGCAGAGAGTGCGGAGATTTGCAAGCCGACCGTCTCCGACTCTTTGGAAGATCTGGAACTCCTGTACTGATGATTTCCCGGTTTGTAGAGTCTAAGGATCATCCGACATTATTGCGAGCTCTCAGGGAGATTGAAGACAGAGGCATATTCGCGGTGCTTGTCGGCGACGGACCCCGCAAGGATGAATTCGAGCGACTTGTCAGGGAATTGGGAATAGAGGATAGAGTGGTAATGCTTGGCTCGCAAAGCGATATAACGCGCATTATCGCACTCTCGGAAGTCGGCGTGCAATCCTCCAATTGGGAAGGCTTCGGACTGACAGCCGTAGAGATGATGGCGGGGGGACTTCCGCTGATAGTTTCCGATGTAGAGGGGTTGTCGGGAGTTGTAGATGGCGTTGCGTTAAAGTTCAGGCGCGGAGACTATCGGGAACTTGCTCACCTGATAGTGAAGCTTGCCAATCCATCGGAAGAAAGGACAGAAATGATAAAAGCAGGCGAAGCTGCGGCGTGGAAATATGATATGCGCGTCATGGCTGAAGCCTATATGAATGTGTACTTGGGGAAGTTGGGAGGAGTTAAGAGTAAGGATTAGGGAGTAGGGAGTAGGGTGTAAGGAGTTGGAAATTATAATTAAAATGGACTGATAATATCATGATTATGAATCGATATATTAAAAATATGGGTGGTAAGGGAAAAATTGCAGGTTCTCTCGTAGGGTTGCTGTTGATCATAATAGTAATCGCCGGACTTTCCGGATGCGCAAAGAAGAATACTATGGGACCACTTCAGGGCTTTTGGCAAGTGATGAGCATTGAGCGCTCCGGAGAAGAAATCATTACGCCCGATTCTCCGCGATTGTATTATCGATTCAATCTGGGTGTGTTGCAGCTTAGTGGCACTGAGGAATCCTCCGGGGTTGATATTCCGCAGTTTGTGGCGGAAGTCAGTGGAGAAGATCCTGATTACATATTCAATTTTCCATACGTGAAATCAACTGCCGACCGGGCTTTGATTGCCGAATGGGGTATTGATGAGAATCCTGTGGCAGTTCATATTGAAGGGATAAAGGGGGGCATAATGACAATGAAGATAGGGGAAAACATCCTTACATTACGCAAGTTCTAATTTCAATAAATCATGACTATTACTGTCGGAGAGATAGGGGAATTGACAGGATTGGAGAAATGCATCCCTGACGCAATCAAGGATAAGAAAGTGACGTCATTGCTTACTGATTCCCGTTCGCTGCTGAATCCGGAGGGTACACTCTTTTTTGCAATTCCGACACGCACCAATGCCGGAGAAAATTTCATGCGGGAACTCTATGATAAGGGGGTGAGAATGTTTGTTGCGCCCGGGATTCCGGAAAATATGAAAGAGTGTGGGGATGCCTTGATTCTTATAAATGAGAATCCTATTGATGTATTGCAAAAAGTAGCCTCCCGTCGGGGACGAAAGATAGGAGGAGAGGTGATCGGTATCACGGGCTCTAAGGGGAAAACTACTCTTAAGGAATGGTTGTTTCAACTCCTCGAACCGATGCATGAGATCGCACGCAGCCCGCGTAGCTATAATTCTCAGATAGGAGTGCCGTTATCTATGTGGGAAATTTCAGATGCCACCGATCTTACGCTCATAGAAGCCGGTATATCGCAAAAGGGAGAAATGGGGCGTCTGGAGGCGTGCATTCAGCCGGACACTGTCGTTATTACGGATATGAGTCATGAGCACGACGATGGGTTTGCATCCTATTCGGAAAAGGTGGCTGAAAAGGCGCTTCTTGCTCGGAATGCCCAGACTATCATCTACTGTGAAGATGAGGAAGAAGTCAAAGCCGCAGTCGGGGAACTCCCTGCCGGGAAGAAATTAATAAGCTGGAGTGAGAAAAATCCGGATGCTTCCCTTTATATAGCCACTATAAGCAATGCGTCTGCCACATCAAAAGGTCCGGAAGACAATGAGATTACAGAGATAGAATACGAGTGGCATTCGGATGTGACGATAAAAGATCGGATACGTGTCTCTGCGTATAGGGTCGGAGATGTGCGCAATGCTATCTATGCCCTTGCAGTGATGCTTCATGAAGGCTATGCTCCCGGCGTAATTGCGCGTCGATTCAGTTCGCTTCATCCCATAGATACACGCATAAGTGTGAGCGACGGAGCAGGGGGATGCAGTATTCTGTATGATTCCTACACATCTGATCTGACCTCCCTTCTTCCGGCTGTTGACTTTATGGCGCGACGCCGAATGCCGGGTCAGCGCAGTGTGGTTATTCTCAGTGATCTGCGTCATGAGGGAGCTTCAGTTGAAGAGGACTATTGCCGGATTGCCGAATTGATGAAGCGCAGATCGGTAGATCTCTTTATCGGGGTCGGACCCAAGTTTGAAAAGCATTCTTCATACTTCGGCGAGAATTCCCTCTTTTTCCCGGATTCATCATCGTTAGCGGCTTATCTGCGTCGCTCGCCGCTGATGAAATCGATTGTGCTTTTGAAAGGATCGGAGGAGTTTGATTTCCGCAGACTGAAGGAGATACTGGAGGTGCGTACGCATGAGACAGTGCTTGAGGTGAACCTTGACGCCATGCTCCGCAACTATCGTTACTTCAAGAGTCATCTTCCGGCTTCAACCGGAATGATAGCCATGGTTAAGGCTTCAGGTTATGGCGCGGGGAGCTATGAGATTTCCAAGACCCTTCAGGATGCGGGCGCATCATATTTAGCAGTAGCAGTGCTTGACGAGGGGATTGATCTCCGCCGACAGGGAATCACGATGCCGATAATGGTGATGAATCCCAGAGTAGCAGATTATGCCGAGATGTTTGAGAATCATCTGGAGCCGGAGATTTATACACCCGGTATGCTTGACGATGTCATCAAGGCTGCCCGCAATGCCGGAGTCAAGGATTACCCGATTCACATAAAACTTGATACGGGAATGCACCGCATGGGCTTTATTGAATCGGAACTCCCGCAGCTCATGCAGACAATCAAGAGTCAGGACAATGTCAGGATATCATCGGTGTTCACCCATCTGGCTACTGCCGACGAACCGACGATGAACGACTATACCGAATTTCAGCTTGAGGAATATCGCAGATGTTCGGACTATATTCTCAGCCACAGTTCCTATCCGATTAAGCGGCATATACTCAATTCGGCAGGAATCCTGCGCTACGGCGATAATCATCATTATGATATGGCGCGTCTGGGTATCGGGCTTTATGGTGTAAACACACTTCCTGCAGAGATGGAGGATGAGCTGAGTGTAGTCAGTTCGTTGAAAACGGTGATTATAAATATTCGGGAATGGGAGTCCGGCACGACTATCGGCTACGGCAGACGCGGCAGGCTTGATCGTCATTCCCGCGTGGCGACTATCCCCATCGGGTATGCCGACGGCATGAATCGTAAGTTTGGCAATGGCGCGATAAAAGTGTTGGTAAATGGCAAAGAGGCGCCGACAATCGGTAATATCTGCATGGATGCCTGCATGATTGATGTCACGGGCATAGACAGCTCCATAGGAGATGAAGTAGAGATATTCGGAGAGAATATGCCGGTCAGTCGTTTGTCTGACGTCATAGGCACAATTCCCTACGAGATCCTGACCTCAGTATCTCCACGCGTCAAGCGTATTTACTTCCGCGAATAACTAACGGAATCAAGACCTCAACCACAAAAAGAGAGCATGTCAAAAAATTGACATGCTCTCTTTTTGTGGGTTGTTACGTATGTCGATTAAAAGATTATTGTCTTTCCTTTCTTGACATATATATGTCCTTTTATCGGATTGTTGACTTTTATGCCCTGAAGTGTGTAAAGAGAGTTTTCTGCGTCTTGATACTCATCAGCTGTAGGGAGAGTGTTGATCCCGGTTGTAAAATCCGTGTCAATCCCGTTCTGTTCAAGAACTTTGGAATTATCATAGATTGTTGTGCCATTCTGCTTGCAGTTAACGAGCATATAATAAGGCTGAGTCATGCCGGTAGGAATGATATCCTCCGGGTAAAGTGTCAGATTCCCGAAACCATAGTTTACGCCAACGCCATCAATCCATGTGAGGGGTTCATCATTTAAAGTATTCCAGGTTCCGTAAGGATTGGCGGATTCCGAATTGTTGAGATTTATCATTTCCTGAAAATGAGGCGCAACCTCTTCGTTGATGCCTAACCAATCATTCGCCTCTGAACTGTAACCTGAACGATATATAAATAATCTTCCATCCTCTTCGTAGGCATATACTGTTTTAGGTTCCATACGATGAATCTTACACCATGAGCAATCAGCAAAATGAGTAAGTTGCAGTTCGATAGCTGCACAAACTTTAGTATCTACTATTTCCGTCCCTACAACCTTCGCGTTCAGTACATAATCCAGAGTATAGATTTGCTCAACAGCCCCATTTTTAATTGAGGGATTCATCTGAATGTGAGCCAAAGTCCATTCTTTGTCGTAAGAAAGTAAATCGGAATGTTTTTTTGTCACTGTCTCATCTGTCGTCACCACTCCGGCATCCGGTAATGAAGTTGCTGTGCTATTTGCAACCGTAAACAAGGACATAAACATCAGCAAAAGAGTGGGAAACATCGACCCCCCCCCTCTGATTTTCTAAAAAATTGAGAATTGAGTCTATCTGACTTAGACCGGGTAAATTTTTTTTCATTGGCTTTTAATGAAGTTGTTAAAGATATTTTAACTATGATATTGTGTCGTTTTAAGATAAATCATACAGGAATCATAAAGATCTTGCACAGCGCGAACAATAATCTTTACAATTCTAATATTTTGAAAACGAGAGTTGTCATATTTCCTGACGTAACTTAGCGAGTTGGTCTTTTGTTAATCCTGTTGAGATAGCGATTAACTCCTCTTCGACTCCTGCTTTAAGAAGATTCAAAGCTATTGCACGAGTTCCTTCGGCTCTACCTTCAGCTCTACCTTCAGCTCTACCTTTTATGAAGCCCTCAGCTATACCTTCGTTTCGCTCCGTCTCGGCAATGGCGTAGTTGTCGCGATAGATCTTCAGAGAGTTGTCGTAAGCACGGCGCTGAGATTCCGATAGCGCACCGATGCGTGCTATCTTACCGAGTTTGCTGAATATGGGGTCAGAAGTAAATGAAGAGGGTATGCATTCCATAGTTTCCATGTTTTTGAAAATGTATAGCCAGCGCTCAAGGCTTTCCTTGCACTCTTTTTCATTCTTTGTGAGCATTGGGATTTTTAAGAACACCATCCGGAGACGATCCGAAAACTGTTTCCCGGTGCGTATATTAACCAAACCGACATCCTCGCGCAATTGTTCGTCCTCAAACTCCTTCCAGTCAAAATTCATCAGGAATACTCCATAGACGGGTGTCAGGCTGTAATTCCAGTCTTTTCCTTTTTTACCTTGCGTATAGATATCGGCTGAAAGATAATAGAGGGCACGATCGCGAAAATGGGTCTGATAGCGGTTTTGCATCTCTACGATAAACTTCTTGCCGTCAGCAGTGAGGCAATGGATATCATAGATAAGCGCTCTGGAATCCTTGGACTCCCCGCCATTTTCCTTATCCACAAAAGTCACATCTACAATCTCCCCGTTTTCCGGAAACAGCGAGTTGAGAAAAGAGATAAGGAGATCCTTGTTTTCTTCTCGTCCGAAGATGTATTTAAAACCGAAATCGGTCAGAGGATTGATATAGACAGGGGTGGTTAACATATAATAAGGGGAAAGAGATTTCTAAAAAATGATTTGTTGGTTGCCGTCTTCAATAAGTCTGGCGACTATGCAAATTTAACTAAAATATGGTTGAGATGCAAATAATTATAATTAAAGAGCATAACGAGCATACATACGGAATTCAAATGCGCGTCAACAATCCGCGGAAGCGGGTTGGCTCACTGGAAGCATCATCGTTAACAACCTTTGAGCTTTGATACGGCAGTTAGGCAACCCGCTCCGCGGGTTGGTTGATACTATATCAGATTACAAGTCCGCAGGTTTCAGCCCTTCGGGCTTCAGCCTGCGGTTAACGATTAGGCAACCCGCTCCGCGGGTAGATCGATCCCCCTATGATACGATATCGTATCTTATATCTTCACCCTCTCGCAGTACAACCCGCGGAAGCGGGTTGCCTAACCGGAAACCTCAATGTCAACAAGCACCGAGTAATGATACATCGCTGAGGCATCCTCATGGAGTGGGATTGGTGTGGAGGGAGGGGATTATAGCGAGAGGTCGGATTGGATGAGGGCGAGGAGGGCGGGGAGGGCTTCTGAAGTCGGGAGATTCTTTTGGATGAGCTGCTTCCCTTTGTAGATGCTGACTCTGCCGGGTCCGGCGCCAACATAGCCGTAGTCGGCATCTGCCATCTCACCGGGTCCGTTGACGATGCACCCCATTACACCTATTTTCAGACCTTTCAGTCCGGATGTCGCTTTGCGGACTTCCGCCAATGTCGCCGGAAGGTCAAACAGGGTGCGTCCACAACTCGGGCACGCAATATATTCAGTCTTGCTGAATCTCAAGCGCGCTGCTTGAAGAATACCCAAAGCAAGAGAGTCACGTTCCTCTTTATTCAGCGCGTCAGCCTCAATTAAAATTGCGTTCGCATAACCATTTAACAGAATCGGACCCAAATCGGCAGATGCTTTCAATCTGACGGTGTCGGGGTCTGCATCCTCAAATTTCATTCCGACTATGATCGGCGAAGAACCTCCTTGCGCTATGTAACGTTCAATCCAGGAGGAAATCTCTCCTACAGGATTTATGTGCGAAGACATCAGCATAATTACTTTTCCCTCGCTTGCAGCAACACTATCAGCGGGATCGGAGGCTGCGTCAACCCTGAGTATACCTGATTCCGGAATATCTTCCGGAATATTCAAATCATAGCCTATGACTTTGGGGACACCGGCGGGTCCGAGTCCGAAGAGGTTTCTTGCGTGAGAACGAGCCGGGAACGATGTCTCCGAATCCGGTTCGGGAATATGGGAATGGTTGGCACGCTGCGCGATATAATCGCGTAGTAGAGCCGCGACAGGAATTTCATTCTCCGGAGCTTCAGAGAGAGAGACGCGGATTGTATCTCCAACTCCCTCGCTAAGAAGAGTGCCGATGCCGACAGCACTTTTTACTCTCCCATCTTCGCCATCTCCGGCTTCAGTGACTCCCAGATGAATCGGGAAAGCCATTCCCTCCTTCTCCATCTCGCGGACGAGGAGGCGTACTGTCGTCACCATCACCACTACATTCGAAGCCTTTATAGAAATCACGATATCATTGAAATCCTCTTCGCGGCATACACGGAGAAATTCCATGACAGATTCCACCATTCCTGCCGGAGTGTCGCCATAACGGCTCATGATGCGATCTGAGAGCGAACCATGATTGACTCCGAGTCTGACGGCAGTGTGATGCTCTTTGCATAAGTTGAGAAAGGGGACGAGAGCTTCGCGTATTTTCTGCAACTCCTCGGCATATTCCTCATCAGTAAATTCCAGTTTACGGAATGTGCGGGCTGCATCTACGAAATTTCCGGGATTAATGCGCACCTTATCGCAAGTGAGGGCTGCTTCGTAAGCCGCTTTGGGGTTGAAATGCACGTCGGCAACGAGAGGGATGCTATAACCTTGGCGGCGGATTTCATCGCCGATATTCTTCATATTGGATGCCTCGGCTACCCCTTGAGTTGTGAGGCGCACAATCTCGCCTCCGGCTTCCGCAATCCGGATTGCCTGCGCGGCAGAGGCGGAAGTGTCGAGAGTATTCGTGTTAGTCATCGACTGAATACGCACGGGGGCATCCCCTCCGATGATAATATCTGCCACTCTCACGGGAGTGCTATGTCGTCTTGAATAATTATATCTTGGATTGTTGGAGTTCATGAATGAGGTTGAGAAAGGGATTGAAATTCAGTTTTAGGTGGGATGCTAAAGTTATACCTGCGAAGGCAGAAGAAGCTCCATGGAAAGAACTCCGATGAAACCTACAATCTCTCCTGCGACTGTCTGCAACGGAGTGTGCCTGCCGAGCCAGACGCGGCAAAGACCGAGTAGTCCGGCTGCAAGCACGGCACCCATACACCACCACCATAGATTATATGGGGGCAACCCATAGCGGTTGATCACGAGAATCATTGCAATCAACCCTCCCATTCCGGCGCCGTGAGCCGATATTTTCCACCAGGTATTGATTATCAGGTTTATACCTGTGGCGATCGCTGCTCCGATAAAGAAATACCCCACCCAGGTCGGGAGACCGGTAGTCGTCAGATAAAACCCGGTGGCAAGCATTGCGGCTCCGACGATAATGTAAGGGATAAGACGGTCGCTGCGGCGGGAGAGGGCTACATCCTTAACATCTCCAAACTTTGTCATTACCCATACGCAGAGGGAGGGGATAACGCAGGTTAGTGCAAATACTATACCAATGATAGCCCATTTGGAAGAGGTCGGGGCGTAGGAAAGCATCGACAGACTGAACACCATTATTATGGCATAGGTCGGCACAACGACGGGGGATAGAATCCAGGATACTACATGGGAGAATGAAGTCATAAACCCCTTCGGCGCCTCCTCATCCTCTTCGGTCAGTACCTCCAAGGGTCTTCCTTGAAATTCATTTATCATCCGGCTGATTTCAGCGTTACGTTCCGACAGGGCGGACTCTGCGGATTCGGCTGCCGGCTGACGTTTGTCGGCAGCTGAATCAGAATCGGTAGGATGCTGATTCAGCTCAGGGTCGCAACTGCTGCCCGGAGTATATGGATAATAGTCGGACGTATCAGGTTTGATTGGCATAGTGTCAGAATATCTTTAGGTTTATGGGTTGATGGATAAATTACACTCACTCCAGGGGATTCTCTTCATCCTTTTCGCGTGTGCCCTTGATTCCTCCGACCATCTTAAGGAATTTTGAAGGAATCGGGGTCTCGAAATTCATATCCTTACGGGTTATCGGGTGTGCGAACCGGAGAGTCTGTGCATGTAGGGCAAGGCGATTGATCGGACTTGCCTTCGCTCCATATTTGCGGTCGCCGACAATCGGGTGTCCCATCTCCTTGGCGTGGACACGGATCTGATTCTTGCGTCCCGTGTCAAGTGAGAATTCAAGAAGGGAATAGCCATACCCGCGGGCAAGCACTTTATAGCGTGTCGTCGCGAGCTTGCGTCCTTCGCCAGGTTCCTGAGTTGAATAAACTTCCATTCCGGAAGTCTCACCGAGATAGCTTTTGATGACACCCTCATCCTCCTTGACAAAGCCTTCGACGACAGCGACATATTTACGCTGAAGCACCATGTTGTTCCAGTTATGCTGCATCGCTTCCTGCGCCTCGGGTGTCTTGGCGAACATCATCAAGCCGCTCGTAGCCTTATCCAGACGATGAACAATGAAAATCTTATTGGCGGGAGAAACGCTCTTAACGTAATCTTTCAGAATGTTATAGGCAGTCTCTTCTTTCTTCAGCGAGCCTGTCCCGACAGAAAGCAGACCATAGCCTTTGTTGACTACAGCTATGTCCTCATCCTCATAGACGAGTTGCATTCTGTGATGGCGAAACACAGCAAACGGACGCGTGAAATTGATTTCCACCCATTGCCCGGGAGCGACAGGGGCATCAAAGGCATTGCTGACGACTCCGTTAATCATCAGATGTCCGTAGCGCAGCCACTTCTTAATATCATTACGCGGGGCTGAGGGGAAATTTTCGCTGACAAACTGCATCAGCCCGATGGTCTGCTCCGTGCGATTCTGCCGAGCGAGAATTTTATCCGGCTGAATATGTGAAGATTTCTTATTATATGCCATAACTTATGATATCGAATATCTCAGAACCCAACCTTCAGGAAAACTTAATGGCGGGATCTTATAGCGGACAGACTCCGCCGACTCATCAAAATTAACTTACAAAGATAACAAATAACTTTTACTTAAGGCTCACTCATAATGAAATTTTGGAAGAAATTTTTGGTAGATTAGGAGAACTATTTTGCTATAGTGATAGTTTTATAATAGACTGAAAGACATTATAAACGCAATGTCTCGTCTCGGATGAGATAAAGCTCGGAAGAGATGAAGGCAAAAAAGACTAAATGCTATGAACAAACACGAATTATTTAAAAGAACCATATTGTCAGCCGTGTGTGTCGGCTCGCTTATCACGGGAGCCGGATGCTCCTCAATCAAGAATACGTGGAACAGTATGTCGGATGCCGGACAGGGTGCCGCGGCCGGTGGCGCCGGTGGAGCAGCGCTTGGTGCAGGAGTGGGCGCGCTGATCGGTGGCGGACGTGGCACTTGGATCGGAGCGCTTGTCGGCGCGGCTCTCGGTGCCGGGACAGGCGCATTGGTCGGCAATGCTATGGATAAACAGAAGGATGCCCTTGAGAAAGAGCTTGCACAGGTTCAGAATGAAGCGGATGCCAATAAGAGTGCCATTGCTGCCAATTCGCAGGCAATTAATGATATAAAGGTTGAGATGGTGAAAGACAGTAATAATCTTGACGCTATCAAACTCGTCATGGGAGATGCTGTCTTGTTCCCGACGGGATCCTATACCCTTTCGGCAGCCGCAGACGCTACTTTGAGTCGAGTAGCATATAACCTGAGTCAGTTCCCTGACACAGATGTGACTGTCGTAGGCTTTACCGATAACACGGGCTCCGAACAGCTCAATCAGACCCTTTCGCTGGAGCGAGCAGAAAGCGTTGAGAAATATCTCGAACAGCAGGGTATTGCCGCTTCGCGTCTGAAAGCCATAGGTAAAGGGTGGGATGATCCTGTCGCATCGAATGCTACGGCAGCGGGTCGCGCACAGAATCGACGTGTAGAGATCTACATCACAGCTAATAAGGCGATGATAGAAAAGGCGCAGAGCGCAAACTGAAAAAATTAAAATGAGGGTTGAGCGGGGGTTTTACCCCTTTGCCTGACGCCGTAAGATATAATGTCCGAAGCGGCAGTCGAGGCAACGACCCTTCTGACAATATTCATTGTTAAGATGAATCAATGCCTGGGAACGCATGGCGCTGTCTGCCTTAATGCCTGCGTTTGCCCAGGCATTTATTATTGTATTCTTTTCCGGATGCAACAGGTATAGTATATCCGATCCGCAGTCGGCGAGATCATAGTTGCCGCAACTCCGGGCGTAAGCATAATAGAAAGGGGAGGCTACATTAATCATCAGCAACTCCTTGCTGGCTCGGGAAAGAGTGCCGGGTGAGGGATTTGTGCGTCCGTCCGAACCGAATGCGAAATGCTCATGCCAATAGGGGTGGAGTTCCCAGGAAAAGAGTTCCATAAGTCGGTCGATGTCACCGCGGGCATCGATGAGAGAGGATGTAAATCCCTTCCCGGAATAGAGGGCGGCTGCAAGGAGGGCTATGCGCCGATGTGGAAAATTCTGCGGGCGCGTACGGGCATATTTCCAAAGGTCGCGCCGCATTGGTCGCAGACCGTATTTTCGGGCGAGGAACGCATATTCGCGGCATAGCGCCTGATAATATTCATCGAATATATGGGAAGAGGTGTCCAGCATACCCGCCTGCCCGAAGAGGAGCGCTTCGATCTGGAGCAAATCATCGGAATGATGATAGATATACTTCAGGGGGATAGACTTGGCGAGTAGTTCAAAGGGTACTCCGTTAAGACTGAACCCGAGGCCGCGTGCGAGAGCGACAAACATTGTCTGTTCCCAATCCCCACCCAGTGAATCAAGCCAGCCGAGTATTCTTTCAGCCTTGGTGTGCAGGCGTTCTATGGCAAGTGTTTCGAGCCAGTCCTCGCGATTCAGACGGGGGATATCGGTTAAAGAAGAGCTGCATCTTACACCCTTGAAGTCCGCGGAAAGTTGGGCGTATGTTATATAGAAATCGCGAGGAAGCACGACTACGAGCTGAGGTATCTCTGTCCCGTCGGCGCGCTGTATGCGGCGGTCGTCGAGCGCTACGACATGCAGAATTATGTTGTCATAAGCAGGATCTTTGTCATGTCCGTGGGCATACCAGTCGGAAGCCTTAACATGGAGCTCCACGTTGCCCGTCCAATCCTCATCCCCTATCTGAATGCGTGCATTGGAAAAGTCGGGTCCGGCATCATCATTATGTATTCCCGGCGACAGGATGCGGATGCTCTTGCCGTCGCAGGTGGTCAGAGGTGGATTGACCATCCGGTGTTTCCAAAGATAGTGATATAATAGCTCCATGTTTATGCACGTCTAATCCACTGTAGTCGTATTACTCAACTTTTTCAGTCAGATGCTGAATAAATTTTATCGGCAGGAGATTGAATAATCCAAAATTAACAAAAAAAACTTGTACAAATATAAAAACGCGTTCAAAATATTCAAATATGTTAAAATCTTTTGTGGGTCCGTAATTTATTACTACCTTTACAGAGTGTTTTTCATAGTATTAAATTAAGATTAAGGTTTCGGTCTATCTCTTTGTGAAAAGAGATAGACTTTTATTTTAAGTAAGTAATGAAAATTAAACGATATTATGAAAGTGAGCAATAAAAGAATATCTTGTGTTATAAAACTTAATCTTTTTGGCTAATTTCCAATTGTCAGTCAGTCAGATACTATCGTATCTTCCTTTCTTCCGCATGGAAATTATCTCAAAAATCTTTAAGTTTTATATACACATTAAT
>JAAVBC010000011.1 GCA_014803765.1 Bacteroides sp. | reverse complement strand
TTGGCTAATTTCCAATTGTCAGTCAGTCAGATACTAAAGTATCTTCCTTTCTTCCGCATGGAAATTATCTCAAAAATCTTTAAGTTTTATATACACATTAATTTTCATTACTTACTTATTTTTTGTTATCTTTGTAGTTATGGATTTTAAGCTTACATCGGAATATGTGCCGACAGGCGATCAGCCGGAGGCTATTGCAGAACTCGTGGAGGGTGTCAATCAAGGCAACCCTTATCAGACTTTGTTGGGTGTGACCGGATCGGGAAAGACTTTCACGATGGCAAATGTCATTCAGCAGGTGAAGCGTCCGACGCTCATTCTTTCCCACAACAAGACCTTGGCAGCCCAGCTTTACGGAGAGATGAAAAATTTCTTTCCGGATAATTCCGTGCAATATTTTGTAAGCTATTATGATTATTATCAGCCTGAGGCTTATATCCCTTCAAGCGATAAATATATCGAAAAGGATCTGATGATTAATGAGCAAATCGACCGATTGCGTCTGTCGACTGTCTCAGCTCTTCTGTCGGGAAGGCGTGATGTCATTGTTGTTTCCAGCGTCAGCTGTATCTATGGCATGGGTAATCCGGAGGATTTCTCGCAGAGCGTCGTCAAGATTCATTTGGGTATGAATATCAGTCGCAACGCTTTCTTGAGAAAGCTCGTTGATTCCCTCTATTCACGAACTGAAATGGAACTTAATCACGGGCAGTTTCGCGTGAAGGGAGACACTGTGGACATAATGCTCTCTTTCGAAGAGATTCAGCTTAGAGTCGTATTCTGGGGCGATGAGATTGAAAAGATTCAGACTATTGATCCGACTACGGGTGGCGTATTGACTAATCTCGACGGTTTTAATATTTATCCCGCCAACATCTTCGTCACATCAAAAGAACGCACAGCCTCTGCCGTAGATCAGATAACTCTTGATCTCGGAAAACAAGTGGAATTTTTCAGAAATGAAGGGAAAATACTTGAGGCTGAAAGATTGCGTGAGCGTGTCACGTATGACGTAGAAATGATTAAGGAACTTGGTCATTGCAGTGGTATCGAAAACTATTCCCGCTATTTTGATGGCAGAGAACCGGGAGCCCGACCATTCTGTCTCCTCGACTATTTTCCGAAGGATTATCTGACGATCATTGATGAGAGTCATGTCACGCTTCCTCAGTTGCGCGGAATGAACGGCGGCGACCTTTCTCGAAAGATAAACCTCGTGGAATATGGCTTCAGGCTACCTGCCGCTATCGACAACCGTCCTCTTAAGTTTGATGAATTCGAGCGACTGACTAATCAGGCTATTTATGTCAGTGCTACACCCGGAGACTATGAATTGCAGCAGTCGGAGGGAATCGTGACAGAGCAGGTGATACGCCCCACAGGATTGCTTGATCCCGAGATAGAGGTGCGTCCGACGATGAATCAGATAGATGATCTGATGGAGGAGATTCAGATGCGAATTGAGGCGGGGGAGAGAACTCTGATTACAACCCTGACCAAGAGGATGGCTGAGGAATTGAATGATCACCTGATGAAATGGGGTGTGAAGTGTTCGTATATTCATAGCGATGTCGATACTCTGGATCGTATAAGAATCCTTGAGGATCTGCGCTCAGGAGTCTATGATGTCTTGATTGGTGTCAATCTTTTGAGGGAGGGTCTGGATCTGCCGCAGGTTAGCCTTGTGGCGATTCTTGATGCTGATAAGGAGGGATTCCTGCGTAATCATCGGTCGCTGACGCAGACCGCCGGCAGAGCTGCGCGTAATGTGCATGGTAAGGTAATCATGTATGCCGATAAGATTACCGACAGCATGCAACTGACAATTGATGAGACCGAGCGACGCAGAATGAAGCAGATGAATTATAATAAGGAGCATGGTATAATCCCGACACCGATTGTGAAGACCTCGTCAGCTGCCGACCTGATTGAGATTTATGAAGGTTCTGACAAAGGGAAGGAAGGGGCAGCGCCGCGTAAACCGAAATTTATGGACTCAAAAACGCCGAAAGCAGCCTCTCCATCAAAGGCAGAGCGTGTGGCATCCGCAAAACCGAGAGCTTATATTGAGCCTGAAGAGGGCGTGAAGTTTGTGGCGGATCCTGTGACAGCTTATATGTCACCCGGTGAAATCAAGAAACGAATTGAGGAGGTGAATCGCGAAATGATAGCAGCTGCAAAACGAACCGATTTCATTGAGGCGGCACAGCTGAGAGACGAACTTATTTCGCTTCAGAAATTATTGGAAGGTAAAAAAGAAATGGCAGAGTGAGTTTTGATTAACAAAATTTAAGATGACTGAATAATCTTAACGGACTTTTAGAATGTTAATGTAGTATAAATTCACTATTCTAAAAGTTACAGTTATGAAAAAGATTCTATTACTCGCGTTATCTCTCTTCGCAGGTGTTTCAGCAGTATGGGCTGCGAATCCGATTGTGGATAATCCCAACAACAAACCCTACGTTGGTGTCCGACTCAATCTTGAATCCAATATTCCGGGAAATGTAAACTTCAGCAATACATCCGTTAATGCTTTCAATCCCGGAGCAGGTATAAGTGTCGGCGCTATCTACAATCGTCCTATTATTGCCAACTTCTATGTTGAGCCGGGTCTTGAACTTTATTACAATACCCAGAAGTTTAACACTGAAGATGATCTTTTCCAGAATAGTCAGTGGGAACATAACTCAGTGCGTTCCTTCGGCATGAGAGTACCGGTGATGCTTGGATATCACTTTGATTTCTCTCCGAAAGTAAGTCTGGCTGTTGCAACAGGTCCGGTGCTTAAGGTCGGTTTTACAGAAGATTACTATCTGACAACAAAGACAAAAGTAAGCGATGATGTCGCTTTTAGAAATCATTACAGCGGGTCACTTTACAAAGACAGTCCGTTTGCGATGGCAGGTCCGGAGAATGCAAGAAACAGAGTTGATTGCGCATGGAGATTCAGTATCGGCGTGAACTTCCTCAAACACTACTATGCAGGTCTGAGTGGCGAGGTAGGAATGGTCAACAGGATCAAGCACACCAACAACGGTGCCTACTCCCAGCACGACAATCTCTTCCAGCTCAACTTAGGCTATAACTTCTGATCCCGCTTTTAAAGACAGAAGCACTTGTTTTTTAAGACAAAAGCACATATTTTCTTTCTTTTGACAGAAGCACATAAGCACATAAGCTAATCTTAAAGACGTAAGCACATAAGGTACATCTCTTTGTCCTTATGTGCTTTTGTCTTACTATTTATGTGCTTAAGTCAAGAAAAATGCCTTTATGTGCTTATGTGCTTATGTGCTTATGTCCAAAAAAAGAAAATATGTGCATCTGTCTAAAATTTTGGGGAATATATTTTGACAATTATATTTATTGCATTATATTTGCTGAAAATCTAAAACCATAAAACTAATCTTAAATCAGACTTCTGTCATGAAGAAACACAATTTCTATGCAGGACCTTGTATTCTGGCTCCTGAAGTGATTAAAAATACTGCGGACGCAATCATCAACTTTGCGGACACAGGTCTTTCAGTCCTTGAAGTTTCTCACCGTTCTAAAGAGTTCGTAGCAGTTTGCGAAGAAGCTCGTAAACTTGTAGCAGAACTCCTTGAACTTCCCGAAGATTATAAAGTGCTTTTCCTCGGAGGCGGCGCAAGCCTTCAGTTCTGCATGGTGCCTTTCAACCTTCTGAAGACTAAGGCAGCCTATACCGACACAGGCACATGGGCACACAACGCAATCAAAGAAGCTAAACTTTTTGGCGAAGTAGAAGTCCTCGGTTCTTCAAAAGATGAGAATTACTGCTATATCCCCAAGGATTTCGTAATCCCGTCAGACGTGGATTATTTCCACTATACGTCCAATAATACTATCTATGGCACCGAGGTGCGTAAGGACTACGACAGCCCTGTACCCGTTGTTTGCGACATGTCATCAGATATTTTCTCCCGCGTATTCGATCCCACCAAGTATGGTCTGATCTACGCAGGCGCACAGAAGAATCTTGCTCCTGCCGGCGTGACACTCGTAATCGTTAAAGAGTCACTCCTCGGAAACGTTGACCGTGAGATACCGACTATGCTCGACTATCGCACCCATATCAAGAAGGACACAATGTTCAACACTCCTCCCGTGCTCCCCATTTATTCTGCATTGCAGACTCTCAAATATTATAAGGCGCAGGGTGGTGTGAAAGCCCTTCAGGAGCATGATGAAATCAAGGCTAAGATGCTCTATGATGAGATCGACAGAAATAAACTCTTCCGTGGTACGGTAGCTGAGGAGGATCGTTCGATAATGAATGTATGCTTCGTGATGAATCCTGATTACGCTGAACTTGAAAAAGAATTCTTCGACTTCGCTACAACAAAGGGTATCGTAGGCATCAAGGGTCATCGTTCGGTCGGTGGTTTCCGCGCTTCTCTCTATAATATGCTTCCCAAGGAGAGTGTGCAGGTACTCATTGACACAATGAAGGAATTTGAAGCAAAACACTAAAGAAACATTCAACATAATTTATGAAAATTCTTGTTTTCACTGAAAAGCCCTTTGCGCAGAATGCAGTAAAGGCTATTGAAAATACTGTCAATGCCTCCGGCAATGACTTGGAACTCGTAGAGCGTGGCACTCGCGAGGATCTCTTGGCGGCAGTTAAGGATGCTGAGGGTCTGATCGTCAGAAGTGATGTTATCGACGCTGAGGTCATGGATCATGCTCCGAAACTGAAAGTGATTGTACGTGCCGGAGCCGGCTACGACAATATCGATCTTAAAGCTGCCACTGAAAGAGGCATTTGCGTTATGAATACTCCCGGACAGAATTCAAATGCAGTAGCAGAGCTGGTGTTCGGTATGGTGGTGATGATGTGTCGTAATCAATACAACGGCACTTCCGGCAGCGAACTTAAGGGAAAATCTCTCGGCATCTACGCTTTCGGTCAGGTAGGTCGCAATGTAGCTCGCATTGCCAAAGGTTTTGATATGAAACTGGAGGCTCTTGATAAGTTTGTGCCTGATGCAGTGATGGAAGCTGAAGGTGTAAAACCGCTTCATGATGTTAAAGAGCTCTTCTCACAGAATGACTTCGTGTCACTTCATATCCCTGCGACTGCAGAGACCAAGAACTCCATCGGTTATGAGCTGGCAATGTTGATGCCGAAAAATGGTGTGCTTATCAACACTGCCCGCAAAGAGGTGATTGATGAAGAGGGTCTGATGAAAGCTCTTGAAGAGCGTCCCGATCTGCGTTACGTATCAGACATACGTCCGGCAGCAGCTGAAGAATTCGAGAAGAAATTCGCTGCCCGAGTATTCTTCACACCCAAGAAGATGGGAGCACAGACAGCCGAGGCAAACTTCAACGCCGGCGTAGCCGCAGCCGAACAAGTAATCGCCTACCTCAAAGACGGCTGGAACAAATATCAGGTAAATAAATAAACAACGCTCACCTGCAATCCCCGTAGAGGGAACGTAAGGAATGCCGTATTCGGGCATCAACCCTACGAAGCACGGTAGCATCCCAGGTTAACGTCCGAGGGTTTCAGTCCAACTGACTGAAACCCTCGGATTTGATTTATAATGGATTCCGCGCGAACAATATTCTTTATAATTCCAATTCTTTAATCAACACAATTCATTCATAAGCATACTGAATTTATAGACGCGTTAGCAACCCGCAGGTTGTCCGCGTCCTACATGTGCTAAACCGTGGATGGCGCTATCGTACGCAAGGGGAAGTCATAAAATCCGTGGAATCCGTACAAAGTGAGACGCAGGCGAAGCCGAGCGTCAGTGTGATCCCCTTCCCTTAAATAATCTCCATCATCAAAAAATAAAAAATCCGTGCAATCCGTCAGCATCCGAGCAAAAAAATCCGTGTGCAAATTTATCCATTCTAATCCCTAAGATACTAATGTGACAAGTACGGAATTAAACGAAGCTATGGGATTGTTTTTGGATTATGAGAACACGGATCTTAGGGCTCGGATGCTGACGGATTTCACGGATTTTTTATATAATTTCTTGCCGGAAGTTGTTGGATTTACACTGACACTTGGCTTCGCCTCGTGTTTACGGGATCTCACGGATAAGACAGAGAGGGTAGATCCGCCAACCGCTGTGCGTTGACACTGCTGTGATGCAACCCCCACTCCGGGGGGTTGGTAGGGAGAGGGGGGCTCTGAATGTCCGAGGGTTTAAGCGCGAAGCGCTTAAACCCTCGGTTAACTGGTATGCAACCCCTCTCCGAGGGGTTGTGTGGGAGGAAGGGTTATATGGAGGAGGGGGCGTTTGTAATATGCAAACTAAGTGATAGTAGCAATACTATCCTCGGCAAACTCTCTTTTTTATGGGTTGGAAAACGGGATTGGCGCATTTTTTGTTATATCTTTGCAGACTGATTTGAAATTATGATGAAAGATACAAATATAGAATTAAATAATACTGCTATAGATATAAATAATGCTGGCGGATGGGGTGTCCTGTTTGATCTTGATGGTGTGTTGGTGGATAGCGAATCGGAATACACCAAAATCTGGAATCGTATAGATGAGGAATATCCAACCGGCGTCAAGGATTTTGCACGTAAAATTAAAGGTACTACTCTTGATAGCATACTTTCCACGTATTTTCCTGATCCGGAAATTCGAAGAAATGTTGAGAAACGCCTTTATGAATTGGAGGCGGAAATGGTGTATGACTACTGCCAGGGTGCAAAGGAATTATTGGACGCTCTGCGCACCAATCGCATACCGATCGCTTTATTTACAAGTTCCAACGACCTGAAGATGGCACATCTCTATAAAGATATTCCCGGAATCCGGAATTATTTTGATGTTGTAATCACGGGAGACATGGTAAGTCACTCAAAACCCGATCCGGAAGGTTATCTTCTTGCAGCAAAAGAACTCGGACTTGACCCGACTAAGTGTATAGTAGTCGAGGATTCCCTGCAGGGTGTAAAAGCCGGAGAGGCGGCAGGATGTAAAGTAGTCGGAGTTGCGGGAACACTCAATGCGGAAGTATTGTCACCTCACAGCAACATAGTTGTCAATTCTCTCGCAAACATCGGAATCTCCGATTTGGAGGGTCTCGTAAAATAATACCAAGCTGATTATGACGGCAAACATACCATTGGCGGAGCGCATGCGCCCTCAGACCCTCGATCACTATATCGGTCAGCGACATCTTGTCGGTGACTCGGGGGTCATACGCAATATGATAGAAAGCGGCAGGGTTAATTCCTTCATTCTCTGGGGTCCTCCCGGAGTAGGGAAAACCACACTCGCCAAAATTATCGCCAACAGTGTAGAGGCTGAATTTTATACGCTCAGTGCCGTGACGTCCGGTGTGAAGGATGTGAGGGAAGTAATTGAGAAATGCGAGCGTGCCGGAAGAAGTGTATTTGCCAAGGCTCGTCCGATACTTTTCATTGATGAAATTCATCGATTCAACAAATCGCAACAGGATTCCCTTCTCGGTGCTGTAGAAAAGGGTGTGCTGACTCTCATAGGAGCTACGACAGAAAACCCCTCATTCGAGGTGATCAGACCATTACTTTCTCGAGCACAAGTCTACACCCTCAAACCACTTGACACGGAAGAATTGCAGACACTGCTTGATTATACTCTAAAAAATGACGAGATTCTTAAGCGCAGGAAAGTAAAAGTAGAGCAAACCGATGCTCTTTTCAGATTTGCAGGGGGAGATGCCCGTAAACTTCTTAATATTCTCGACCTTATAGAGCAGTCCACTCCGGCCGGGAAAGATGTCATTATCAATGACGAGATAGTAATCAACAGATTGCAGGAGAATCCCGCGGCTTACGACCGTAATGGAGAATTACACTATGATATCATCTCGGCATTTATAAAATCGGTCAGAGGGAGTGATCCGGATGCTGCGGTGTATTGGCTTGCCAGAATGGTGGCAGGTGGGGAGGATCCAGCCTTTATAGCTCGAAGACTCGTCATTTTAGCTGCGGAAGATATAGGACTGGCAAATCCCAATGCGCTATTGCTTGCTAATGCCACATTTGACGCCTTGCAGAAGATCGGTTGGCCCGAGGGAAGGATAATACTTTCCGAATGCACGGTGTATCTCGCAACATCTCCCAAGAGTAACTCCGCCTATATGGCAATCGGAAGCGCATTGGAAGAGGTAGGTAAATCCGGGAATCTGCCTGTGCCCTTGCATCTGCGTAATGCTCCGACAAAACTCATGGAGGATATGGGTTATCACAAAGGATATAAATATGCCCATGAATATGCAGGCAATTATGTCGAGCAGCAATACCTCCCTTCAGAAATTGCGGGCACTAAATTCTGGAATCCCGGAAATAACCCCTCTGAAGCAAAACTGCGCCAGAGAATGGATGAATTAAAGGGGAATAAAAACTCAAAGTAAATTTCCGAAATACATGATACAAGAGATACCTTTAAGATTAAAACCGGAGATCGCGGCTGACAAAGAAAAACTGCGAGAAAGAGTCGCCCGCGAACTCAGTCTTAAATCAGAGGATATAAATGATATAAGGGTGATCCGGCGATCAATCGATGCCCGTAAGAAGGATATAATTGTAAATCTCACTGTGCGTGTCGCATACGGAGATTCAGAGAGTGCATTGCCCGTCTTTGAACCCGTGGCTTTCAATTCAGTAAAGGATTCAGAGGCGACAGTCTTGATTGTCGGTGCGGGACCCGCCGGACTTTTCGCCGCCTTGCGATGTATTGAACTCGGAATGCGTCCGATAATTCTCGAAAGAGGGAAGGATGTGGATCAGAGACGTGTAGATATAGCAAATCTTAGCCGGACAGGAGTTGTAAATCCGGATTCCAACTATTGTTTCGGCGAAGGCGGTGCAGGCACATTCTCGGATGGCAAACTCTTTACCAGAAGTAAGAAACGCGGGGACAATGAGGGTGTGATGCGTCTTCTTGTACAGTTTGGCGCCTCAGACTCCATTCTCGCTGATTCCCATCCGCACATAGGGAGCGACCGACTTCCGCATATTATAAAAGCGATTCGCGAAAAGATACGTGAATGTGGGGGAGAAGTCAGATTTTCCTCCAGAGTAGATGGCGTAATAATAGAGCAAGATGAATGCGGAAGAAAATATGTAGATGGAGTAACGCTTTCCACAGGTGAACTACTGAGAGGAAAGGTGATACTTGCTACGGGTCATTCCGCGCGCGACACAATCCGCCGACTGTATGCTCAGGGGGTTGACATGGAGGCGAAGGGTTTTGCTATGGGTGTCCGACTCGAACACCCGGTCGAGCTGATTAATAAGCTCCAATATCATTCCGAAGAAGGAAAGGGGAAATATCTTCCGACTGCGGAATATAACTATGTCACTCAAGTGGATGGCAGAGGTGTCTATAGCTTCTGTATGTGTCCGGGGGGTGTCGTTGTGCCCTCTATGTCTGCTCCCGGTGAGAGTGTGGTGAATGGTATGTCCTCCTCAGCCCGCAATGGCAGATGGAGCAATTCAGGTATGGTAGTGGAGATTCGACCGGGGGATTTCCCTGAATATGCCGACAGAGGAGTGTTCGAGCTGCTTGACCTTCAGGAAGATTTGGAGAAGAGATTCTTCGATGCATCCGGAAGGACACTGCGTGCACCGGCGCAGCGGATGTATGATTTTGTGAATGGCAGAGACACCTCTTCACTTCCTCCGACATCTTATCCGGCAGGGATAATTCCTGCGAGGTTAGACCGGATTTTACCTCCATTTATATCCAATAGACTACGGGAAGGATTTCGAGATTTCGGCAGGAAATCAAAGGGTTTCCTGACTAATGAAGCGATTGTGTTAGGGTTGGAAAGCCGCACGTCCTCACCCGTTAGATTACCTCGCGACAAAGCGACACTGGCACACATCAGTCTCCCCGGTCTTTATCCCTGCGGGGAAGGGGCAGGTTATGCCGGAGGAATTATATCGGCTGCCATTGACGGAAGAAGATGTGCGGATGCTATATTCTCGCAACTGCAATCAGAGAAAAAGAGAGAGTCAGCAGATTAGACGGAGCTACCCGATGCTGAGTCGACAGGTGAGCCGGCAGCAAAATAATAATTGCATAAAAGGGAAATTTTTAGTAATTTTGTTGAATGAGTGTGATATTAAATATAGAGACGAGTTCACGAATTTGTTCGGTGGCGTTGTGTATTGACGGGATGCCCGAATTTCATATCGAGTCAGACGAATCGATGCAGCATGCAGCGTTATTGGGGCAATATGTGGATAAGGCGCTCGAAGATCTGTCAAGGCGAGAGTTAAAGCTTGATGCCGTAGCGGTCAGTATCGGACCAGGCAGCTACACCGGTCTGCGTATAGGATTATCGCTTGCTAAAGGGTTATGTTTTGCAAAGGATATTCCTCTTATCGGTCTTTCAACTTTGGAAATTCTCACTGTTAAGGCGATGTTCGCGATGCACGACAGCGAGGGAGATGAAATAGTGGTCCCTCTTATTGACGCACGCCGGATGGAAGTCTATACCGCTGCCTACTCCCTTGATCTGAAACCGGTGATTGAGCCTCAACCGATGATTCTCGATGAGAATTCCTTTGCCGAACTGCGCAATTATAGAAGAGTGGTCTTCATCGGTGACGGAGTTGACAAAGCCAAGGAAGTGCTGAATGCCGACAACTTTGAATTCCTTACTTCCAAGATGCCTTTGGCTTTAGATATGGGAGCCTTGTCGGAAAGAGCGTTCAGAAATACCGACTTTATGGATCCGGCATACGGGGTGCCTCTATATCTAAAAGAATATCAAGCTACAATAGCAAAGAATAAAGTAATTCCGAATGGAACAAGAAGAAATACTGACAAAGAACAAGTTTAAATTTCTACCATATAACACCGGCATGCCGAATCTCCCTCTGCCGGAATATGGCAGAAATATCCAAAATATGGTAGACTATTGCGTTGAGATTCCGGACAAGGAGGAACGCACGGCGTGTGCCTACGGGATAGTCAAGGTAATGAAAACCCTTTTCCCGAATAATGTTGGGGAGAAGGGGGATATGAAAAAGTTTTGGGATCATCTGAATATCATGGCTCGCTTTGAGCTGGATATAGATTTTCCATGTGAGGTTGTCACTGCGGAAGATGTCAATCCCAAGCCGTCGCGTATCCCGTACGGCAAGGGGAATATTCGCTTTCGCCACTATGGCAGAAGTCTGGAGAATATAATCCGGATAGTAGCTGACATGGAAGAGGGAGAGGAGAAGGAGCGTCTGATTTCAATGATCGCCAATCAGATGAAGAAGCTGATGCTTACTCATAATCCCGACGGGGTCGATAATGCAAAGATTCTTAAAGATCTTGCATTATATTCCGATGGGAAAATCAATCTTGATCCTGCGACATACCTGCTGCATGAATTTCAGGATATCACACCTGTGAAGACAAAAAAGACAAGAAGAAAGAGGAAATAGAAATTAGAAAAGAGAAAAGAGGCTTATGAGCACATTTATAGTCGAGGGAGGGCATAAACTTCATGGCACGATAAAACCGCAGGGAGCTAAGAACGAAGCATTGGAAGTGATCTGCGCTACGTTGCTGACTCCTGAAAGTGTCACTATATCAAATATTCCGGATATTCTGGATATCAGAAATCTCATATCTTTATTGAATGATATGGGAGTAAAGACTGTATATAGCGACCGACACACTTGCACATTCACTGCGGATAATATCGACCTCTCATATCTTGATACAGAAGATTTCCGCAAAAAGGCTTCTTCTCTTCGTGGCTCTGTCATGATAATCGGTCCGCTGCTTGCCCGCTTTGGCAAGGCTATACTTCCCAAACCGGGAGGCGACAAGATCGGCAGACGCCGCCTTGATACCCATTTTATGGGAATGATTCAGTTGGGAGCCTCTTTTGAATATGACAGCGAACTGCGTCTTTATAAAATATCGGCTCCCCGGGGGCTTAAGGGGAAGTATTTATTGCTCGATGAAGCTTCAGTGACCGGCACTGCCAATCTTATCATGTGTGCCGCATTGACTCCGGGTATAACCACTATTTATAACGCCGCCTGCGAGCCTTATATTCAGCAATTATGCCGCATGCTTGTTAAGATGGGGGCGGATATACAGGGAATAGGTTCGAATCTATTGACTATAAAGGGTGTTGACTCACTTAAAGGGGCATCTCACAGATGTCTGCCGGATATGATTGAGATCGGGTCGTTTATAGGAATGGCTGCGATGACCGGGAGTGACATACTTCTTGAGAATGTCGGTCTGCAGGATTTGGGAATCATGCCCGAGATGTTCAGGCGATTGGGTGTATCAATCGAAGAGGACGGTGATAATATCCGCGTCAATCAAAGTGAGATCTATGAAGTCGAGACCTTTATCGACGGGAGCATAATGACCTTCTCCGATGCCACATGGCCCGGTCTGTCGCCTGATTTATTAAGTATTTTCCTTGTCGTGGCAACCCAGGCACGTGGAAGTGTGTTAATACATCAGAAGATGTTTGAATCGCGTCTATTCTTTGTCGATAAACTGATAGATATGGGTGCACGCATCATTCTTTGCGATCCGCATAGAGCAGCCGTAATAGGTAGTGGCAGATTCCAGTCAATGCATGGCACTACGATGGTGTCGCCCGATATTCGTGCCGGAATAGCACTTCTGATAGCAGCATTGGGTTCAAAGGGTGTTAGCCGTATACAGAATATCAATCAGATCGACAGGGGTTATGAGGATATCGAGCAACGTCTTCTGAAACTCGGAGCAAGAATAATGAGAGTCGAAGATTGATATGATTACGGAAAAAGAGATAATAGAAGCAGGGAAATTTCTTAAACCACATGCACTTAAGGGAGAGATGAATGCCTTTTGCGAGTATGATAACGACATACTTGAGCAGGGATTTCCTCTTATAGTGGATATGGATGGTATCTACGTTCCATTCTATGTAAAGAGTGTTCGTCCGAAGGGTCTGCATGGTTCGTTGATACTTATTGACGGAGTGGAGAGCGTAGACGATACTTCGCGTTTCATCAATAAGCCGTTCTATCTCATGCGTCGCGATGTTGCTGAATATATGGAGGTAGAGGAAGATGAACTCGATCAGGCTGATGATTTTATCGGATACTTGGTGGAGGATCCGGAAGCCGGAGTTGTCGGCAAGGTCGTGGATGTAGATGACTCCACTGCTAATATTCTCCTTGTCGTACAACCTGATGAAGAAGATGAGGAGAATGTGCTCTATATCCCTTTTGCTGAAGATCTGATTGAAGACGTGGAAGACTATGATGATGATTCCGAAATTCCCGGAAAGATTATCATGAAGATTCCCGAAGGCTTACTGGATATTAACGACAAGGATTCCGATATGGAGATTCTTGATTAAATTGAAATACTATGGAATACGATGAAGATAAGGCTATAGCGTTTATACGCAATTATGTAGGAGATGACGTCAGCAATCTTTATTCTGACGATGAAATTGTCTATATCCTCGATATAATTTGGGATTATTATGAGAGAAAGGGATATCTTTCACTCAATAGCAGCGTGACCGACAAGGAGGTACTCGATGAGAACGACCTTATCGCCTACGTCAAAAAAGAACTGAAGAATGATAAGACTATTCTTATGGATCCTCAGGATGTAGATAAAATTGTAAAGGCTGAACTTGAATATGAGGAGTCACTTGAAGATGCGTAGAGGTGTGAAAAATATAGCATTCCGTGTGCTTCTTTTGTGTGCAATCCTCGGATTCTACTTTGATGCCAGTGCGGATAAGAAGGGGAATCTGGATGAAATGAGTTTCGCAGAAATCATAAACTCTGTGGATTTAGGGAAGAATGCCGAACTCATACAGAAGTTTCAGGATAAGGAAGCCAAGAATGTCTTGCTCAAGAATAAGCTGTTTGTTGCCGACAACGGATGCTCGATTGATGCAATTCGCAATCATGAGATTCTTGTGGTGACCATTCCCGCTCATCTCCTTTTCGGACCTAACGGCACGGAACTCCTTGAGCAGGGGGAGAAGTATCTCGAACCGTTCAAGCGCTATCTGAAGGAGCCGGATATGTATAGAGTGGTGGCAGTAATGCATACGGATAATACCGGTTCGGAAGCTTATCGCGAATCCATCACTATGGACAGGGCGGAGGCTGTGGCTGAATGGTTTGAAAATGAAGGTGTGCCAACGGACTATCTTTTCCCATACGCCATGAGTGACGATATTCCTCTCGTGCCCAACGACTCATTCACCAATAGAGACAAGAACCGTCGACTGGAGATCTACCTTGTGCCCGGAGAAACTATGTTGGAAAAAGCCAAGAAGGGGAGAATTGCCCTATAAATTAATTTGTAATGAAAGAGAATCAGACTCCCTCCACTCCTTACTATATCGTTGATGAAAGACGGCTGCGCCGCAATATGAAAAAATTGCGCGATGTGCAAGATACAGGTCTCGTCAAAATCATCATGGCTTTCAAAGCCAACGCACTTTGGAAGACTTTTCACATAATTAAGGAATATTTCAGCTCTTCGACTGCATCATCCTTGAATGAGATGCAGTTGTCGCTCGACTATCTCGGCAATGATGTCCATGCGTATTGCCCTGTCTACACTGATGAGACATTCCCTAAATTTCTGGAGGGGTGCTCTCATATCACCTTCAACAGCGTTGCGCAATTCAATAAATATTATCCTCAGATAAAGGCATATAATGAATTGCATAAGGATGATGGCAAAGCAGTGTCGGCAGGTCTTCGTGTGAATCCTCAATGCAGTGTTATCGAGACTGACATCTATAATCCCTGTATCCCCGGAAGTCGCTTCGGAGTCAATGCTTCGGATCTTAAGGAACTCCCCGAAGGTTGCGAGGGGATTCATTTCCACGCTCTCTGCGAATCTTCAAGCTATGATCTTGAGAAAGTGCTTCAGGCATTGGAAGAGCAATTTGGAGATTATCTTAAGAAGGTGAAATGGCTGAATATGGGTGGAGGTCATCTAATCACAAGAAAAGATTATGATACGTCGCATCTCAAGAAACTACTGAAAGATTTTAAATCGAAGTATCCTAATCTTGAATTGATTATGGAACCCGGCAGTGCGTTCACCTGGCAGACGGGTGACCTCGTGACGAGTGTGCTTGATGTAGTGGAAAACTCCGGAGTGAAGACAGCGATTATAGATGCTTCTTTCGCGTGCCACATGCCGGATTGTCTGGAGATGCCCTATAAGCCTGCTATTGCAGAAGCGCTACCGGACGAAGAAGAAAGACCCGAGGGGGAAAACCCGAACGAGAGTTTCAAGTATCGTTTGGGGGGTAACTCTTGCTTAAGCGGTGATTTCGTCGGAGACTGGAACTTTACCAATGAATTAAAGGCAGGTGACAAACTGACGCTTATGGACATGAATCACTATACGACTGTCAAGACCACCATGTTCAACGGCATACAGCATCCTTCAATCTGGTTGCGAAAAGAGAACGGTGAACTTGAATTGCTCCGTAGTTTCGATTATGATGATTATCGCACGAGAATGGATTAATAATTATTTTAATTAATTTTCGTTTCATTACTTACTTTACAAAACCTACCTGACATTATGACATTAAAAAAATATACTCTTCTCTCTTCATCCCTCCTTTTGGCATTATCGGCTTTCGGCTGGGGACAGAAAGGACATGACACCACTGCTTACATTGCTGAATGTCACCTTACTCCGACGGCTAAAGCAAAAATAGATTCAATTCTCAACGGGAAGTCAATAGTCTATTATGCCAACTGGGCTGATAACGCGTGTCATACCGCTCCTTATGCCTACACAAAGACATGGCACTACAAGAATATTGATGAAAATCAGACTTATGAATCTGCACCATCTATCAAAGAAGGTACGATCGTGACCGCACTTTATGATCTTATCGGTCAGTTGAACAATCCTTCAACTGAAGATGAGAAGTTGGCACTTATTCTGACTGTCCATTTCCTCGGGGACATCCATCAGCCGATGCACATGGGCAGATTGTCCGACCGTGGAGGCAACCGACATAATATCAAATTCTTTAATTCCGGCACAAATCTTCATTCCGTATGGGACAGCAGAATTGTAGAAGCCGGACATAAGTGGAGCTATACGGAATGGCAGCAGAATATCGACAGAGCTACTCCGGAAGAGGAAGAACTGATCGTGGCTGGCGGCACGCCGGATACATGGGGTAAGGAGACTTATGAGATTGCAAAGCAAGTTTATGAAGCAACTCCTGAAGGCACGAATGTGGCATACGATTATATTGCGGACTGGACTCCTGTCATTGAGCAGCAATTTCTCAGAGGAGGTCTGCGTCTTGCAGATATACTGAATGCAGCTTACGATCCGGATTATAAGGCAAAAAATGGCATTAAACAATAATACCGAATCATTTCGCGATGAGGATGCTCCTCGCCTGAATCTTCCTTATTTCGAGTTGAAGTTGAAGAGGGAGGGGGAGTCTGTGAAGGTATATGACAGATTGAGGGAAAAATTTGTAGTGCTTACTCCCGAAGAGTACGTGCGTCAGCATTTCGTCAATTATCTGATTACCGGACTTGGATACCCTCCATCGATAATGGCAAACGAGATAGGTATAGAGCTTAACGGAACAAAGAAGAGATGCGACACCATCATATTTCGTCCCGATGGCAAGCCGGACATAATCGTTGAGTATAAGTCGCCGGACGTGGCTATAACTCAAAATGTATTCGACCAGATTGTCAGGTATAACATGAAACTGCATGCGCGTTATCTTATCGTAAGCAATGGGTTGAAGCATTATTGCTGTAAGATGGATTATCAGAATGACACATATTACTTCATTCACGGTATTCCTGCTTATGACTCAATAGCAAATCCCTATTCTCAGAATTAAGTTCAAAGGAAAAATTGTCAGTACTCTGAATGAATATCGAATCCAATTATCTTGATAAACTGAATGAGATGCAGCGGGCTGCCGTAGAATATACGGAGGGTCCGGCTCTCGTCATTGCAGGCGCCGGGTCCGGTAAGACCCGTGTGCTGACCTATAAGATTGTTCATCTGCTTCTTAACGGCTATGAGCCCTATAGGATAATGGCTCTCACTTTCACGAATAAGGCTGCAAATGAAATGAAGGAACGTATACGTGCCATTGTCGGGGAGCGTACTGCTTCCCGCCTCTGGATGGGTACATTCCACTCCATCTTCCTTCGCATTCTGAGAGTGCACGCAGAGGCTATCGGATTCAAACCTTCATTCACAATTTATGATTCTTCAGATTCAAAATTCCTTATTAAGTCTATAATCAAAGATTTGGGTCTGGATGAAAAAATCTATAAAGCATCGACAATAGCATCTGCAATTTCCAATGCAAAGAATGCACTTATATCTGCGGATCAGTATGTAGCGGACCCTGATCAGATGAGTGCGGATAAGAGAGCAAAGCGTCCGATGACAGGAAGAATATATCAACTTTATTCCGAGCGCTGTAAGATTTCAGGAGCTATGGATTTCGATGATATACTCTTCTATATGAATGTACTATTGAGGGATAACCCTGCTATATTACGCCATTACAGGGAATTCTTCAAGTATATCCTTGTTGATGAGTATCAGGACACAAATTTTGCGCAGCATCTCATAATTTCCATGCTTTCTGAGGAACGCAAGAATCTTTGTGTTGTCGGTGATGACGCTCAGAGCATTTACTCTTTCCGTGGTGCGAACATCGGAAATATCCTCAACATGGAAAAGAGACTTCCGGGGTTGAGGATTTTCAAGCTTGAACAGAACTATCGCTCTACAAAGAATATCGTCAATGCAGCCGGATCTCTGATAGACAAAAATACGCGCCAAATAAAGAAGCATCTCTTCAGCGATAATCCCGATGGGGATAAGATTACGGTGATGAGCACTTATTCCGATATCGAAGAAGCATATATGGTGGGAAATCTCATTTCTCAATCAAAGCTTTCAGATCATGATTCATACGAGGAATATGCGGTGTTGTATCGCACAAATGCCCAAAGTCGCGTATTGGAGGAAGCATTGAGAAAAAGGAATATACCTTATAGAATCTACGGCGGATTATCCTTCTATCAGCGCAAAGAGGTGAAAGATGCTATATGCTATTTCCGTCTGGCAGTGAATCCGGATGATGATGAAGCTCTGCGACGCGTCATAAATTATCCGGCTCGTGGAATCGGGGAAACCACGATGAAGAAATTGCAGGCTGCAGCCAATGAAAATTCCGTGAGTCTTTGGGACGTTATTTCAAATCCGGAGAAATATCCGGCAAACCTTAATTCCGGGACATTGAAGAAACTTAATTTATTCAAGGAAATAATTGATGAATTTCTTAATGATTCCGAAAAGGGCGCGAATGCGTATGAACTCGGTCAATTAATCTATAATCGCACGGGTATTCTTGCAGTCTTGGCACACGATAATACTCCTGAGAGTATTTCGCGTCAGGAGAACCTTCAGGAACTCCTTGCCGGTCTTAAGGATTTTGTGGAATCGCGCCGGGAAGAAGGGGAGGAGAATCTCGGAATGAGTGCCTTCCTGAGTGAAGTGCAGCTCTCGACAGATCAGGATGATGCCGATGAGGTTGAAGAGGCTAAAGTTACATTGATGACTGTCCATGCGGCAAAAGGTCTTGAATTCAAGCATATCTATATAGTCGGAGTAGAGGAGGAACTCTTCCCGTCGGCAATGAGTATGGATTCCCTCGCCCAGATCGAAGAGGAACGCAGACTGCTTTATGTCGCAATCACCCGCGCAAAGGAGACATGCGTAATCACATACTCCGGTTCGCGCTTCCGCAACGGTCAGACTGTCATGACTCGTCCCTCACGCTTCTTGGCTGATATAGATACACGCTATCTGAAGATGCGGACATCTTCCGATATCTCTTCCGGAACAACGGGATATAATATGTTCAATCCGGCAGGTTCATACAGAAGTTCACGCACATCATCCTCCGGCTTCGGATCATACGCGAATGGAGGAGGAAATGCTTACGGAAAAGCGTATGGAAATACATCCGGAAATAAAACTTACGGTAATTCTTATAGTGAAGGGTATAAGAAAGATTATTCTACTCCGTCAAGAACTTCAAGATTGAAAGGGTCGCCGACAGCAAAGCGCATCGACATCGGTGGATCGGATGCAGATGTAGAGAATCTGAAAGTTATGATGACGCAGGAAGGGGAAGTAAGAATCGGTACGCGAATCAGTCATAACCGATTCGGTCGCGGAGAAATTATTAAGCTTGAACATGTCAGTGGCAACGACATGATGACGGTCGACTTCGGTGTAGTCGGAATAAAGCGTCTGCTCCTGCGCTTCGCAAAATTCACAATCCTCTAAGATCAACTCTCCTAAAACTCTTACCTCATAACTCATACCTCATAACTCATAACTCATAACTCATACCTCATAACTCCTTAAAAACCTAATCCCATGCAAACTCCAAACCCCAAAGCCGATTTCCGAAGAAAACCCGATTGGCTTAAGATTAAACTACCCCGAGGTTTCAAGACCAGTCAGGTCGTAGGCTTACTCAATGAGAAACATCTTCACACAATTTGCAGTTCCGGCATGTGTCCCAACCGAGGAGAATGTTGGGGCAGCGGCACTGCTACTTTTATGATCGGAGGGAATATATGCACGCGCAACTGCAGATTCTGTAATGTCCCGTCAGGCAGACCTCTCCCTTTGAATGAGAAGGAGATTGAGGAAATTGTCAGTTCTGTAAAATCACTCGGACTGAAGCATGTCGTCATAACCTCCGTTGACCGTGATGATTTGCCAGACTTGGGAGCTTCTCATTGGGCTAAAATGATACGCCGCTTGAAAGAGGAATGCCCGGGAGTGACAATGGAGGTGCTTATACCCGACTTTCAGGGTCGAACAGAACTGATAGATATGGTGATTGCGGAGCGACCGGATGTTATCTCTCATAACATGGAGACTGTAAGACGCCTTACTCCGGAAGTCCGCACCTTTGCAAAATATGACATGTCGTTAGGTGTGATCGAGCATATCGCCAAGTCCGGTATTAGAAGTAAAAGTGGCATAATGCTCGGTCTTGGAGAAACCGAAGAGGAGATTCTTCAGACAATGGACGACTTACTAAGTGTAGGTTGCGAAGTTATGACTATAGGGCAATATCTTCAGCCGACTAAGGACAACTTTCCTATTCAGGAGTATGTTACTCCCGANAAATTCGCCGAGTATGGGGAAATAGGTCGTCGCAAGGGCTTTCGTCATGTCGAATCGGCTCCTATGGTAAGAAGCAGCTATCACGCGGAGAAACATGTTCATTAAGCNNTCNTANATTAATCNGNTCAAGCACCATGAANCAANGTCATATTGAAGGGATAAGGGTNGAGACTTTCNAAGGACTNTCNCCNTATAAANANATGTGGNANTATCAGAANNANNTGTTTGAAANNCGTGTCAGTGAGAAGAAGTCAGGGGAGGAATCGGGGNAAGACTGTATTCTCGTTGTAGAGCATTCTNCCGTCATTACGTTAGGTAAACATGGAAAGNCNGAAAATCTNCTTTTCTCAGAGGAGTCTCTGAAAAATAGAGGTATAGATTGTTTTCGTATCGAACGTGGGGGNGATATTACTTATCATGGTCCCGGTCAGTTGGTAGTCTATCCCATAATCGANCTTGAGCGTTACCGGCTCGGAGTCAAAGCGTATGTAGATATGCTTGANGAGTGTGTCATTCGGACTATTGCAGAATATGGCATAAAGGGGGAGAGAGTCGAAGGTGCGTCCGGAGTTTGGATAGGAAAGGGAACTCCCGGNGAGCGAAAGATATGCGCAGTGGGAGTCAAATGCTCTCGCTTTATCACCATGCATGGATTGGCGCTTAACGTNAACACTGATTTAAATGCGTTCACCCTTATCAATCCCTGCGGGTTTATTGATAAGGGTGTGACATCCATCAGCCGGGAGGTCGGCAATGATGTGGAATTTTCGAANGTTGCCGAACGTCTTATTTTTCATCTGACTCAGCTTCTCTCTCAAGCACGAGTTTAACCTCCTGGAAGAGCTTGCTGGCGAATACAAAATCATTGAGACTTTCTGATTTNGCGCGGAATATGTTCNTGTCATTTCCGATCCAATCGCAATGTCCGTGATTGATAAAGACGATTTTTTCTCCGATGCCGAGCACTGAGTTCATATCATGNGTATTGATGATGGTGGTCATTCCATACTCATGAGTGATATCAGACAATAGTTCATCAATTAATATTGAAGTCTTCGGATCCAATCCGGAGTTCGGTTCGTCGCAAAAAAGATACTTGGGATTAAGNGCGATNGCNCGCGCAATGGCTACACGCTTCTGCATACCACCCGAGATTTCCGACGGGTATTTATTATCGGCATTCGTCAGTCCTACACGCTGAATACAGAAATGTGCTCGCTCCAGTTGCTCAGCGTGAGAAAGGGGTGAGAACATCTTGAGAGGGAACATCACATTGCCCAGCACGGTCTCATTGTCGAAAAGAGCAGAACCCTGAAAGAGCATACCGATTTCAGTTCTCAATTGGCGACGTTCTTCATTATTCAGACTGCGCATGCGTCTTCCGTCGTATAGGATTTCTCCTTCCTCCGGAGTAAGCAAACCAATCAGACACTTCATTAAGACAGTCTTACCCGAACCACTCTGACCGATGATAAGATTGGTTTTTCCTGTATCGAATGTGGCATTGATGTCAAATAGAATCCTTTGACCATCAAACCATTTTGAGACATGTTTTGCTTCAATCATGACTTTATTGTTATAAGTTATTGAAGGAGAAGTTTGGTGAGAATCACATCGGCAAGGAGGATGAGAATCGAACTGCTTACGACAGCATTCGTACTTGCCTTTCCGACTTCCAGTGAGCCACCCTTAACGTAGTAGCCATAGTAGGCGGCTACAGAGGCTATGATGAAAGCAAAGAAAAGGGTCTTGATGATTCCATACCAGACATACCATTCAGTGAAGAAAGATTGGATGCCAAACACATAATTTTCTACTGAGATCATTGATGTGAACTGCGCGATAAACCATCCGCCTATCAGTCCGAAGAACATTGAAAAAACACAAAGCACAGGGACGAAAAGCACAAATCCTATGATTTTGGGCAAAACAATAAAATTAGCGGAATTTATTCCCATTATGTCCATTGCATCAATCTGCTCCGTGACTCTCATTGTGCCGATTTCAGATGCAATGTTACTTCCTACCTTGCCCGCAAGAATAAGACACATCATTGAACTGGAAAATTCCAGAAGCAGGATTTCGCGGGTAGCAAGTCCGGTGGAATATGATGGAATCAGCGGCGAGACGATATTGATCGTCATCTGAATCGTGATGACGGCTCCAATGAAGAGAGATATGATTATAACCAAAGGGATTGAATCCACTCCCAATTTATTTATTTCAAAAACAAGGGATTTAAAGAACACCTTCCATTTATCGGGCGCTCTAAACACCTGCGTCATGAAGACACAGTATTTTCCAAAGCTTTTTATTGAACTGACTAACATATTAGGGTCTAAAATTATTCGACGTCTACAAAATTTTCAATAGAGTGCCGAAAAAATATCTGAATTAATTGACACTCTATAATGTAACAGACGACATCTCTATAGAGTTGCAATGCAAAATTAAGAAAATTATCTCATTTAAGACCTCCAAAGGCTGATTTTTTATTATCTTTGTGAAAATTCTTCGTATTAACCGATAGAAAATATGCTTGTAATTGGAATTGCCGGTGGCACCGGATCCGGTAAGACAACAGTGGTGCGCAAGATTATCGAGTCTCTGCCCAAAGATGAAGTGGCAGTCATCCCTCAGGATTGTTATTATAACGACAATCATCATATCCCGTTGGAAACACGTCTGAAAATGAACTACGACGAGCCGGCGGCAATTGAGTGGAGCCTCCTCGCTGACCAGATTCAGCAGCTTCGAGAGGATAAGGCAATTGAAATGCCTACTTATGATTTTCTGACATGTGCACGCTTGAAGGAGACAATTCATATTGAACCTCGCGAAGTAGTGGTGGTAGAGGGTATCCTTGTACTGACCGACAAGCGCCTTCGCGATATGATGGATGTTAAGGTCTTTGTCGATGCTGACCCCGACGACCGACTTATTCGAGTGATTGCGCGTGATGTCATTGAGAGAGGCAGGACAGCGCAGATGGTAATCGATCGTTATCAGGAGGTGCTCAAACCAATGCATGAACTTCATATTGAGCCTTCAAAACGTTACGCCGACCTGATTATTCCTCAGGGTGGTCATAATAAAGTAGCAATCAAATTGCTGACGGATTATATCCGTTCTCTTCTTCCTTCTTCTAAAAGGTAATGGGATTATTCGGAAAGAAAGCTAAAATCAATACGACAGCGGCTGATATGCAGCCGGGGATTGAACCGGATCTGCAGGAAAGAATCAGTGAAGAACAAGCAGTTGTTTCCGCCTCTGATTCTGATTCTGTTGTGGTGGATTCGCTATCGATTACCCCTGAAGCAGGAATTCTGCGTACGGATAATCTCGTTAAGCGCTACGGAAAGAGGACTGTAGCCAATCACGTCAGCATTGAAGTGAAACAGGGTGAGATCGTTGGATTGCTCGGACCTAACGGAGCCGGAAAGACCACGACCTTCTATATGACAACAGGGCTGATTACACCCAATGAAGGAAAGATTTTTCTTGACGATAAGGATATAACTTCGCTGCCGGTCTATAAACGTGCGCAACTTGGCATCGGTTATCTGGCTCAGGAGGCTTCCGTATTCCGCAAACTTAGCGTGGAGGATAATATCAGAGCAGTTCTGGAAATGACCGACCTCTCGGCAGAAGAACAGAAGGAAAAACTTGAATCCCTGATTGAAGAATTCAGCTTGCAGAAAGTTCGCAAAAACCTCGGCGACAGACTCTCCGGAGGTGAACGGCGTCGCACGGAAATAGCACGTTGTCTGGCAATCAGTCCGAAATTCATTATGCTCGACGAACCCTTCGCCGGTGTGGACCCGATTGCCGTAGAAGAAATTCAATCAGTAGTTTATAAACTTAAGGATAAAAACATAGGAATTCTTATTACAGACCATAATGCTCCGGAAACTCTTTCTATTACGGATCGCGCCTACCTTCTGTTTGAGGGCAAGATTCTCTTTCAGGGGAGTTCGGAGGAATTGGCGGAGAATCCTGTCGTGAGAGAAAAATACTTGGGAAGAAACTTTATTTTCCGTCGTAAAAAATTCGATTGATAAATGGGAAATCTGCTGAAGAATCTGTTAGTTTTAGCCGGAGCTTTTATNGTGTCTCTAATGGCGGCGGGATTCATTGCGGAACTCATGCCGCTAATGTTTGAGGCAGGTTCCAGAGATTGCTATCTTGCTCAATCGGTGGTGCAGAATATTGTAGGATTCTGTGGTGCGGGTTTTGTTGCCGCAGGACTGATATCCGGGAATTCACTGACATATCTCGGTTTATCTGAACGTGTGAGTCTACGCCCGTTCATAGGCGTACTTATTGTCTATATTCTCGGACTCCCCGCCATGAATCAGTTGATTTACTATAATTCCGTTATTCCGTTCCCTGACTCTCTCTCAGGAATTGAGAGCTGGATGAAGCAGATGGAAGAACTTAACGGAAGAATCACGGATGTGATTCTTTCCACTCATACTATCGGCGGATTATTATCAGGCATACTGATAATCGGGGTGCTGACCGGATTCTCAGAAGAGGTTCTTTTCCGGGGAACGCTCCAAAAAATAATGACTTCGGATAATTCGATATCGGTATGGGGAATCTGGATTGCGGCATTTATCTTCTCAGCTGTACATCTGCAATTCTATGGATTTTTCCCCCGATTGCTNTTAGGNGCATTCTTCGGTTATNTATTCTTCACTACGGGTTCGTTATGGCCGGCAGTNTTTGCGCATGCACTTAACAACAGTATGGTAGTGGCAGGGGAATGGTTGTCGCGCAATTATCCTTCACTCGGTTTCGATGACAAGTTGTTCGTGACAGAACANGGTTTCCCCATTGTGGCCTTTGTTTCGCTGATAGCTACAATACTCTTTTTCTATAAGTTCTATAACTATTTCTTCGATGGCTGCAAAAGACAATTCAACTGATTTCAGATCTATTCTGACGAGTATCAAGAAAGGTGATGTTGCACCCGTCTATCTTCTGATGGGGGAGGAGCCTTATTATATTGATAAGTTGGTAGAGGCTTTCGAACATAATATAGTAAAAGAGGANGAGAAAGATTTTAATTTCACTGTCTATTATGGTCAGGAGATTGATATCCCGAGTGTAATTGCTGCCTGCCAGCAATATCCGTTTATGGCTGATCGCAAACTTGTGATTTTAAAAGAAGCNCANAGCATGGATAAGGCGAAGGCTAAGCTGGANATGTTGGCGGAATATGTGAAGCGTCCGAATGAGCAGAATGTTCTTGTAGTCAGTTTTAAGGGAGATAATCTTTCCGGAACATCCGCTTTGATGAAAGCTGCCTCAAAGGGAGATGCTGTAATATTCAGAAGTCCTAAACTCAGGGAGAATCAGCTTGCCGGTCCGATAAAGGATTATTGCAGAAGCAAGAAGATTGGGATTGATGAGAAAGCTCTGGCTATGCTCGTAGANTTTCTGGGAACNGATCTGGAGAAATTGTTTGGTGAAATAGATAAATTGATCGTCTCTGCNGGTGGAAATATACCACAGATAACCCCCGATATAGTCGAGAAAAACATCGGAATATCCAAAGATTATAATAACTTTGAGCTCATCAGGGCTTTGGCGTTTAAGAACTATGACAAGAGTCTTCAGATAATATCTTATTTCGAGTCTAATCCCAAGAATAATCCGACAGTGATGACGACGGCGCTCCTNTTCGGCTTTTTCTCAAAGGTGTTGATNGGGCATTTCTCCAAGGATAAATCTGATGAAGGTCTGGCAGTAGCGATGGGACTGCGCAATAAATATGCCCTGACTGAATATAAGACTGCAATGATGAAATATTCNGCNGGNCAATTGGTGAAAATCATCGGTTTTTTACGTCGGTTCGATATCAATTCCAAGGGTGTGGAGAGTTTCCAGAATGAGTATAAACTTCTGCGTGAACTTATATTTAATATCTTTACAGTAAGATGATAATCTATTTTTCGGGCACAGGCAACAGTCGTCATGTCGCCGATCTCTTAGGGCNGGGNATCAATGANGATGTNGAGCGACTTGTTGANAATCCTCCATTGAGTCTTGAATTCAGAGGCAGTTCATTTGGTATTGTTTTCCCTGTCTACTCATGGGGAGTCCCTCCTATCGTTATTGATTACATTCGGAATCTTAATGANAAGTTTGTGGCTGCCATTTCCAATGTGCCTGTATGGATTATCGCAGTTTGTGGCGATGAAACCGGCGAAGCTCCCTTTATGCTGAAGAGAGCTTTGGCTGAAAGGGGAGTNGNGCTATGTGGAGGGTGGAGCGTGCAGATGCCTAACAATTATGTCCTTTTACCGGGATTTGATGTAGATTCAAAGGAGGTTGAGAAGGAGAAATTAGAAAAGTATCCTGCAAAGGTTAAGGANATTTCCGAAATGATAAACGCCGGAAAATGGGGAGAAGATTATGTAATCGGTCCGATGCCGAGAATTAAATCAAGGATAGTGTATCCGTTGTTCAAGCGNTGGGGTNTCTTCCCTTCCAAATGGCGTCATACTGATGCCTGCGTCTCTTGCGGAATGTGTGCATCTGCTTGCCCGGTTGATAATATTATCATGGTAAAAGGGGAAGGCGGAAGAGTNTTTCCNAAATGGGGNANCAATTGTACAAGTTGCGTTGCCTGCTACCATNTNTGNCCNCGTCANGCCGTAGAATACGGTAANATCACCCGCAATAAAGGTCAATATTTTTACAAGTAACAAGGAATAAAAGATAAGTGAGTAATCTCCTTTTCTCCGAAAGGGGNAATTGTCCACAACCCGNGGTTTAAGGTTAGGCAACCCGCATCCGCGGGTTGGTGCAGCGTCCTTGTGACACGGTTGTGTATCTCACCTTTACTTATAATAAACAGATACCTCCGAAATAAGGTGCGNGATTTGTGCACCTGATTTCGGAGGTATCTGTTTTTTTTGTCTCGCAACCGATAAGCCGCAGCTTTAGTGGTTGGTTATCATTGCGATTAGGGTGTCCATTGCTTTTGCAAGTCCATCGACATCTTTACCGCCTGCCTGAGCAAAGAANGGCTGACCGCCGCCACCGCCTTTAATCGCTTTTGCAGCTTCTCTCACCATCTGCGAAGCGTTAAAACCATTCTTCACGAGATCATCNGTGAGGGAAACGGTCAGAAGCGGTTTGTCGCCGTTAGAAGTTGCAGCCAGGAAGGCTGTGGCTTCCCCTGCCTCTTTTCTTATAGCGAATGCNATGTCTTTCACATTCTCGGGGATTCTGATTCCCTCAAGAGTGGCTACCTTAATTCCATTGATGGTCTGAGCTTTGGCAATAGCTTCCTGCGACATCTGCTTCACGCGCTCCGCCATAGCTTCATCCACCTGCTTCTGAAGATCGGCNTTATCNGCAAGAGCCTTCTGCACAGCCTGACGAATATCCGAGTTATTACCGATAAGCCCNTGAAGATCCTTCATNACATCCTGGAAATTATCAAGNATTTCTTCGACTCCGCTACCTGTGACAGCTTCAATTCGACGAATTCCGGCTGCAGTGCTGCTTTCGCCAACGATTCTTACCATACCGATATTACCGGTGTTCGCAACGTGCGTACCACCGCAGAGTTCGATNGAATCACCGAATTTTACTACGCGCACCTTATCGCCGTATTTCTCTCCGAAGAGNGCCATAGCGCCAAGTTCCTTAGCTTCGGCGATCGGGCATTCTCTTCTCTCCTCAAGNGGAGTGGCTTTGCGGATTCTGGAGTTGACAAGATGCTCTACTTTGCGAATNTCCTCNGGAGTNANTTTCTGGAAATGAGAGAAGTCAAATCGNAGNGAATTGGGGGAGACATACGAACCTTTCTGCTCTACATGTGTGCCNAGCACCTCTCTCAGCGCCTGATGAAGCAGGTGNGTTGCAGAGTGATTGCAGGAAGTAGCNAAGCGGGCATCTTCATCAATCTTTGCAGTAAATGTATCAGCGGGATTTTCGGGAAGAGTNTATGTCAGGTGAACNCCNACNTTATTCTCTTTCTTTGTATCGAAAATCTCAATTTCATTTCCTTTGGAATCAACAAGCACACCGCGGTCGCCGACCTGACCACCCATCTCTGCATAGAACGGAGTCTTGGTNAGAAGCAACTGATAATACTCCTTACCCTTCTGCTTAACCTTACGATAACGGATTATCTTGGTTTCAGCCTCNGTGTNGTCATACCCTACGAATTCCTCTTCACCGGGATTNACTTCAATCCAGTCTGTGGCTTCGACAGATGCNGCATTGCGNGCNCGGTCTTTCTGNTTCTTCATCTCTTCGTCAAAACCTTTGTGATCAAGATCCAGACCATTTTCACGAAGGATAAGCTCGGTAAGATCCAGAGGGAAGCCGTAAGTGTCATAAAGGGTNAATGCATTCTTNCCGCTAAGAGTGGTTTTNCCCTCTTTCTTGAGGGAATTCATCTCCTCATCCAGCAGACGGATACCCTTATCGAGAGTNCGAAGGAAAGAGTCTTCCTCCTCTTTAATCACTTTCTTGATAAGATCCTTCTGTGCAGGAAGTTCAGGATAAGCTTCACCCATCTGGTCGATTAGAGTATCGACGAGTTTATAGAGGAATGCCTCCTTGCAGCCGAGGAATGTGTAAGCATATCTAACGGCGCGGCGGAGAATACGNCGAATCACATAGCCTGCCTTAGCATTTGAAGGAAGCTGAGAATCAGCNATGGAGAAAGAGATTGTGCGCANATGGTCGCTTACGACACGCATCGCTACATCCACNTTCTCATCCTCTCCATACTTCTTGCCGGTCAGNTCTTCTATCTTACGGATATAAGGGGTGAAGACNTCGGTGTCATANTTACTCTGTTTCCCCTGAAGAGCCATACAAAGGCGCTCGAAACCCATGCCNGTGTCAATCACCTTTGCAGGGAGCGGTTCGAGNGAGCCGTCAGCCTTGCGGTTATACTGCATGAATACNAGGTTCCAGATTTCGATTACCTGGGGATTATCCTTATTTACGAGAGAAGCNCCATCAACTTTAGCTCTCTCCTCATCGCTGCGAAGGTCGATGTGTATCTCAGAGCACGGACCGCAGGGACCNGTGTCGCCCATTTCCCAGAAGTTATCATGGCGGTTGCCATTAATGATATGGGAAGCGGGGAGATGCTGTTCCCAATAGGCTGCTGCTTCATTATCACGCTCAAGACCTTCGGGAGCATATCCCTCGAAAACAGTGGCATAGAGACGATCGGTAGGTAGATGAAGCACGTCTACGAGATATTCCCATGCCCAGTCGATAGCCTCCTTTTTGAAATAATCGCCAAACGACCAGTTGCCGAGCATCTCGAACATTGTGTGATGATATGTGTCATGTCCGACTTCNTCCAGGTCGTTATGTTTACCGGAAACACGAAGACATTTCTGAGAATCGGCAACTCTTTTATACTGCGCAGCGCGATTGCCCAGAATGATATCCTTAAATTGGTTCATGCCGGCATTGGTGAACATCAATGTCGGGTCATCTTTAATCACCATCGGTGCGGAGGGCACTATATGATGCCCTTTTCCACGGAAGAATTCTTTGAAAGACTCCCTGATTTCTTTAGCTGTCATTATATATATGAAGAGTTAGTTTCTGAATCAGTCTAATATCTTGCAAAATTAACATTTTTCCACTACTTTTGCAAGAAGAATCTTCATTCTGTCAATGGATAAGAAAGCTTTATACGTCTATAATCCTTCAACTGATAATTTCGAGAGAGTGTATCCTACCCTTAAAAGTAAAATTTTGAAGGCGGGAGGCATTTTCTGTCTGTCTTTNATTCTGGGAACATTAATGTTCTTAGCTGTCTATTTCGGATTGACNAATAACACNGAGCAGGAATTGCGCAGGGAGAATATCATGTTGCGTTCNCAATATAATGTGCTTGAAGGTCGATTGGAGGCATCTCTTAAGGTGATGGATAAAATTCGTGCGAGAGATGATAATTTCTATCGCGTCATGATGCAGATGGATCCNATGAGNGTCAGCAGAAGATACGCCGGATATGATTATGAAAAGAGTTATGCCGGTATGAAAAAGCTGTCNGATCAAGCTCTCATCGGCAGACTGACACAATCTGCCGATCTTCTGGATCATCTNNTGTATTCCCAAAGTCAGTCNTTTGATCAGCTGAAGGCGGCAGCCGGAAAGAAACAGGATCAGATGAATCACATCCCGGGAAGTCTCCCGATACATGATGAAAACATGATTCTTGCCGGAGGATTCGGTCTGAGGTTTGACCCTATNTCAGGTGCNCGAAAGTTTCATCCGGGAATAGATTTTGCCGTTGANGAAGGNACACCCGTCTATGCTACAGCNGATGGGGAAGTGACNGTCGCCGAACGAAAGGGAGGCAACGGCAATATGATAGAGATTGACCATGGGTATAACTATATAACGCGATACACACATCTGCAATCTACGACAGCTGCGGTCGGTCAAAACGTAAAGCGTGGCGAATTGATNGGTTATGTGGGTTCTACCGGTGCGTCCTCAGGTAGCCANCTGCATTATGAAGTAAGATTTAAGGATGAAGCCCTGAATCCGATCAATTATTTCTTNCTTGATCTTACTCCCGAGATGTACACCGAAATGTCGCAGCAGGCGGATGATGCCGGCAACATAATGGACTGATTCATCACTTACTTTCTTNNTTCAACTTCCNATGAACGAATATACCAAAAGTTTCTATAAAATAAGTGAGGTGGCAGATTTTGTAGATGAATCATCGACAACTCTGCGCTATTGGGAAAAAGAGTTCCCGGATACGATCAAACCGGTCAGAAACACCGGCAAAATACGCTATTACACTCCGGAAGTGATTGAGAAAGTAAAGCTTATCAAATATCTACTGCGTGAAAGAGGGATGAGGATAGAGGCNGTGAAGCAGGAGTTGCGGGTAAACGGCAAAAATGTNTCAAAGCGNATGCAGATTCTTGCCACACTCGAAGATGTCCGATCTGAGTTGCTTCAACTTCGTGCCGCCCTAATGAAACGGCGATAAGGAATTTATCNNCTATTAATTCTATATTTCTTTCAGAAGTGCATCTCTTTCCTCTTTCGNCATCATGATGAGATTGGAATTAAAATATCGTGGATCATCGCTCACTTCNTTGCCAATAAAGTCCGGCAGACTGATGACCTCATCCTCTGATTCAAGTTCTATTTCTGCGATTCTTAACCCGTCCAGATTACCGGAGAATATATCCAGTTCCCACTTTCTGCCATCATGAACAAATATGANGCGACTCTTCTGAATCACTCTATCCCCACATAGAGTCAGCATNTTANGAGCGTCTTCNATAGGGATTTCATATTCAAATTCGTCACGCTTGATGCCTTTGGTCTTGCCTTTTACAGTGAGGAANCCACTGCTATCCATAANTCTGACTCTTACCGTTGCNTCCGGATTTGTCGACAGATACCCCTGACTAATCTTACGACATATAAGNTCCTCACCTTGCGGCAACTGACCTTTAATCAAAAATTTCCTTTCTATCTCTTTTCCCATTTTGCTATAATAATTAATTCATTCAGNATCCTACAGAGTCTACAAATGTAGTTAATATTTTTGAGTTACGAAGCATAATGATTAATTTTGTAGTTTAGAGTCTTAGGGGCAGNCAAGTTAATAGCGTTTTAATAGCGTTTCGTGTCCCTGATTTATGGCATATAATGTTAAAGTCTTTTATATCATATCCTTTATCCCGATCGGCAGCGTTTAAGATGCTGATAATTCTCTGCATATTGTTGTCGGGAGTCTCCTTTATGTCGGCAGACTCTCCCTCCGATTCTCTTATTAATATATTAACTGAAGAGAAGGGCAGGATGATTGCAGACAGNGTTATTGCCGAGGAAGAAGAGGAACTGATTGTAAAAGTTACGACGCTGGAAGGGGTCGACATAACGCGCAATCGCTCACATTATTCAAAGAAGAATAACCCGGCTTATGACTTGATGAAGGCGATACGAAAAAATAAGGATTCGGGCGATCCGCGTATGTTGCCGGAATATACGGAAGATTTCTACACCAAGATAGTTTTGGGTTTGAATGATTATGATGCGACTGAATTTTCAGGAAAGGATAAGTTCCGCTTTTTAGAAGAGTATGTCGATACGGCTGCCCACTCCGGCAGACCGGTNTTGCTTCTGCTTCTGAAAGAGAANGCAGGCACACTCTTGCATTCTTTGGATTTCACTAAAGATAAGACGATTGTCAGAGGTCAGAGAAGCGTCGGGGTTGATGAGCAGTTTAATCAGGAAAGCGTCACAACGATGCTTGAGGACGTTTTCCGCAATGTAAATATATATCAAGATGATATAGCAATATTTAATCAAAGATTTGTCTCTCCGATAAGCCGGCTTTCCGATAACTATTATAGATATTATCTGAATGATACGCTCAAAATAGATGGGAAAAAGTATGCGGAGTTAGTATTTGCTCCCCGCACACCTGAATCCTTCGGGTTCAATGGAAGAATGTTTGTGGAGGTTGGGGATTCCTCATATTTCATAAAAAGGGTAGAAATGAGAGTCCCGCGAGTTATCAATCTTAATTATGTTGATAATGTCTTCATAACGCAGGAATATATGAAGGATTCTTACGGGAAGAGGCATATCAAGTCGGATGATATGGTCGTAGAACTGCAACTGATGCCGGGAACTCAACCNTTCTATGCGCGCCGCATCTCCACCTATGGTCANCCNAAATTTACGGATGCTAAGAATCTTCATAATTTTCTATATGANGCATCCGGGTATATAGTCTATGAAAATGCCAATCTCCAGCCCTGGGATAAATGGAATGAATATCGGTTGGTGCCGCTGACAAAGGCNGAAGGAGAGATTGGTTCGATGATGAGCAGACTCAGAAAATACCCGGCGATATATTGGAGTGAGAAGGTNCTTAAAATGCTTGTCAACGGATATGTNGCTACCGGNAANAATTCCAAATTCGATTTCGGTCCGATNAACTCNCTTATAAGTTATAACTCATTGGAGGGTGTCNGACTGCGCGTTGGCGGACTGACCACTGCCAACCTCTCCAAGCATTGGTTTGGGAGAGGCTACGTGGCTTATGGTTTTAAGGATAAGAAAGTGCAATATAGCGGAGAGATTGAATACTCATTTATTGAGAAAGGCTATCATTCACGGGAATTTCCTGTAAATTCTTTAAGATTACATTATAGCTATGACCTTGATGAAGTGGGGCAGCACTATGTCTACACTAATTCAGATAATATCTTCCTGTCGCTCAAAAGAAAAGGGAGTGATCTCGCCTTGTATAAGCGCCTGGCAGGAGTCACTTATCAGATTGAATTACAAAATAATTTCTCTGTAATAGCCGGGTTTGAACATAGAATTTTTGAGTCCACATTAATGCTTCCCTTTATCAATCAGAACGGAATTAGGGAAAATCACTATACTCTTGCAGGATTTCGTGTAGAACTGCGCTATGCGCCCGGAGAAAAATATGTGCAGACTGCAACCAGGAGAGTTCATATCAATAAGGATGCNCCTGTCATTCTTCTTTCTCACGAATTAACGCCGAAGGGGATGTTGGGTTCGCGATTTAATCTCAATAAGACCGAACTGACTGTGTCGAAAAGATTCTGGCTTTCCGCATTCGGATATATCGACTGCCTGCTGAAAGGTGGAAAGATTTGGACAAAGGTNGAATATCCTCAGCTTCTATGGCAGAATGCCAATCTTTCTTTCACAATCCAGCCTGAATCCTATTCNTTANTGAATCCAATGGAGTTCCCNATGGATTATTACGGGTCGATAGATTTGAGTTACTTTGCTAATGGCGTNCTGTTCAATCGTATTCCGCTCGTTAAGAAGTTGAAATTGAGAGAGGTCGTATCGTTCAAAGGTTTGATGGGCGGTTTGACATCAAAGAATGATCCGCTGAAAAATAATGAACTGTGGAATTTCCCGGAGAATGTGGCAACCGGAAGGCTCTCTTCCAAACCATATATGGAGCTTAGCGTCGGAATAGACAATATCTTGACCTGCCTGCGCCTGGACTACGTCTGGCGCCTCACATACCGCGATTATCCGGGTGTATCAAAAGGTGGATTCCGCTTGGGAGCGCACTTCTCTTTCTGAACCTATTCCGCTTATGTTTTGAGGTCTAAAAAATGTCTGTGGCACCCGGACTCACGTCCAAGTGCCACATTTATATTCTTAAATATGTAATTGCAAATATATTAAAATCTTTCTAAATTTGGGTAGTCTTTACTTTTGGATGATACCTCTTTTTGCCTGATTAACGTGCATAATCAGAGAGTTCGTCGCGAAGACGTTTGCGGGCAAAGAAGATGCGGCTCTTTACAGTGCCGAGGGGGAGCCCCAGCTTATCAGCTATCTCATGATACTTATATCCGGCTACAAACATGTTGAAGGGGATACGATAATCATCAGAGAAAGAATTAAGAGCCTCATGGATCTCTTTCACTGCGAAGGAACCTTCGGGAGTGGAAAGACCGGAATCCTGAGATATATTGAGGTGATAGAGATCTTCGGTCTTATCAACGACTGTAGCCTGACGCACGGTCTGACGATAATTGTTGATGAAGATATTTCTCATGATGGTGAAGATCCATCCCTTGAAATTTACGTTGTCGACGTATTTCTCCTCGTTGTCGAGAGCTTTGAGGGTTGTGTCCTGAAGAAGATCCTGTGCTTCCTCACGATTTGAAGTAAGCTGATATGCAAAACTTAAAAGATTACCCTGAAGACCGAGAAGTCTGCTTTTGAAAGATTCTGAAGATTTCATGTTATTGCGTTTTTAGTTATTTGAAGTTTATTAGTGTAGGATAACTGACTATCTTTTTCAGTCGTCTTACGTATATAAAACAATGGGAATTAAAAATCGGATATGAAAAAAGTGAGAAAAATTCAAAAAAATGTTAAACTATTTTCATCCTCGGGCGTTAAATTCCTTACATATCATTAATTTTTAATGGGATATAAGGTTAATAGGTTGGAATTTTTTTATTAATTTTGCGATCGATTTTAACATCATGAATACCTTTTAACTGATGAGATTCGACGAATTTTTTGAGAGTGACGATCTGTTGGACGCTTTGTGGGATATGCGTTTTGATGAAATGACCCCTATTCAGGAAGCGGCAATTCCACCGGTGCTTGAGGGCTACGACTTGCTTGCTTGTGCTCAGACCGGAACCGGTAAGACTGCTGCCTATCTTCTTCCGGTAATCGATCTGCTCTGCACCGGTAATTTCCCAAAGGACAGTGTCAATTGCATTATTATGGCACCCACCCGCGAACTTGCTCAGCAAATCGATCGGCAACTTCAAGGATTCGCCTACTACGTTGATGTTAATTCACTCCCTATATATGGGGGTACAGATGGATATACCTACGAACAGCAGCGTCGCGGTCTTAAGATGGGCGCCGATATCGTGATTGCCACTCCCGGAAGACTTATTGCTCATCTTCAGATGGGATCTGTAGATCTCTCAAGAGTCTCCTTCTTTATCCTTGATGAAGCTGACAGAATGCTCGATATGGGATTCTATGAGGATATAATGAGTATTGTAAAGCATCTTTCCGACAGCAGGCAGACTCTTCTCTTTTCCGCTACTATGCCGCCGAAGATTCAGCAATTGGCGAAATCAATACTGCATAATCCTAAGGAAGTCAAACTCGCCGTCTCAAAGCCGGCTGATAAGATTGATCAAAGGGCTTATTATTGCTACGATAATCAAAAACTTCCTCTCCTGAATCATATACTTAAGGAAGATGACTATAAGCGTGTCATTGTATTCTCGTCATCAAAACAGAAGGTAAAAGAACTGGCAAGAGCAATTAAAATCAAGAATCTCAAAGTGGGAGAGATGCACTCTGATCTTGACCAGAATAAGCGAGAGGATGTCATGCTCGATTTTAAGGCTGGCAATATTAATGTGCTTATTGCCACTGATATTGTAGCGCGAGGAATAGATGTGGATGATATAGAGCTCGTAGTGAATTACGACGTGCCGGCAGAAGGGGAGGACTATATCCATCGCGTCGGACGAACGGCTCGAGCCGACAGGGACGGAAAGGCTGCTACTCTTATCAATGAGAAAGACAGAATGAGGTTCAAAAGAATCGAAAAGCTCCTTGGTAAGGAGGTGAAAAAAGGAGTCCTCCCCCCGGAATTAGGAGAAGGACCCAAGTTTTCATCTAATTCAAAATCATCCGGCAGACGACCTTCCGGTAAGAAATACTCCTCCGGAAATTCCAAGTCCGGCAATTCCAAGACCAGTAAATCCCCAAGAGGAGGCGATAACCCGGCTGCAGATGAGAGTGCCAAAACTCAATCAGGACGCAGGAGATATTTTAAACCTCGCAGAAAATCCTCCGTAAAGAAAGATATTGCTCAATCCTGATAGGGGATTGTTGCATCCTGCGGATCTTTGTATATTTATCCTCCCGCGTTAGTGCATCCTGCAAGTGGAAGGTTTATAGATATTTAGCGGCGAGACGCTCAATGGCTCTAAGGTTCGGTTTCATTTTGCCCTCAGAGTCTGTGACTACATACTCCTTGATGGAATAGAAATCGGGGTTTTGTGACGCCTGATAATCAGTAGCATCTTCATCCTCCGCACCGTCAGCTGCTGCCTCATCCTCGATAGTTTCCATATTATCCGCGATTTCTTTGAGATAATCCTCACCGTTGACGGCTTCCACTTCAAAAGTCAAAGGATTGATCCTCAATTGAGGATTAGCATCAAAGAAATTCGCTCCTTCCGCATATTCTTCAACAGCGTGTTCAAGTTTCTTAATAAATTCTTCGCGTGTCATATTTTCATAATTTAGTTTAAGATAGTGTTTGATTTTAAACAGAATTAATATTCAGAGAGTTTTAGAAATTTTTTATTAAAAATTCACACACTCTCTAAGAATGTAATCTTTATTGTAAATCTAACACTCGCAACCCGCTTCGGGTTTACAGCCATCAGTTCCCGCGCCCATTTTTGTAACACTTAAAATAGAGTGGGTATAGGGCAGGTGAAGAAGTGAACAAAAGGAAAATAGATTAAAATAAACAAAATAAAATCAAAGAGTGTTATATTGATGCAGAATTTGGAAACTCCAATGGTGTTAATATTGATAATTATTCTACGCTTGATTTACCTCTTATTTTTTAAGTCCGAAATGGTAATTAAGAAATAATTGTATAAAGCTTATTTTTCATTAATTAGTTGCCGGAAAGATGCGTCTGACTACTGCACCTTTAATTATTCCCCTGTCCGAATTATTCCCTTGTCAGAGAATAACAGTGAGAGCGGGGAACAGTATTCACTATTAAACTTTATCACTATGAAAAAGTATTTTGCCGAACTACTCGGCACATTCGTGCTCACACTCATGGGATGTGGAGCAGCGGTTTTCGCAGGTATCGGACTGGGTACAACAGGTTTTGGCGTGACTACTCTGGGAGTGGCGTTCGCTTTTGGTCTTGCCGTTGTCGCTATGGCATACACGATCGGCAATATTTCCGGTTGCCATATTAATCCCGCTATCACCACCGGCGTCTGGGCGAGTGGCAGAATGTCGGGTAAGGAAGCACTCGGCTACATGTTGTTTCAGGTGATCGGTGCTTTCTGTGCGTCGGCAGTTATCTATTTCCTCGTTCATTCCGGCAACGAAGCCGGTCTGTCAGCCGTGTTCAACAATACGACAACTACGGGGGCGAATTCATATCTCCCCGGTAATCTCGTCCCGGCATTTGTGGCAGAATTCATCTTTACGTTTATATTCGTGCTTGTAGCACTCGCTACTACGGATGAAAAGAAAGGAGCGGGGAAATTCGCCGGTCTGGCGATCGGTCTGGCTCTTGTGCTTGTACATATCGTTTGCATTCCCATTACCGGCACATCCGTTAATCCGGCGCGTTCGATCGGTCCGGCTATTTTCGCCGCAATCGAGGGTAACTGCACACCGATCTCTCAGATCTGGCTCTTTATAGTGGCTCCGATATTAGGCGCTCTGTTAAGTGCGATCGTGTGGGGAGCACTTGGAAATTCCAAGAAGGAAATAGCCGAATAAATCAGAATAAATCAGAATAAATCAGAATAAGAGACTGCAAGGCGTTGCCATGCAGTCTCTTTTTTTATTTCTCTTCGCTAAAAATTTTAGAGGAGAGTAAAAATAAGGAGTTGGCTATTTTGGAGTTGATGATTTTTTTGTAATTTTGTAAAAGAACCCCGCGATGCGCGGTGCCTCAGAGGAGGGATAACACCGGGGATTGGGCGGTTCGATTACATACGAAAGGCGTTTACTACGCTTATTTCTTGGCTCTCAAAACCTAGGAAATTTTGAATCACTGTCAGGATTAAGCAATAGTGGATGCCCCTTGGGTACGTCTATGTATTTGCGCTTCTTTTCATCTAAGGAGCGTGATGACTACATATACATACTTCGCGGGGGTTCTTCTACCATTGCTCATTCCATAGTGTTGTAATGGTTTTCCTAGGACCATGAGAGCGGAATGAGTCGGTGATGACTCCCGCCTTCGTCTATATATAGGTAACGTTTTTATCAAGATTAAATTCTTGATTTTAACCACACGAATAATTGCCATCCGGAGTCTATGGCTATGAAAGTAAGCGACTCCGACTGTGCAACCTATTTTAATCGACAACATTCAACACACATTGAAGGATGATCTGATTGCTACTATCAGACAGGGGAGTCGCGTTTCTATTGCAGCTGCCAATTTTTCTATCTATGCCTTTCAGGAACTGCGCGATCAACTGAATGAAATCTCAGAACTTCGTTTCATCTTTACTTACCCTGCCTTTATTTCTGAACGTCCGGATAAACAGATGAGGGAATTCTACATCCCGCGTCTTAACAGAGAACGCGATTTGTGTGGAAGCGAGTTTGAAATCAAACTTCGGAATGAACTCTCGCTGAAGGCTGTGGCGAAAGAATGTGCTGATTGGATAAGGAAAAAAGTCTGCTTTAAATCCAACCGCACTAATGAAAAGATGATGGGGTTCATAAATGTCGATGACGTAAATTATATGCCCATCACCGGTTTTACGACTGTTGATCTCGGTAGCGAGAGGGGTAATAATGCCTATCAATTCGTTCAGCGTACAGATGCTCCGCTCTCTCAATTCTATCTCAGACTATTCGATCAGGTCTGGAATGACAACGATAAATTACAAGTCGTTACCGAAGAAGTTCTCGACAATATCACCAACGCATACAAGGAGAACGCCCCGGAGTTTATCTACTTCGTGACGCTCTACAATATCTTCAATGAGTTCCTTGAAGATATTTCAGAGGACGTACTGCCTAATGAAGCTACCGGCTTCAAGTCAAGCACAGTCTGGAATAAACTCTATAATTTTCAGAAAGATGCGGCGCTTGCCATTATCAATAAACTTGAAAAGTATAATGGCTGCATCCTTGCCGACTCCGTAGGTCTCGGCAAGACGTTCACCGCACTATCTGTCATCAAATATTACGAGAACCGCAATAAAAATGTGCTCGTTCTCTGCCCGAAGAAACTGCACGACAACTGGGTTACTTATAGAAGCAACTATAAGAACAACCCACTTGTGGCTGACCGTCTGCGCTATGATATTCTCTATCATACCGACCTGTCGCGTCAGTCTGGGCAGAGCAATGGTCTCGACCTCGAACACATCAACTGGGGCAACTATGACCTTGTCGTTATCGACGAAAGCCACAACTTTCGCAACGGTGGAAAAGTCACCACCGATGAGAATGACGAGAATCCGCGCGAGAACCGCTATCTCCAGTTGATGAACAAGGTTATCCGCTCAGGAGTGAAGACAAAGGTGCTTATGTTGTCAGCAACCCCTGTCAACAACCGCTTCAATGACCTGCGCAATCAGCTTGCACTCGCTTACGAGGGGGATTCATCTCAGATGGATGCCAAACTGAAAACGACAAGCTCACTTGACGATATTTTCCGTCAGGCGCAGACTGCTTTTAACCGCTGGTCCAAACTTCCTCCGGAAGATCGTACCACCAAAGCACTGCTTGAAACGCTAAGTTTTGACTTCTTTGAAGTCCTCGACAGCGTTACCATTGCTCGTTCCCGTAAGCATATCGAGCAATATTACGATACCACCGACATCGGCAAGTTCCCCGAAAGATTGAAGCCAATCTCCCGGTCTCCGAAACTTACTGACCTTTCTACGACTGTTACGTTCAATGACATCTTTGTAAGTGTCAGTGAACTTAATCTCGCCATATACACGCCCTCCGACTTCATTTTGCCGAGCAAACTGGAGAAGTACATGGAAGCGCGTGAGGACGGACGCTTCGGCAATCTTTCCCGAAGCGGTCGTGAACGAGGTATCCGTCAACTTATGAGCATCAACCTGCTCAAACGCCTCGAAAGTTCGGTCAATTCGTTCCGTCTTACCCTTACCCGAATCAAAGACTACATTCAGGCGACTATCAATTCCATTGATTCAGTCGCCGCATCAGGCTCGCACTCCACAGTCAATGACTACGACTTTGACAGCGGTCTCGACTTCGACGAGCGCGAGGATTCCGTCTTTATCGGTGGTAAGAAAACGAAGATTGATCTCCTTGATATGGATTATGTTCAGTGGCGCGGCTATCTCGCCAAAGACCTCGAAAACCTGAACACTCTGTTGTTCATGCTCGAAGACATCACTCCTGAACATGACAGCAAACTTCAAATGCTCCTGCAGGACATCCGCAATAAGTTTGATAATCCAATCAACGGCGACAATAAGAAAATCATAATCTTCACCGCCTTCTCCGACACAGCTCAGTATCTCTACGAGAACATCGCACCGCTCATCAAAGAGCGCACAGGTCTGAATACAGCCCTGGTGTCGGGCGACGTTGAAGCTCGCTCTACTTTGAAACTCCGCGAGAAACTGGACTTTAACAAAGTCCTTACTCTCTTCTCGCCAATTTCAAAGGAAAAAGCCTCTCTATATCCCAATCTCAATGAGGAAATTGACGTTCTTATCGCTACCGATTGCATCTCGGAGGGTCAGAACCTCCAAGACTGCGATTTCCTCATTAACTACGATATCCACTGGAATCCTGTGCGTATCATCCAACGCTTCGGTCGTATTGACCGTATCGGTTCGCGCAACTCGGTAATCCAACTCGTAAACTACTGGCCCGACATAGACCTTGACGATTATATCAATCTCAAGGGTCGTGTCGAAGCCCGAATGAAAGTGTCTGTCCTTACCGCCACCGGCGACGACAATCCACTTTCTGCCGAGGAACAGGGCGACCTCAAATATCGTCGTGACCAGTTGGAACGCCTAAAAGAGGAAGTCGTCGATATTGAGGAAATGAGTACAGGCGTTTCCATTATGGACTTAGGTCTTAATGAGTTCCGCCTTGACCTGCTAGACTATATCAATCAAGGGCATGACATTGAGCATACTCCTATGGGACTTCATGCTATCGTGCCGTCAGATAAGGGCGCTCCTCCGGGTGTCGTCTTCGTGTTGAAGAACCGCAACAACGAAATTAACATCGACCGCAAGAACAGATTGCATCCGTTCTACATGGTCTATATCTCGAAGGACTCGGAGGTGATTGTGGATCACCTTGACCCGAAAGACCTTCTCAACCGTATGCGTCACCTTTGCCGTGGTAAATCTGAGCCTATGCTTGACCTCTGTCGCAAGTTCAATGCTGAAACGCGCGACGGTCAGCGCATGGGTACTTACTCGCGTCTGCTTGGAGATGCCATCTCCTCGCTAATCAAAATCAAGGAAACGACGGATCTATTCTCGTTCCTCGACGGCGACAGCGGAGCTCTTTTCGGTAATGAAGTGCGCGGTCTTGATGACTTTGAGTTAATCTGTTTTTTAGTTATTAGATGATAGATATTAGAGATTAGATATGGCACGAAATAGTGTGACATTAGATAAAAGTAAAAACTTTGCAATTCGTATTGTAAGGCTCTATCAATACCTTTCTGGAGAAATGAAAGAATATGTGCTGTCCAAGCAAATGTTAAGAAGCGGGACTTCTATTGGAGCAAACTTATCGGAAGCTATCTACGGAATATCAGAAAAAGACTTCCTGTCAAAAGTGTATATTTCATTAAAAGAATGTGCAGAAACGAAATATTGGCTTGAATTGCTTTTCAAAACCGATTTTCTCTCAGAGGTACAATATAGGTCAATAGATGATGATTGCACAGAATTAATCAAGTTACTCACTTCTACGGCAAAAACTATGTCTAATAAACTAAAATCTAATATCTAACCACTAATATCTGAATTAAATGTTAGGACTGCCACTAACCACCGAAGTAAAACGACCGCTTCCAAAAGCGCAGCTCTTTAAGCGGTTCGACTGGACTGCATCGCAACGCGAACGTTTCGATGCAGAGGTGTCGCGTCTCGACTTCGTTAACTGGATTTCGCCTCGCACCGTCCCGGCTATCGCCGTCGGTCTCGAGGTTAATGAGATATTTGTTGTCGAAGTCTCGCTAAAGTCGCATGATTTCGACACAAAGGCTATTATACTTCTTGCCAAGTATATTCCTCAGCGCATCATTTATGTTCTGCGCTATGAGGAAGAGGCGATGCTTGCCACATATCATGGTAAGCTGTTCACCGCTCCTTGGCAATCTTTGGACGCTATCTCTTTAACCCTTGCAGGTCTCAATCTTGATGCCGTTTGGGAAAACATTGTTTCCACAATCGGAGATTTCTCGGTTGATCAGGATAAATCCCTTACCGAGCAAATCAAGATTGATGAAGAAAGAGATAAGCTCCTGCATCAGATTGAAGCCTTGGAGCGTCAGATGAAAGCCACTAAACAGCCACGCCGCAAGCGTGAGCTATTCGTTGAACTTCAAAAACTTAAAGTATTGTTATGAATCCAATTTCGCCGTCCTCATTATTCCATTTCACCTCAACCTTTGAAGTTCTTTTGAAGATTATTACAAATGGGTTTAGATATTCTTATGCGTTTGAAAGATTTAGTAGTGAACTATTAAATGATAGGATATACGACGGAGTATTCAATGTTGACTCTTGTTCAGAATTAGAGAACTGTGGTATTGCAATCCCTATGGTTTCGTTCTGTGATATTCCTATAACTCGGACTCTTCCCCATGCAGAAAAATATGGAAAATACTTTATCGGATTAAACAAAGAGCTATTGTCAACTATGCTTAATCCTATTTTTAATCCAGTTATTTATGGCAGCTCTACAAATTTATTTGATGCTATTACTTTTTTTGCAAAGGTAAGAAAGAACTCAAATATAAGGCTTCATAACCTTTACAACTCAATGAAGAAACAGTTAGAAGAAATTGCGGAGACAATTGATTTTACATCTGTAAGTAAAGATGATATTATCAATAAACTGCCTCGTGAAATTTTGAACGAAATTAACACTGGGATAGATGGAAGGTTTTTTTCCGATTTTTTATTGGCTTTATATAAGCCAGTGCAAGGATTAGATGTGTACGGAAACGAATGTTATTTTTATGACGAGAGAGAATGGCGAGCATTTGCTATGCACAATGTTAACGATTATACATCTTGGGTATTTGGCTGTACGCCTGATGATTTCCTAAAGAGCAAGGATTTATGGAACGATGAACTTTCAAAATCAGATGATTCGTATATAAAGTTACAGTCAAAATCCCTAAAATTCGTTAGCCATATCGGAGTAGAACACGAATGTGAGGTAGAGGTAATTGCAGATTTTATTATGAACGATGCAAACACAATATTAGGCTGTGAGGAGGTAACAACACAAACACGCTTAGAATTAGTAAGTAAATTAACATCTTTTGAGCGAATTGAAAAGAATTATTAAGGATTACAATAATGGATAAACTAAGAATGAAAAGCCTTGACGCGATGGATGGGAACGTGGCTAAGATAGCCGCGTTGTTCCCTAATTGCGTCACAGAGCGGAAAGGCAAGGACGGCACCGTCGAACTTGCCATTGACTTTGACAAACTCCGTGCTGAGTTGTCAAAGGATGTACTCGAAGAGGGCGAAGAACGCTATCAGTTCACATGGCCCGATAAGCGTGCCGCTTCGCGTCTTGCTAATACTGCTATCGACAAGACTCTTCGCCCTGACTTGGTAGCCTCAAAAGATTTCTGGAACACAGAAAATCTTTACATCGAGGGCGATAATCTTGATGTTCTGAAAGTTCTACGCGAGAACTATCTTGGTAAAATCAAGATGATCTATATTGACCCTCCTTATAACACTGGCAATGACTTCGTCTATAACGACGATTTCGCGCAGGGCAAGGAAGATTTTGAGGCATCCAGTGGTCTCTTTGACGAGGATGGCAACCAAGTTCTCGACCCTATGCAACGAAATACTGAAAGCAATGGTCGCTTTCATACAGACTGGCTCAACATGATATATCCGCGACTGAAAGTGGCGCGTGACTTACTTTCTGAGGATGGTGTTATTTTCATCTCAATAGATGATAATGAAGAACACAATCTAAAGAAAGTTTGTGATGAGGTATTTGGTAGTATAAATTACCTAAATACCTTTGCGTGGGTTAATAACCTTACAGGTCGTCAAATATCTGGTAAAGGTGCGGCTAAAACATGGGAACCTATATTGGTATATGCAAAAAATAGTAGAGCAATATCTACATTTGATATTGACATTGCTTTTGCTAAGAATAACATGCCTGATGCTTACAAGGGTTTCAATAAAGACCTAAGGGAAGATGAGCATGGTGCATTTGCAATAGGTGATACTCTTTACAATCATAATAGAAAATTTAATGAAGAAACACGTCCAAATCTTGTTTTTTCAATTTTCTATAATCCTGATACTGAGGAAATCAAATCAGGTGATATTGGCGCATCATATCCTGGTTTTGTCGAGATTTTACCCCATACCAATGGTGATGGCGTTCATAAATACCATGCGTGGAGATGGTCACGCCCAAAGGTTGATTCAGAATCCTTCAACTTAATTGTTCTTCCGACTTCTAAGGGCGGCTATGAAATTTATACTCGTATTAGGGACTTCAACACCACAACTCTAAAAGATATCGTCACAAATATTTCAAATGGAGATTCCGAAGTTCAACGATTATTTGATAATCGTAAATATTTCGATTATCCTAAATCAGTAGCATTGCTTTATACTCTTATCGGCTTTAGTGATAACGAGTCTATAATCCTCGATTTTTTTAGTGGTAGCGGTACTACTGCACACGCCGTTATGAAACTCAATGCTGAGGACGGCGGAAAGCGCAAGTTTATTATGGTGCAGCTTCCCGAAGTTACAGATGAGAAGAGCGAAGCGCGTAAGGCTGGCTATGAGAACATTTGCCAAATTGGTGAAGAGCGCATCCGTCGTGCCGGTGAGAAAGTCAAGGACGAAGCCGGAGACAAGGCTAAAGACCTTGATGTCGGCTTCCGTGTCCTCAAACTTGACTCGTCGAATATGGAGGATGTGTTCTACACTCCCGAAGATTTCAACGAGCAGCACCTTTTCAACTACGTTGATAATGTGAAGTCTGACCGCACTCCGCTTGACCTCCTGTTCCAAGTTCTGCCTGAACTCGGCATCGAACTCTCTGCCAAAATTGAGGAGCGCGATGTCAACGGCAAAAAGGTTTTCTTCGTTGACGGTACTTATCTTATCGCCACTTTTGACACCGAAGTTAACGAGTCAACCGTCACTGAAATAGCCAAGCTGAAACCTGACTATTTCGTTATGCGTGACGCTTCTGCCGCTAACGACAATGTCCTCGATAACTTCGAGCAGATTTTCAAGCATTATTCTCCCGACACCATCCGCAAAATCCTGTAAGCCAATGAAGTTCAAGTTTAAGATTCAAGGCTATCAGACGGATGCAGTGGCGAATACTACCGCTATCTTCACCGGTCAGCCTAATCTCGACCCTGCTCATTATCGCCGCGACCTTGGCAAACTCCCTGCCGGTACTATGCGCGAGATGCTTGAAGATGACGGCTACCGTAACGCCGACATTGAGCTGTCGTC